>NZ_JASGCA010000001.1:0-497175 GCF_030449715.1 Bacillus sp. LB7
TCCAAAAACTAGATTTCACTCACATTTTAACAAAAAAAGCTTGTCGATCAAGCCACTTTTTATGGCTTTGTCGACAAGCTGGAGGCCCGCTTAATAGCGGGCCTTTTTATGTGTTGTTCGCGAAGCGAAGCGTCTGCTGAAGGATCGGCAAAAAAGCAGGTCTGGTTGTTTTTCGTTTCTTTTGCTCTGAAGTACATAACTGACTTTTGATGAGACAGACTAATGGTGATTAGTAAAGGGGAGTCAGTTATGAGCAGAATCAAAAACATAATAGGCGATGTTGAAGTAAACAGGGACCTCCTGCTGCTGCTTGCAGTCGGCGGCCTTTATTCTCTTAGCATTGCCCTTTCCAATACGTTTGTGAATGTATATCTGTGGAAGCAGTCCGGACAGTTCGTCGATTTGGCCATTTACAATTTGTCGATCGTCGTGATGCAGCCGATCATCTTTATGTTTGCCGGCCGCCTTGCCAAAAAAATCGACAGGGTGTTTATCCTCAGGTTTGGCGTTTCGTTTTTAGCTGTATTTTATTTAACCGTGCTGTTGGCGGGGGAGAATGCGGGATCACGGCTTGTGCTGCTCGGCAGTGTGCTCGGAATTGGCTATGGATTTTATTGGCTTGCGTTTAATGTCCTGACATTTGAAATCACTGAGCCGGACACGAGAGATTTTTTTAACGGATTTCTCGGCATTTTAAATTCCGGCGCGGGAATGATCGGTCCGATTGTTGCCGGCTATGTCATTTCAAGGCTTGCTGACAACACGGGGTACACGGTGATTTTCAGCCTGTCCTTGGCTTTATTTTCAGTGGCCGTCATCACGAGCTTTTTTTTAAAGAGGCGTGAATCGCGCGGCCGCTACATTTTGAAAAAAATCTGGACGGAACGAAATTCAGACCCGAATTGGCGCAGCATTACAAATGCTCATTTTTTTCAGGGGCTGAGAGAAGGGATTTTCGTTTTTTTAATCAATGTCTTTGTCTTTATCACGACAAAAAGCGAGTTGGCATTGGGGAAGTTCGGCTTGATTAATTCAGCTGTTTCTTTTTTTGCATACTATTTCGCAACGCGGCTTATTAAAAAGGGAGCGCGCAAAAAGGCGATTTTAATGGGCGGTCTCGTCCTGTTCGGCGCTCTCTTTCTGATTTTGTTTCATATGACGTATGTGACGTTGCTGCTGTATGCTGTTGCGATTGCGATCGGCTATCCGATATTGCTCGTACCGTATTCATCGCTCACATATGATGTGATCGGGAAAGCAAGGTATGCCAGGAAAGCGCGGATCGAATACATTGTCGTCAGAGAAGTTTTTTTAAACATCGGACGGATTGTCTCGATCTTGGTTTTTTTGCTGCTCGTGTCGCTCCTGAAGGAAGACTTGGGCATTCCGGTTTCCCTCGTTTTACTGGGGGCAGGCCACACGCTGATCTACTATTTCGTCAAAGATATCCGTCTGACAGAGCCCGTCCGCGAAACGGTCGGAAAAGATGCGCATAAACAAACAGCTGAACCGAATTATTTAGAAGGAAAAAGGTAAGCCCCAAGGGAAAATAGTAGAAAAATGCCGAAAAAAACTTTACAATAGATTTGGCACCTTTTCATAAGGTGTCTTTTCTTTATTTCAAAAAGGTGATGCTAATGATGAACAAAAAAATGAAAACCGAAAAACGCAAATCGCTCCCCATCAGATTGAACATATTATTCCTGCTCGCTTTTATTATTTTCACAATCGTCGTCGTGCGCCTCGGCATGGTGCAGATCGTCTTTGGCGAAGACTATACGAACGAAGTGCAGAAGCAGGAAGAAGTCGATGTCTCGACAAGCGTTCCGCGGGGGAAAATATATGATCGGAACTTGAACACGATCGTGAAAAATAAACCGATGAATGCCATTACATACACAAGGACATCATCGACCTCTCAGGAAGACAGGCTCAAAATAGCAAAAAAACTTGCAGAAATGATCGAAATCGATACAGATAAAATAACGGAGCGCGATAAAAAGGACTACTGGATTTTAACGCGGCCGAAAAAAGCCGAGAAGCTCATCACCGATCAGGACCGGAAAAAAGTTAAGGACGGCAAGCTGAAAGAAGACGATTTATACCAGCTGCAGCTTGACAGGATCACGGAAGATAAACTGAATGAACTGACAGATCAAGATTTGAAAGTCTTGGCAATCAAGCGCCAGATGGATTCAGGGTACGCGCTGACTCCGCAGTATATTAAAAACAAAGACGTATCGGCAAAAGAAATGGCGGTTGTCAGCGAACACCTGGACGAGCTTCCTGGAGTCGACGTGACGTCAGATTGGAAGCGGGATTATCCTTATAACGGTTTGCTCAGAACGATGATCGGCAGTATATCCGATTCAAATGAAGGGCTTCCGAAAAGTCTGCTCGATCATTATTTGTCGCTCGGCTACAACCGGAATGACCGGGTCGGAAAAAGCTACCTAGAAGCCGAATATGAAAATGTGCTTCAGGGACAGAAAGAGAAAGTAAAAAATATTACCAACAAATCAGGGGATATCGTTGATAAGGAAGTCATTTCCGAGGGGAAAAGCGGAAAAGATTTAGTCTTGACGATTGATGTTGATATGCAAAAAGCGATTGAAAAAATTATCGAGGATGAACTGAAATCTGCCAAAGCCCAGCATAGCGCTCCGCTTCTCGACCGCGCATTCGTCGTCATGATGGATCCGCGAAACGGGGAAGTGTTGTCGATTGCCGGCAAGCAGCTTAAAAACGAAAGCGGCAAATTAAAGGTTGACGACTATGCGCTCGGCACGATGACGTCTTCTTACGCGATGGGCTCGGCTGTCAAAGGGGCCACTGTTTTAACAGGTCTGCAGACAGGAGCCATTAATTTAAATACGACTTTTCTTGATGAACCGCTTTGGATCGGTGACTCGCCGAATGCGAAAAAGTCATGGAGAGTAGGCTTGGGAACACTGGGTATCCAGGGAGCGCTTGAACAATCTTCAAACGTGTTCATGTTTAAAACGGCGATCGCCCTTGGTAAAGGCCATTATAAGGCGCATCAGCCTCTCAACCTTCAAACAAAAGCATTTGACACATTCAGGTATTATTTCAGCCAGTTCGGCCTCGGCGTCAAAACCGGAATCGATCTGCCAAATGAAGCTTCAGGCTACAAAGGATCTCAAAGACTGCCTGGTTTCTTGCTTGACTATTCCATCGGACAGTATGACACATACACACCGCTGCAGCTGGCACAGTACGTGTCAACGATTGCCAATGGCGGGTACCGCATGAAGCCGCAGCTCGTGAAAGAGATCAGAGAGCCTGATTCGAAAAAAGGAATCGGGGCCGTTACACAGTCCGTGCAGCCTGAAGTATTGAACAAATTAGACATGAGCGATCAATATATTAAAGAAGTCCAAAACGGATTCAGGCGTGTCATGACAAAAGGTACGGCAGCGGGACAGTTTGCTTCTGCTTCATATAAACCAGCCGGAAAAACAGGAACGGCCCAGTCTTTCTATGACGGACCGGACAAATCGAAAACGGGAACACCGACATACAATACAACGCTTGTCGCCTACGCTCCTTACGATAATCCGGAAGTCGCAATTTCCGTCGTCGTTCCTTGGGTTTATAACGACTATGGTCAAAGATATTCAATTACAAACGAAATCGGCCGAAAAGTGCTTGATAAGTATTTTGAACTGAAATCAAAACAATCAAAAGAAAATACCGCCGAAAAAAATAAAGACAAAATCGAAAAAGAAGCTACAGAATAGGACTTTTTCATTAAAACACCTGCATTGAACCATGCAGGTGTTTTTTTGTGCGCCCGTTCCTTTCGTGTGCATCTATAAAAAGTTCAAGCTTATTTTACAAAACCTTAATAATTCATTTAAACAAGATTAATACTGAAAAGTTACGCTATACCCGTAGGACAAATTACACATTTACGCGGGAGGATTAAGAAGTGAAACCATTTAAAAAAATCACACTGATGTTCATCATGTCCGTTTTAGTTGTCTTCGCAGCAGCTTGCGGAAGCAGCAGTACAAACAACAATGCAGACGAAGGCAAACAAAGCGATAAAACAGAGAATAAGGCTTCAGGTTCTTTAACGATTTCGGGTTCTTCGGCGATGCAGCCCCTTGTCTTAGCAGCGGCTGAAAAATTCATGGATGAAAATCCTGATGCCGATATTCAAGTTCAGGCTGGAGGTTCTGGCACAGGCCTTTCGCAAGTGTCTGAAGGCACAGTTCAAATCGGAAACTCCGATGTCTTTGCCGAAGAAAAAGAAGGCATTCCTGCCAAAGAGCTTACCGATCATCAAGTTGCGGTTGTCGGAATGGCAGCAGCCATCAACCCAGAAGTAGGCATCGATGACATTTCGTTAGAGGATCTCAAAAAGGTATTCACAGGTAAAATCAAAAACTGGAAGGAACTAGGCGGGAAAGATCAAAAGATCACGCTTGTCAACCGTCCTGATTCTTCAGGAACCCGCGCGACTTTTGTCAAATATGCACTTGACGGAGAAACTCCGGCTGAAGGAATTACGGAAGATTCATCAAACACAGTGAAAAAGTTAATCGCTGAAACGCCTGGGGCAATCGGATATCTTGCGTTTTCTTATATCAAGGATGACACTGTCACTCCGCTTTCAATCGACGGCGTTAAGCCGACAGCCGAAAATGTACAAAAAGGCAAATTCCCGATCTGGGCATACCAGCATTCTTATACGAAAGGCGAGCCTGAAGGCTTGGCGAAAGAATTCCTCGACTATTTGATGAACGATGACATTCAAAAATCCATCGTGACGGAGCAGGGCTACATTCCAGTAACAGACATGGAAGTAAAGCGCGATGCGAATGGAAAGCAAACTGATAAATAATTGACAATAGAAGGCGGGAAAGTGTGCTCCTGACACTTTCCCTCTTATGACTTGTTCTTATAGGAGTGTAAAAAATGGTTCAAAAAATAGAGAAACTGTCCGCGAAAGAGCGGCTGATCAGCTCCAAGCATAATCGCAAAATGGATGAAATCCGCGGGAGGATTTTGGTTGCGTCGTGCGCGTTTATCATGATGGCGGCGGCGATTTCGATCACAATTTTTCTCGGAAATAAGGGGTTGCAATCTTTTCTGGCCAATGGTGTAAGTCCAATTGAGTTCTTAACCAGTCTAGATTGGAATCCAACGAACGAAAACCCTGAATACGGAGCCCTTCCGTTTATACTCGGATCTTTTGCAGTGACCCTTCTTGCATCTTTGATTGCTGCACCGCTTGGAATAGGAGGTGCGATTTTTATGACGGAAATCGCGCCATCATGGGGCAGAAAAGTACTGCAGCCGGTTGTCGAATTGCTTGTTGGTATTCCTTCCGTCGTTTATGGATTCATAGGCCTTACAGTGTTAGTGCCGTTCATTTCACAGTTTAAGTCAAGCGGGTCGGGCCACAGCCTTCTGGCGGGAACGATCGTCCTGGCTGTCATGATTTTGCCGACGGTCACTTCTATTTCAACGGATGCGCTCATGTCGCTGCCGAAAAATCTGCGCGAAGGATCATACGCATTAGGCGCAACCCGCTGGCAGACGATCCGCAAAGTGCTGATACCGGCAGCGCTGCCTTCGCTTCTGACAGCCGTCGTCTTAGGAATGACGAGGGCGTTCGGCGAAGCGCTGGCCGTGCAGATGGTCATCGGAAATTCCCGAAACCTGTTTGAGAGCCTTTTTGACCCTGCGGGGACATTAACAACGATCATAACGTTGAATATGGGCCATACAACATACGGGAGCGTGGAAAACAATACGCTTTGGTCAATGGGGCTTGTCCTTCTGATCATGTCGTTCTTGTTCATCCTGCTCATCCGTTATCTGTCATCCAGGAGGAAACTGTAATGAACAGCAAAGTAACAGATCGTTTAGCAACCGGTGTTTTTGGATTGATTGCTGCGGTAATCGCCGCCATTCTTGTCGGTTTGTTCGCTTATATCATCATCAATGGTGTTTCACATATCAGCCTCAGCTTTTTAACTTCGCGTTCCAGTGCGCTTTCAAGCGGCGGCGGAATCCGCGATCAGCTGTTCAACTCGTTTTATATTCTCGCGCTGACGATGCTGATCACGGTTCCCCTTGGAGTCGGCGGAGGAATTTATATGGCGGAATATGCGCCCGCCAACAAATTGACCGATTTTATCCGTGTCTGTATTGAAGTTTTGTCATCCCTTCCTTCGATCGTTATGGGGATGTTCGGCATGCTGATGTTTGTTAACCTGACCGGATGGGGGTACAGCATTATCGGCGGAGCGCTTGCTTTGACGATTTTCAACCTTCCCGTCATGGTCAGGGTGACAGAGGATGCGATCCGCTCTGTACCTAAGGAACAAAAAGAAGCTTCCCTTGCTTTAGGTGTGTCCAAATGGCATACGATTAAAACGGTATTGATCCCTGGTGCGGTGCCGTCCATCATCACAGGCGCGATTCTTGCGTCGGGGCGCGTATTTGGCGAAGCTGCCGCTTTGCTGTTTACAGCCGGACTAACCACGCCGAGACTGAATTTCGCCGATTGGAATCCGTTTTCTGAGACATCGCCGCTCAATATTTTCAGACCGGCTGAAACGCTGGCCGTTCATATTTGGAATGTAAACACGCAGGGGATCATCCCTGATGCTGAAGCGATCGCAAACGGTGCATCCGCTGTTCTCGTACTGTCCGTCTTGATCTTTAATTTGGCGGCCCGATGGCTCGGCTCTTTTATTCATAAAAAGTTAACGGCAAACAAATAAGAAGGAAGGATGAAATCATATGGCTCAGGTCCAGATGCCGGTTTTGGAAACCGTGCGCGACACTATCGGAATCGCTCCGTTTCCTGAAACGAAAGAACATATTTTAGAAGTGAAAAATTTAAATATTTACTATGGAGAAAAGCGGGCCGTCAACGACATTTCCATGCATGTTGACAAACATGCCGTTACCGCTTTGATCGGTCCGTCAGGCTGCGGAAAATCGACTTTTTTAAGAAGCATCAACCGGATGAACGATCTGATTCCATCAGCCAGAACATCCGGAGAAATACGATATGAAGGGCTTAACATCCTTGATTCCAATATCAATGTCGTCAATCTGAGAAGGGAAATCGGAATGGTATTTCAGAAGCCGAACCCCTTTCCAAAATCGATTTACAGCAACATTACCCACGCTTTAAAGTATGCGGGCGAACGGCGTAAATCCGTGCTTGATGAGATCGTGGAAGAAAGCTTGAGGAAAGCCGCACTGTGGGATGAAGTGAAAGACAGGCTGCATGAGTCGGCTTTTTCGCTGTCAGGCGGGCAGCAGCAGCGCCTCTGCATCGCCCGGACGCTCGCGATGAAGCCTGAAGTCCTGCTCTTGGATGAGCCCGCTTCAGCGCTCGATCCGATTTCAAACGCGAAAATAGAGGAATTAATCGTCGGTTTAAAAGAGGAATACTCGATCATCATTGTCACCCATAACATGCAGCAAGCTTCAAGAATTTCCGATCAAACGGCATTTTTCCTTAACGGAGATTTAATCGAATACGATCGTACGGAAAAGATTTTTATGAATCCTTCAGAAAAAAAGACAGAGGATTACATCAACGGCAGGTTTGGATAAGGAGGGGCCGGTATGAGCGCTGTAACAGCTGTAAAGCCAAAAGATGTGTACCAGATCAACGATTTGAATTTATGGTACGGCGAACATCACGCATTAAAGAACATTAACTTGACAATACCCGAGTACGAAATTACCGCCATCATCGGTCCGTCGGGCTGCGGAAAGTCGACCTTCATTAAAACGCTGAATCTCATGATCAATATGGTTCCGAATGTCAAAATGACCGGAGAGATCAGCTACAACGGAACGAACGTACTCAACAGCAAAGTCGACCTTGTTGAGCTGCGGAAGAAAGTTGGTATGGTGTTTCAAAAAGGAAATCCGTTTCCCCAGTCGATTTTTGATAATGTCGCATACGGACCAAGGATCCATGGACTGAAAAACAAAAAAGAATTGAATGAAAGGGTGGAAAAAGCGCTTATAGATGTGGCGCTGTGGGATGAAGTGAAAGACCGCCTTCATTCCCAGGCGCTCGGACTTTCCGGGGGGCAGCAGCAGCGCCTCTGCATCGCAAGGGCGCTGGCCACCAATCCGGACGTTCTCTTGATGGATGAACCGACATCCGCGCTTGATCCCGTTTCGACTTTGAAAATCGAAGAACTGATGCTCAAACTGAAAGAGAAATATACGATTGCAATCGTCACGCACAATATGCAGCAGGCATCGAGAATTTCCGATCAAACGGCATTTTTCCTCATGGGCGAGCTGATTGAGTGCAACGATACGGTCAAAATGTTTTCAAGTCCTGACGATTATCGGACAAAAGATTATATTACAGGCCGGTTCGGATGAGAAAGAGGCTGCCGTTTTAAAGCGGCAGTCTTTTTTGCACCGGTGGCGGAGGCAATAAAAAAGCAGGCTGGAACGAAGAGGACTGATCCCATAAGATGGGACAAATAAAAAACACCTTCAAGTTTGAACGGATAGCTGTTATCCGAAATAAGACATGGAGGTGTTTTTTCTATGGGACAAGAGTGAGTTCCGGTTGAAGTCAAACGGAAGGCTGTAGAAATGAGATTGATAGGCGTACCTAAATGATCGTGCAGAAATCGAATATCAAGAATAAGGCGCGGGTTCAGACATGGTTCAGGTGGTATAAGGCTGCGGATAAACACCGATTCGAACAGCCTGTTGGAAAACAATATACTGATGGAAAGGATGCCGAGTATTCTTCTGAATTAGAGAGACTGCAGGCAGAAAGTCGTTAGCTGAAACAACAAAATGAAGTTTTAAAAAAAGGGGATAGTCCCAGAGGCATTCTTTTCGATTTTTACGAAACAATTTAACCTTAAATTTACCTCAATAAATAAAATTCCATATTGACCAAACATTGTAAAAGGTGGTACGTTATTTAATAGAATTAACAAAAAATACTTTTGTTTATATAAGGAGCATTTATGGATAACAAACAAAACTTTATTACTCTCATACATCATTTCATATTTTCTCCAAAGGACTTTCTTTCTATCAAGTATTCTAGCGATAAGAATTATCGTCATTCTTGGTTTGTCTTCCTAGCTGTATTGTTTCTGTTCTTAGGCTTTTATTTAGCTATCTTCCCAACGCTCTCTACCTTGATTAATAATTCATTTCAAGACAATGGAATTGATTATACAACTGATATGAATACACTCATTATGATAATTACATTAGTATTAGGTATTATTCAATTTACCTCGATGGTTCTTGTAAGCTTTTTTATTATACATATTATTGGGATATTAATTGGCGGAACCGCTACAGCCAAAGAATTTTTCCCTAGTTTTATTTATTCAATCATACCCATAGGCATCAAATTTACAATACTCATTATTTTTTCTTTCTTTTTAGGTAGAGATTTCGCCTTTTCAGTTATTTACCCAAATTCTCAACAGCCGCTAGATATTATCTTGAATATTATTATCGACCCTTTCTTTTGGTGGTCTACCATTCTAGGGTGTATTGCCTTAAAAGCAATACATCAAATTTCTTATAAAAAAACAATCATAATCATTAGCATTACAATGTCTTTAGGTATTATTTCTCTTTTTTCAACCAGTTTATTTTTATAAACTGAAAGGAGGTGAAATTTCAAGATGAAAAACAGCAATCTTTTTAAAATTGCAAGTATTACAGGTGTAGTTTCTCTCTTTGCCATTGCTACTTTCCTTATGGGCTCTTCAGAAGGTATTGCAGATTTAGCTTCTATTGACTTTAGTTCAGGTCATCAGTTCGCTTTAGACCTTGCAACAAACCTAGGAATTAGTAAAAAAACAGCCTATGTAGCAATCGGTGTTATTATGACAACAGGCGATGTATTGACAATTCTCAGCCTATTGGCTGTTGTTTTGGGCGGAACGGGTCTAATTACAGCTGCAATGGTTGCTACAGCGAAAAAGCTGGCTAAAAAATACGGCAAGAAATATGCTGCTGAATGGTAAAATGACCAAAAGGAAGAGATTGAGGAGTATAATTATACTCCTCCTTATTTTCGTTCTAGGAGGAATATACACATGCTCAACAAAAGGGTTCTCATTGCAAACTTTAAACTAACCTATAGACGAACTTTAAATCGCTTGATTTATTTTTTTCCATCAAGCGAAAATTTACTTAAATCAAATAAAATTCTATTTGTCTTTGCGCCCTTTTTATTAGTGTATCTATTTATTCTATATAAAGCCTCACAGACTCTTTTAACTGGAGTTCCAGAGCATATTCTAACTCTAGGTACTAACTTTATCATTCTCTTTTTTGTTTTGAATATATTAAAATCATCGACTGATATCATACATCGATATGTATATCCTGAAGATTTTCTTCTTCTCCATACTTTAAAAACGGATCCAAAAAAAATTTTATTATCAAGGTTCTTTACAACAATTTTTCTAAACATCCTGTTTAAATTAACAGTAGTGTTATTCCCTATACTCTTTTTTATAAATTTTTCTACACATGACCGTATATATCTTTTGTTATCATTTCCATCACTGCTAATATTTATTGTTGGACTGACAAGTCTTTATTCTTCGCTTACATACATCGTTTATTCTAAATTTCTACATAACATTTTAAATTCACGATTAAAAAGCTTGTTATCCCTTATAGGAATTGCCTGTATATCTGCCATTTCAACTACTTTTCTTGGCTGGATTGGACTTAATTATTTTTATCAAAATGATCTCCTTGAAGCTATTGGAAATTTCATACATCTATTCAAATTAGATACGATATTAACCACCAATTGGCTACCTACAAATTGGTTTTTGCTTTCAACAAGTGATATACATTTATTTTTTATATATTCTATAGGTTATATTGCTTTAGGTTGTCTTTGCGTCTTTATTACCTTTCATTTAATTTTGAAAGTATTGATTATAAAAGAAGCAGTACCTAATAATCTTTTGCCAAAATTAAAACCGATTAAGTTGCCTTTTTTAAGTTTCTTACAAAAGGCCTTACCACGGCAAAATATTGCTATTCTAAAGAAAGACCTTACTGCATTATTAAGAGCTAATTTTACAATAAAAAAACGACTGGTACTTTCCATTAATATGATTGCAATAGAACTAGGTGTATTGATAGGTCTTAGTTTAAATCAAATGTGGTTTGATTTCTCAGATATCTTTGTTATCTACCCAATTTTATTTGCTGTGACTTATAATACATCTTTATTAGGAGAGGGATTACTTGGCGTAACTTCAGCAGATGCAGAGCGTGAGAACCTTTATGTTTATAAGAGTTCGGGTGCTTCTATTTTTAAATTGATCGCAGGAAAATCTTTATTGCACTTATCTGTGATTCTTATTTTAATGAATACGTTATTTCTATTTATCTTATTGTTATTCAACTTAGATATTATGACGCAATTTATATTGTTCATCATGATTAACTCCATCAGTCTTATCATAGGTTCTGGACAAATTATTGGAACATTTCTCTATCCTCGTTTAGATTGGGAGAATTTCGAAGATATTGGTTCATCTGTTAAAGCATCATTTTTTGAACATACTATTCTTGGAGTGTTACTGGCATTTTATCTTCAGTTGTATGGTATCACAGGCGTTCTCGTTACATTTGATATTATTAATAGGGGAATATTCTTTTTAATCATTGTGACAGGCACTATTTTATTTGTTATAGGTATTGGATTCTTTTATTATTTTTGGATTAAAAGAATAGGAACGAAAAATTGGGAGATGAAAACATGAACATTGAAAATGTGTCTTTCAAATATAAAGATAAACTGATCCTTAAATCTATTAATTTAAAGATAGAGAAAGGCAAAGTGTACGGCTTGCTTGGACCAAATGGAGCTGGTAAATCAACTCTTTTAAAATGTATCCTTGGTATAGTGAAACCTTACGAAGGTAAAATCACTGTCAAAGGAGAAACCTTGGAATCTGAAAGATCCTCTTACCTTAAATATATAGGATACGTTCCAGACGCGCCTTTTATCTATCATTATTTAACACCTAGAGAGTACCTTGAGTTTGTTGCTGATTTACAAGATGTCCCTTATGAGATTAAAAATGATAGAATAGATCTTTTGTTAAGTCAATTTAACTTGAAAGATAATGAAAATGACATGATATCTACATTTTCTTTTGGTATGAAACATAAGTTATCTGTTGCAGGAGCCATACTTCATGAACCAGAAATATTAATATTAGATGAACCATTAGGTGCATTTGATCCTCCAACTACAAAGATGATGAAAAGTTTTCTCAAACGTTATGCTGAACAGGGAAACACTGTCATCATGTCTACACACCTTGTAAACATAGCACAACAACTATGTGATAAGGTTGGAATACTGATTAATGGTACTTTAGTTAAAGAATATAATCACCTTACAGACATAAAGGATTTTGAAGATTTGATTATAAGGGATATGGATACGATACTAAAATGAAGGAATTATTAAAAAGAAATAAGCGTATACTCTATATAGCAAGCTCCTTTTACATAGTGGGTTTAGTTCTTGGTGGGATTTTTAACAATATTCTACCTAGTTTTAGTCAAGATAATGTTCAACATATCACAGTATTGGGTTATTTTACACATAATTTTGCAGCAAATTTATTTCTCATTTTTTCAATGTTTACATTTGGAATTTTGACATCTATCTTATTAATATTGAATGGCTTCTTAGTCGGTCTATCTTCTTTACATAGTATCACCGACCATGGAAATGATGTCTTATTTATATTAACTGCTTTGGTTCCTCACGGTATTTTTGAGATTCCCGCAATGATTTTATCGGGAGCACTTGGTTTCAAATTGTTAGATTACGTATATATGAAGATAAGGGGCATTAATTTTCAAAAAAAACAGTTTTTACTAGATTTTTTGTACTTTGTTATTATACTATTTTTATTGACATTACTTGCTGCTGTTACAGAAGCATTAATAACGCCTTATTTACTTAACAAATTAACATTAGGAGGCTCTTATGTTCTTTAATAAAAAGCAGATAGATAAATTACTGGATGATCACACAGAAGAAGAACAAAAAGAAACGAAAAGTAAAGTTAATACTTCATTTATAATAGTATTTTATTTTTCAATACTGCTAGCAATCTGTACTTTCTTTTTTGATTACAGGTACTTTTTGATTGCTTTGTTTGGCCCGACCATTTTAGTAACTTTTATATCCCCACCTTTCCAAACCAAAAAAGGTATTTATAGAATTTTTTCGGCCATATATTTAATACTTTTAATTACAGTTACTTTCTTTTGGTTAAATTAAGTGCTTAATTCTCAATCAAAAAACATCCTTAATGGATGTTTTTTGATATCGTTTAAATTAACTTTTCGACAAGTTCCACCTCGTACTACGAATGGGTTCTCCATCTTTTTTATTATTGTATAGGTATGTAAACGGTTTAATGTAGGGGGGAGGGCTTATGTTAACGTTTGCTGATGTTGGGAAAGCAAGTCCGACCATGGTGCCACTGATAGGGGTGCTTATTGCTGGATTTGGCATCAATGATATTTAAACCTTCTTTGAAGAAGGGATTATCAAAGTACTGCCAGTGGCGACCATGTTTATCTTCGCCACTTTATTTTTTGCATTTTACATGACACAGGATTCTTTGAACCAATCAAAGCAATAAACAGCTGACAAAGGGGAATGTTGTCACTTTCCATGGAGACAGCTGCAATTGGGATGATCTCACACTTAGACGGTGCAGGATCCACAACCTTTTTATTAACTGTACCCGCACTGCTTCCGCTTGTAAAAATTACATATAAGTCCTTGCTTACTGTACGACCAAGGTTAAGTGTATACATCTTACGAGTATCAGAAAGCTATTAATATAATGCCTCCATCGGATCGTTTCATGCCTCACTAAAGTCTGGAACGTTCTATCTTAACAGCATTGATCGAACTACGACTGCCATCGTAGAACGCACTGTTAAAGAATACATTCAATATTTTAACAATATTCGTATTCAAACAAAACTAAACAACCAATCACCGGTTAACTATCGGGAATTGGTTGTTTAAAGGTGTTTTTGAATCCTGTCTCAAAACGGGGGTCAGTCCCGTTCCAGCCTGCTTTTTTATTTGGACAGCGTTTTGACGATGTTTTTCAAGCTGTCACCGCGCTTCAGTTCGTATTTACCTGCGCGGATTTTAGATTCGTTTCCGGTCTTTTTCACATAATCTTTGAAGTCATCAGCAGATGAAATCACTTTTCCTTTTGCAAGGAGGTCTGCTATCTCAGCCGTGCTCATGCCGCTTTTGATTTCAAGCTTATACTTGGAATCTTTTTTTTCTGCTTCTTTCTCTTTTTTGTTTTGAGACGAAGCATCCTGCTTCAGAGCGGTCTCTTTATAATGGAGCAACTGCTGGTATTCTTCGCGTTTCAGCGAAACCTGCTGATTGTCCTTTAAATAGGTTTTGACATCGGTTTCGCTGATGTTTTGAGCGTCTTTAGAAGCTTCAGCTTTTCCGTTATCCGTCAAATAAAATGCGCCTGCAAGAACGGCGGTAGCCAAAATCATTCCTCCGGCAAATGCTTGTACACTTTGTCTGGTCATACAAGCACCCTCTCATTGTCTTTAATGATCGCTTTGACATCTTCGACAGATACGTGCTCAGCTTTTGCGATGGCGTCTACAGACATGCCGTTTTGGTATTTTGAAAGAATCTGCTTCGCAATATGCTGGCTGATTCCGGCATTTGGTCTGCGGACGACCACATTTGAATCGAGGAGCTCTTCCTCAAGCACGGTCATCTTCTTTTTCAATTTATAGATTTCCTGCATGGCGGACAGCTGAAGGGTTTCCAACTCCTGTTCAACTTCCTTGATCGGTTCTCTTTGAAAATATGAGAATGCAATCAGCGCAATACTGACAACGAGCAGCGCAATGATAGCAATTTCCACGTTCATCACCTTCAATTCTAATTTTCTCCTTCTTTTTTATACCATAAAAACGCTTGCTTCAAAAGGAGTTAATGCAAAAAATAAAAATTTTGTCGAAGAATTTTATTTTCGTTGCGCCTGCGGGGCCATTTCCAATAGGATAGATACAAACAGGGCTTAACGGGAGGGCGCACGGTGAAAAGGATAATCATCTCGAAAAAACCTTTTCAACATAGTATTCGAAGCGAATCTTCGTTTTGTAACGATATTTTAAAAATATCTTCGCCGGATCATGAAACCGTTCGGCTGAGCTGGGAGATCTCAGATGCGGCGCTTTCTGCGGCTGAAGCGGTTCTGTTTGAAAGGATAAGAGACGTCGAAAAGCGAATTCTTCTCTTTTCCGTAAAAAACGGAGAGCGGAGCGTACGGACGATCCATACCGATGCATTTAAAGGGGAAGCCTCGGTTTTTCCCGCTGCAGGCAATGCGTTCTATAAAGCGGAATACCGGATATACAATTCGCTCAACATGTCGCTGGCCGTTCTCACCTCCGGCTGCTTCTACCTTAGGGAAAACGGAATCCATTCAAACAGCAGCTGTTTTCTGTATCACGACAATCAGCAGGATTGGGCGACTCAATTTTCCGCGTATACGAGTTATTCTTTAATAGAAGGAAAGGAGCGTTTCCGTTGATCAACGTATTGCTGCTGTCGCTGGAAAATCCCCTTTTATTGAAAAGCGGAGCGGGGCGCTATGTGAAAAGTCACCTTGAACTATTGCGGAACGAAGTCAGCTTTACCGTCTGCACGACGGCTGCCGGGCAAAACAGCCATTTATGGGAAACGCTTGAGATTCCGCTTGATTTAAAAGCGTTCGCTTCTTTTGAAGAGGCGGTGGCCGCCATGAATTTTCAGATGATCAAAACCGTGCTGGCGTATAAAGGACAATTTCATTTCATCCATGCAAATGATGATATTACCGCGCCTGCCGCCGTTTATCTCAGCGAGGTGCTGGCTGTGCCGCTGATTTCCACGGTACACGGCCTTGAAAGCGGCCGGAAAACGGCAGCAGGCGAAAATGTCCACCCATACAGAGCAAGCCTCGAACGGCTTCTGTCTGAAAAAAGCGATCAAATCCTCGTGCTGAGCAGCATGATGAAGTCAGACATGCAAAAGGCGTTTTCACTTCCTTTCGAGCAAGTCCGCGTCATTCCCCATCCGTGCATAAAAAGCCGCACAGTGAAAAAACGAATGAAAAGCGCGCCGTACTTTTTTTCCTGCGGAAGGTTTGTTCCGGAAAAAGGGTTTATCGCATTGCTGCACGCCTTTCAGCAGCTTCGCAAACGGCGGCCTGATCTTGAACTTGTCATTGCCGGGGAGGGACCGCTTCAAAGCGGGATCGAGGCCAAGGCAAGAGAATTGGGTATTAAGGAAAGTGTGACAATTCTTCCTTTCCTTTGTGAAGAGGAAAGAGAGAGCTGGCTGGCATTTTGTGAAATGGCTGTTTTCCCAAGTTATTATGAACCGTTCGGCATCGCTGCTCAAGAAAGCATGGCCGCAGGCGCTGCCGTCGCCGTCGGAATCAACGGGGGATGGAACGATTTCGTCATCGATCGTGTGACAGGCTTTCATGTTGATTTTAATGATCCGGATAAGGCTGCATATGCGCTCGCAGAAATTGTCGGCGCTAAGGAGCAGCTGCTCAAGGTCGGGCAAACGGCAGAGGCTTATATATTGGATTTGCATGATCCTGGATATATCAAAAATGTATTTTTGCAACATGTGTATCACACGTCTTTATAAAAACCGTGACAAACTAAAAAAAACGCCTGGCATTCCGGCATCATAAGTGGTATTATAGATAAGTCTGAACAGAAATGATATATAGTTTGGAGGGAAAAATAAATGCGCGTTAATATTACTTTAGCTTGCACTGAATGCGGCGAGCGTAACTATATTTCTACAAAGAACAAGCGTAACAATCCAGATCGCGTTGAATTCAAAAAGTATTGCCCACGTGACAAAAAATCAACATTACACCGCGAAACAAAGTAAGCAGCAGGGATTTTCCTGCTGTTTTTCTGTTGTTAAGGGGGGAAAGAGATGTGAAGCGTTCTTTACGTAATGAGGTCAGAAAGAGGCTTGCAAACATGCCGGAACAGGAGTTTCTTCTAAAGGCGGGAGCGATTCACCGGAAGCTTTTTCAATCAAAACAGTGGAAAAAAGCGTCTGTCATTGCCCTCACGATATCCAGAAATCGCGAAGTTCCGACAAAACCGATTATTGAACAGGCACGGCTTGAAGGAAAAACGGTGTGCATTCCGAAATGTATGCCTGATACAAAAGAGATGCATTTTCGCAGCTATCAGGATGAAAGCGATCTTGAAGTTGTGTATTTTGGGCTGCAGGAACCGATCGTGCACAAAACCGGGCGGATGGAGCCTGAAGACATCGATTTCATCCTTGTGCCGGGAATTTGCTATGACCGGACAGGATACAGAATCGGCTATGGAGGCGGCTATTATGACAGATACCTGGCCGGTTTCACAAAAGATACCGCATCGCTGGCTTTCGAGTGCCAAGTGATCGATCATGTCCCAAAAGAACCGCACGACATTCCGGTTGAGCAAATTTTTACCGAAGACGCCGTTTACACCTGCAGCGGGTCTGCTGAATAATTATTAAAAAATGAGACACGATACGGTTATAGGAGGGATCATATGAGAAAAGTTACATTCATTGCAGTAGGCGTCATTGCCGCTCTTGTGTTTTTTCAAAACCGTTATCGTGTCATCAATTTCATTCTTGGTCAAAACCAGATCCGCCACTATTTTATCCATTTGATGATGAGAATTCCGTTTTTTCGCAATAAGTTTATACAGCAGGCTTTCTGAATCCCGTTTAAAAACGGGATTTTTTTAAAAGCGCTTAAAAGGCGCAGAATGACGCGTTTCCTGTTATAATGGACAAAAACAATTGTGGAGCGTCGGTATGTATTCAATCGATTATTTGTATTGGAATTTCATCGGGAACCTCTTAGACAGGGATTTTGAGCTTGTGCAGGCACCCGCTTCATTCGGAGAAGCTTGGCTTGAAGCAAGGGGGAGCGCGCCGTATGATTTGGTTCGCGTTTTTCGGAAGGATATCGATTTCAGACAGGATCTCGTTGGTGACTTGGAATCTCTTTATGAAAGAGCGGAGCGCCTGAGAGCAGCATCAAGGCAGCGAAAGCTCTCAATATTGAACGTCTATTTGTCACAGGAAGCCCCTGTAGATGAGTGTGAAGATGTTGTCAGTCATCCGGTCGAAGATAAACGGATCAGCATCGTTCCGGTTTTTATTGAGCACGCTTCGGCTGAAGAAGGCTTCCGCAAACTCGCCGTTGCATTAAACATGGGGCCGGATGAGCTGACAGGCAACATGCACGATGCCGGATACGAGAATGTGGAAGAGAAGAGAGCCGAAGTATTAGCAGCGGCTAAAGCAAGAGAAGAAGAAAGGCGGCGGGAAGCAGCTGTATTTGAGAAAGGCAAACCGATGTTTACCTGGATTTTTGCAGTGCTTCAAGTCTTTATGTTTCTGCTTCTGGAAATGTCGGGCGGCAGTCAGAATACCGACACGCTCATCCGGTTCGGTGCGAAGGAAAACAGCCTCCTGTTAGCCGGGGAATGGTGGCGGCTTGTCACGCCGATCGTTCTTCATATCGGATTGGTCCACCTCATGTTCAATACATTTGCATTGCTGTCTGTCGGAGCCGCGGCAGAAAGGGTGTTTGGATCATTCCGCTTTCTTGTTATATACATATCAGCCGGAATTTTTGGATCGATCGGCAGCTTTCTGTTCAGCCCGTATCCGTCCGCAGGGGCTTCGGGAGCGATCTTCGGTTGTTTGGGAGCACTTTTGTATCTGGCTTTTTCAAACCGGAAAGCTTTCTTAAAAACGATCGGAACAAATATCATTGTGATTATCATTCTGAACCTCGGCCTCGGTTTCACCATTTCAAATGTTGACAATGCCGGCCATATCGGCGGATTGATCGGCGGACTCCTGACAGCCTTGGCGGTCGGAATCCCCGGAAAAAAAAGACCGCTCCAGCGGCTGGCAGGCTGGGTTCTCATCTTTGTCATCGGAGGAGGAGCCCTGTACTTTGGGACACATTCAGTTTCGATGCAGGAAAATGCCATGCTGCATCAGGCGGCGAAATGGTTTGAAGAGGGAGACTATGAAAAGGTAAAAGATGCTTTGCAGGAAGCCGGCTCAAAGCAGGATGCTTCCAGCGACACTTTAAGACTGCTCGCTTATTCCGAATATCAGCTCGGCGAGTATGAAAACGCCGGGAAAAGGTTCGAGGCCGTCGTTGAAAAAGATCCATCAGACCACGCCTCACTCTATATTCTTGCCAGGCTCTATGCTCAAAAAGGCGAGTTCGCCAAAGCCGAACAGTCTGTTGAAAGAGCGTTGGCGGAAAAGCCTGATGAAGAGATGTATAAAGCGTTTCGGGACGAACTTAAGAAAGAAACCGCCCGGTAACCAAGTATGAAAAGCTTCCGTTATGTTAAAAATGGTCTTTAGTATAGACTCATTTGACGGGAGCTTTTAATATACAATGGAAAAAAAGCATGCGGTCCAAAAAAATTTAGCAAAAAATGTTGAATATTTAAATGAAAAGCTGGGGGTCGACAAAAGCTTCGACATGATCCGGCTTGATGTTGTTTATGCTGATAGAGACATGTCGCTTTATCTTGTCGACGGCTTTGTAAAAGATGATATTATGCACTACTTGCTTAAGAATCTCTCAAGGCTCACCCCTGAAAGTCTGGAAGACGATCCGCTTGAGAAGCTGATCAAAACGTACATCCCATACATCGAAATTGATACGGAAGACGACCTTGACAAAGCAGCCGCCCAGGTGCTGTCCGGGCCGGCCGTTCTCCTTGTCGACGGGGTGGACCATGCCATTATTATCGATGCGCGGACATATCCGGCAAGAAACCCGGAGGAACCCGACAATGAACGTGTCGTCAGAGGTTCAAGAGACGGCTTCGTCGAAACGATCGTGTTCAACACGGCACTGACGAGAAGGAGAATCCGCGACCGTTCCCTCAGAATGGAGTTCCTTCAGATCGGCAGAAGAAGCAAAACGGATGTCGTCATCTGCTATTTGGAAGATATCGCTGATTTGGAAAGTGTAAAAAAGCTGAAACAATCGCTTGAAGCGATCGATACGGACGCTTTGACAATGGCGGAAAAGACACTGGAAGAATATATCGGCGGCCGTCATTGGAACCCTTATCCGACGGTCCGTTATACAGAAAGGCCTGATACTGCGGCCGTTCATTTGTACGAAGGCCACATTCTCGTCTTTGTAGACGGTTCGCCAAGCGCGCTGATTACCCCTGTTACTTTTTGGCACCATCTGCAGCATGCCGAAGAGTACAGAAACAAACCTCTTGCAGGCGCCTATTTGCGAATGGTCCGTTTTATATCTGTGTTGGCATCGATCTTTTTGCTGCCGCTGTGGTTTTTGCTTTCTGTCCATCCCGATCTTTTGCCGGACGCCCTTGAATATATAGGGCCTGACAAAAAAGGGGCTCTTCCGCTGCTTGCGCAATTCATCATAATTGAAATAGGCGTCGACATGATGCGGATGGCTGCAATCCACACCCCGTCGTCTCTGGCTACGGCTCTCGGACTTGTAGCTGCTTTAATGATCGGGGAAGTGGCGGTGCAGGTCGGACTTTTCTCGCATGAAGTCGTCTTGTATCTCGCTGTTGCGGCTATCGGCACGTTTGCTACGCCGAGCTATGAGCTAAGCATAGCGAACAGGCTTGCACGAATCGTTCTCCTGATCGCGGCCGGTGCATTCGGACCGATCGGCTTTGTCATCGCGATATTCTGCTGGGTGATTTATCTGGTCAGAATGAAGTCGTTTCATGTGCCGTATTTATGGCCGTTTATCCCCTTTGACTACAGAGCCTTTCGAGATATCGCGATTCGAACGCCAATGCCGCTGAAAAATAGAAGACCCGTATTTTTGGATCCCCAGGATCCCGACCGCTGAATGTCTGTTTTCCTTCAGGAAAACAGGCTTTTTTTTGCTTGACGGCGGACAGCTTTATGAATACTCTAATGTTAGACCTTTAAAGAATGGTGAAATAAAATGAAAACAGCCTATGATGTACAGCTGTTGCTGAAACAGTTTGGATGTTATGTTTATTTTGGAGACCGCGAACTTGAACTTGAATATATGATGGACGAACTGAAAGAAATGTTTCTTTCGAATCTGATAGAAAAAGAACAATGGCTTAAAGGCGTTTCAATTTTGCAGAATGAACTCACAAAAGTAAAGAGAAAATAAAACAGGGATTAGAGGGGGAGCAGAATGAATGACAGCTGGCTGGTCGGAGTCGACCTTGGAGGAACAACGGTAAAGCTCGCTTTTGTAAGCGCTTATGGTGAAATCCTGCACAAGTGGGAAATTCCGACCGATAAATCGGGGGAAACGGTTACGGTAAGCATCGCAAAAGCCATCGACGGCAAATTGAAAGAGCTCGGCAAACCGAAGCACATCTTAAAATGGATCGGCATGGGCGCTCCGGGTCCCGTCAATACGGAGACCGGCATCGTTTATAAAACGACGAACATGGGCTGGGAAAACTATCCGTTAAAAGACCATCTTGAAGCAGAGACAGGAATAGCGGCGGTCATTGAAAATGACGCGAACATCGCGGCTCTCGGCGAAATGTGGAAAGGAGCGGGAGACGGCGCAAAGGATTTGATTCTTGTCACATTGGGAACGGGTGTCGGAGGCGGCATTATTGTAAACGGAGAAATCGTCCGCGGGCAAAACGGAGCAGGCGGTGAAATCGGCCACATCTGTTCAGTTCCTGAAGGAGGAGCGCCGTGCAACTGCGGAAAAAGCGGCTGTATCGAAACGATCGCTTCGGCTACGGGGATCGTCAGGATTGCCAAAGAAAAAATAGAAACCGGCCATCGAGATACTAGCTTGCGTGCATGTCCGGAGATCACGGCGCGCGATATTTTTGAAGCGGCCCGGGAAAATGATCCTGTTGCTTGCGAAGTCGTCGATTATGTGGCGGGTCATTTAGGAATGGTCCTCGGCAACTTGGCGAGCTCGCTCAATCCTTCGAAAATCGTAATTGGCGGAGGCGTGTCAAAAGCAGGAGAAATCCTGCGCTCAAAAGTTGAACAATCTTTCAACCGCTTCGTATTTCCGCGGGCCGGCGAGGCGGCTGAGATTGTAATCGCTTCACTTGGAAACGACGCAGGCGTGATCGGCGGCGCATGGATCGCAAAAAACCAATGGCTGAAAAGCCAGGTGGAGCCTGTTTTATAAGCATTTACGGACCGCTTTGCAGCATTGTTAACACTTTTAAGCCAATATGAAAAATGATTGATTTTTTTGTACAGACAGGTTAAGATATGATTTAGTAATTTTAGCGATTTTTCTAAAATAAAACAATATTTGGAAATTCAGTTTACGGAAACATGCGTCTTGCTGCATAGGGAGGTTTCGAATGCGAAAGTCATTTTTTTTAAAAATTTCGTTTTTGTTAATTGCGACATTGCTGATGTGGCTGAAAACGTATGTCGTCTACAAAACAAGCTTCAACATTAAAATTGAAAACTTCATGCAAGAGTTTATATTGTTCATCAATCCTTTAAGCTTTTTGCTGTTTATATTCGGAATCGGCCTGTTTTTCAAAGAAAAAAACAGGGACCGGTTTATTATCGGGGCAAGCATCGTCCTGACGTTTGTCTTGCTTGCGAACATGATCTTCTACCGTTTTTACAACGACTTTTTAACGATTCCTGTATTGTTCCAGACGAATAATATGGGCGATTTGGGAAGCAGTATCAACTCTTTGTTTATGCCGACCGATTTGCTTCTCATCGTCGACATTGCCATTTTAATTTGGCTGTACAAGCGCCAGCCTGCCAAAACAGGCGGAAAGGCGACAAGAAAGGAGCGTGCGGCTTACTATCTATTTGTCGCTGCCGTTTTCTTTTTCAATTTAGGGATTTCTGAAACAGAAAGACCTCAGCTTTTGACAAGATCGTTTGACAGGGAAGTTCTTGTGAAGAACATCAGCCTTTACAACTTCCATATCTATGACGGGCTGATCCAGTCGAAGCAGTCTGCGCAGCGTGCGCTGGCCGACAGCAACAGCCTCACGGAGATTGAAAACTATGTCAACGCAAACCGCACGGACACCAATAAGAAACTGGCCGGGATCGCCAAAGGGCGGAATGTGATCCTCGTTTCCCTGGAATCCACCCAGAGCTTTGTCGTGAACCAAAAGTTAAACGGCAAAGAGATTACGCCTTATTTAAACGACCTGATAAAGAAAAGCTACAGCTTCGAGAATTTCTATCATCAGACAGGCCAAGGCAAAACGGCAGATTCCGAATTCATCGTCGACAACTCTCTCTACCCTCTTGGAAGAGGAGCGGTCTTCTTTACGAATGCAGGAAACGAATATACGGCAATGCCTGAAATATTGAAAAACCACGGCTATTATTCCTCGATTTTCCATGCGAACAACAAAAGCTTCTGGAATCGGGATATTATGTACGATACGTTGAAATACGATAAGTTTTACGATATCAATTCCTATGATGTAAACGAAGAAAACTCAGTGGGCTGGGGACTGAAAGATAAGGAATTCTTTGAACAAACATCAGAGCTGATGAAAGAAATGCCTCAGCCGTTTTATACTCGCCTGATCACGCTGACAAACCATTTTCCGTTTGAGCTGGATGAGGAAGATAAACTGATCGATGAATTTGATTCAAAAAGCCGTACGTTAAACAGATATTTCCCGACCGTCCGCTATCAGGATGAAGCGCTTAAACGTTTTATTGAAAAGCTGAAAGAAGACGGCCTCTACGATAATTCTGTTATCGTGTTATACGGTGACCATTACGGGATTTCCGAAAACCATAACGAAGCGATGAGCCAATTCCTCGGCAGAGAAGTAACCCCGTTTGAGGAAGTGCAGCTTCAAAGAGTCCCGCTTGTGATCCACATTCCGGGAGTCACGGATAAAGAGCCGAAAGCCATTGACGCCGTCGGCGGCCAAATCGACATTCGGCCGACTGTACTGAACCTTCTCGGAATCGATTCAAGCGATCAGATCCAGTTTGGAAACGACCTGTTTGCCAAAGACAAAACGGAGTTTACAGTGCTTCGCGACGGCAGCTTTATTACGAAAGACAAAGTATACACAGACGGCATATGCTATGATAAATCGACAGGAAAGCCGTCTAAAGATAAAAAAGGCTGTGAGCCGTACATTGAAAAAGCGAAACAGGAGCTTTCATATTCAGATCAAATCATTTATGGCGACTTGCTGAGGTTTTATGACAGCGAGCGCTTAAAAAAGCAATCTGACGCCAAGCCGAAAGACGAGTAAGCTTTTCTTTTGGCGGAGAAAGCTGATGCAGCAGGCCGGATATCGTTCCGGCCTGTTTTTAATGACAAGCGTCCGTCATCAAAATCATGATCCAAGCCGATGCCGGTTATGATATAATTGATAATGATTCTCTTTATCGATATTCAAACCAGAAGGAAGGTATGAAAGGTGAATATGAAAGGAAAGACGCTCGCGGGAGCATGCTTTGTACTATTATTGATCGCAGCATTGACAGCATGCGGCAATCAAACAGAGAGCAAAGATTCTTCTTCTAAATCAAAAAGCGAAGAAACGATTACATACAAGGCTGAAAACGGAACGGTTAAAGTTCCGAAGCATCTGAAACGGGTGGTTGTCATGGCTGACGACTATTTCGGCTATTTCAAAACGCTCGGTCTCAATGTAGTGGGTGCCCCTGACAGGGTATTCAAAAATCCTTATTTCAAGGGGAAAACCGATGGTGTGACAAATATTGGATAAGGAAATTCCGCTGAAAAGGTTATTCAATTAAAACCGGACCTGATTGTCGTATGGACGACCCAAGGCGCTGATATCGAAAAGCTGGAAAAAATCGCTCCGACGGTCGCTTTAAAATATGACAGCTTGAATAACACTGAACGGCTGAAGGATTTCGCAAAAATGACAGGTACTGAAGATCAAGCGGAGAAATGGTTGGCTGAATGGGACAAAAAAGTTGCCGCGGCAAAATCAAAAATTCAAAAAGCAGTCGGGGACAAAACGGTTTCCATTATGCAAACGAACGGCAAAGAAATCTTTGTATTTGGCGATCAATTCGGAAGGGGAGGAAGCATTATTTATCAAGATCTCGGCTTAACGGCGACAAAGCTGACGAAGGGAAAAAGCAATCGACGAAGGGCCGGGCTACACGAGCATTTCATTAGAAAAGCTGCCTGAATTCGCCGGTGATTATATCTTTATAGGGCCCTGGGAATCAAGCGGAGACGAGAGCGCCGTGCTTAATACCTCCATTTGGAAGAACCTTGGCGCGGTCAAACATCAACATGTCTATAAAATCGACCCTGTCGGCTTCTACTTTTCCGATCCGATTTCATTAGAGGGCCAGCTTGACTTTATTACAGAAAGCTTAGCAAAATAATAGAAGAACTTCCGCCTATTTGGCCGGAAGTTTTTTTGCGGGCTGAAACCTTATTGAAAAAGCGTTTTTTAAGTGCAAACCGGGAGAGTTTTTAAACGAGCCTTCATCATATGCTATTGTGGGAGGGATCATTGATGGCATTCATCAACATCAAACCGGAGTTAAAGCAGAATATGGAAAGATTGTCTGATATCCTGAACATACCCGAACCGCTTTTAATCAGCGCAAACGCGAATGCAGCCGCGAACGAATTTTATTTTCCGGGAGCATCTTTTCAAGCAGGAAAAAACGTTCCAGCAGCCGAAACATATGAACAGCTGCAATTATTGGCGAATCAATACACACTTGAAGATGAACAGTGGCTGACAAAAACAGCCGTTTACGATTCAGCAGAACTGAAAAAGGAAATTGACAGATTGACGGAGTGCTTTCCGTTTGTTACTTCCCGCATCATCGGCTGCTCAACCATGGGCCAGCCTATATACGAACTGCTCCTCGGAGCTGAAAATGCCGAAAAAAAAACGCATATGAATGCCTCTTTTCATGCCAATGAATGGATCACCACTTCTGTTTTGATGAAATGGCTCAAAGAATACTGTTATCATTTATGTACAGGCCGGTCCGCTTTAGGTTTTTCACCGCTTGACATTTTTTCATCAACAAAGCTTTCCGTCGTGCCGATCGTTAATCCCGACGGGGTTGATCTTGTGCTTAACGGTCCCGGTCATCTTGGGATCGCGCGGGAAGCACTGGATGAGATGAATGAGCATCAGCCAGATTTCCGGGAATGGAAAGCCAATATAAACGGAGTGGATTTAAATAATCAGTTTCCGTCTTTTTGGGAGATCGAAAAACAGAGAAAACCGCCCAAATCCCCTTCCTACAGGGACTACCCCGGAGATGAACCGCTGACAGAACCGGAAGCGGCAGCGATGAAGGATTTAATCGCAAACGAGCCGCCTGATCGGCTTGTGGCGCTTCACACACAGGGAGAGGAAATTTATTGGGGATACAAGGGGCTGGAGCCTCCTGAATCTGCTGATGTGATCCAAACATTTGAAAGCCTGAGCGGTTATAAGGGCGTCAGATATATAGACAGCTATGCAGGATTTAGAGATTGGTTTATTCATTTTTTCGGAAGAGAAGGATATACTGTTGAACTCGGCAAAGGAAAAAATCCTTTACCGCTCAAACAATTTGACGATATATATTGTAAAAGCAGAGGCATACTTTGGGCATCCTGCTTTTTTGAAAGCTGAAACTTTTCACGGTGAAAATCGTAAATTAGACAGCCAATCATTTATGGAGGGAGAATGGCCGGTTTGAGAGTTTCGTTATGGCTTATTGCCGCTGTGATGACCGTGGCTGCGGCTGGTTGCACACCGCAGCATCAGGAAGGATCAAAAAGCGTTCATCATGAGGAGCCGGAAGGGAAAAAAGAAAGCAGTGCAGCAGTAAAAGATAAAAAAGTGATAGCGCTCAAGGACCGGCACTTTGATGAGGCGGCAGGATGGCTTGATAATGAAACCGTTATATACACCGCAACCGATCCGGTCGCAGGAAGTGAAGTCAAATCATATGATATATTTAAAGGGACGGGCGAAACGATCTACAAGACGGAAGACAGGCTGATAGCGGCGGAAGTAAACAGGGAAAAGGGCATGATTCTCATCCAAACCGCCGGAAACGACCCTGAAATGAAGTTAACTTTGCTTAATTTACAGGGGAAACAGCTGTTTGTAAAAAAATTTCGCACGCATGAACTGCAAGTGGACTGGAATCGGTTTGACCCTTATCTTTTATACGTCACAACTTTTACGAAAGACTGGAATTATGAATCGCGCCTGATTGATGCGAAAAAAGAGCAAACGGAAAAAGACATCGCACAGGCCGCCTTTGTTCATTGGACTTCCGCTGACACTTTTGAATATATCAAATGGAATGAACGGGACCGGGAAAAACCGGCTCCTGTTTATTCCTACAACACAGCGGACGGACGGGAAAAGAAGCTCGCCGGTGATGCCGTACTGCTCGATGCTCTGGGGGATATGCGGCTGATCGTAGCGCCTTCATCCAATCATCGTCAGGGCACCTACATATTTTCAGACGTTTCTTCGTCGGGAAAGAAAATTTCTTTCAGATTGCCGCTGTTCTCGGAATATGGCAGCCTGTCACCGATGGAATACAGCTACGACCCTCGGCACGAGCTGTTTTATACGTATCAGCCGAATGAGTCGGGCTCCTTGTATGATCTGATTTCCGTCAGTCTCAAAACCGGGAAACGGGAAGTCATTCGTGAAAAAGTGGAGATGCTTCCGATTACCGTATCTCCTGACGGGGATTATGCATTGTACGGTTATACCCAGGATCAAATCATTTCATTCAGCTCAAAAACAGCAGCGCCCCTTGTAACCAAGGAATAGAAAGGAGAATGGACAGTGGCCATAGCAGATGTCACCATCATACCGATCGGTACTGAGACTCCGAGCGTAAGCGCGTATGTAGCGGAGATTCAAACCATTTTAGAAGGATTTAAAAAAGAAGGCAAAATCCATTATCAACTGACACCGATGAATACTTTGATTGAAGGGGAATTAAGCGATTTATTTGAGGTAATTCAGACGATTCACGAAGCGCCTTTCCAAAAAGGCATCCACAGAGTGGCGACGAATATCAGGATTGACGACCGCCGTGACAAGAAAACGACGATGGAAGGCAAGCTTGCAAGCGTCCAGCGTCATTTCAGCCAATAAGAAAAACAGCCTTATTCCGGAATAACGGAATAAGGCTGTTTTTGTCTAAAGGCACCGGGTTTAGTGGACTGTCGGATACCCGCTGTTAATGATTGTCATGACGGTAAACCATCCAAACACTAAAAAAGCTGCCCCGCCAAATAAGATGCCAAGAACGTTGATTTGTTTAAGAGAACGAAGAACTCCAAGAGCAGATAATATCGTGACTAGACCGAAAATGATCACGAGCAACATCAATATAAACCCCCTTCGTTTGGATCCCCTGCAGTATATTTCCAATTTTATTTTAACCGTTTTCATCAAGTTTGTCGAGGACAACATGATTCATTGAAAGTTTCTCACAAAACCTTCATAATGGAACAAAGAAAGATGAATCTGAGGTGAAGAAAATGAAATGGAGAAGAATGCCTTTAGGGCCTATCCAGACGAATGCTTATATTTTATCCCATGACGACGGTACCTGCTTAATATTTGATCCCGGCAGCGAATCAGGGAAGCTGAATGCATACATAAAAGAAAAAGGGCTGAAACCTCTTGCTGTATTGCTTACTCACGCTCATTTTGATCATATCGGAGCTGTGGACAATGTCAGAAAAGAATGGAACATTCCTGTATATGTACATAAAAATGAAGCTGAATGGCTGACTGATCCTTCATTAAACGGTTCAGCACTGCTTACGGGACAGACGATCACAGCAGAAAAAGCAGATCATCTGATTGAAGAAGAGGGTGATCTTAAAATCGGCCCTTTTACGCTCCGCATGCTCTTTACGCCTGGACATTCTCCGGGCAGCATCTCGTATTATGCGGAAGAGGAAAACCTGATCGTTTCCGGAGATGTTTTGTTTCAAGGAGGGATCGGGCGTACAGACCTGCCAGGAGGCAATCAACAGGTGCTGATGGACAGTATTCATCAAAAACTGCTGACGCTTCCGGAAGAGACGCTTGTGTTAAGCGGTCACGGCCCAGAGACGGACATAGCAACAGAACAGGAACAAAACCCGTTCATCAACGGATTTACTTTGTAAAATATAAAAAAGACGATCCCGATGGATCGTCTTTTTTAATGGCCTCCCTGCCCGGGAACCATAATGAACACAGAATAATATGTAAATGCGGCAAAAAAGACTGTCAAGTAAGCACCGAAAATATAAATGTACATCCGCTCGGTCAAGTTGAGATACGATAAGAACACAAAGAATACAGTTTGACCGAAGAACAGCAGTGATGCATCTTTCATATTTCCTAAATAAAACATGACCGCAAAGATACCTGTCCAGAAACCTAACACACGGAACATGCGATTCATTTATATCCCTCCCAAAAAGCCCCTTTGATTTTATTATAAGCCAATTTATCTTGAAATGTAAACATTTTCATTTTGGGAAAATCAATTCATTTTTTACAATTTTGTGATAAGCATTTTTAAAAAATCACCTGTCACGTGTTTAAACGGAAAATATCACGGGTACTAAAACATACAAAGACAAAGTCAGTACATTTTAAGGAGGAATCATTCATGGAAGAGCTGACCTTTTATTCATACCCGAGCTGCACATCATGCCGGAAAACGAAACATTGGCTGAAAGCGAACCAGGTTGATTTTACAGAGCGGCATCTTTTCAGGGAAACGCCGAATCAGGACGAGCTGAAACATATTTTGTCTCTCACGACCGAAGGAATCGATGAGATATTGGCGACAAGAAGCCAGGCATTTAAAGAGTTAAATCTTGATATTGAAGAATTAACGGTAAGCGAAGTGCTGGAATTGTTAATTCAAAAACCAAAGCTGCTGAGACGCCCGATTATCGTAAACGGCGATAAGCTGGTTGTCGGATATAATCCCGGCGAACTCTTAAAATTAAAAAAACACACCTTACACCGTTCTGTTTCCTGAAAAAAACGAAGATTGCTGACACATTGCATGTTCAGCATATCTTCGTTTTTTCGCCTGTGTAACTGGGCTAGCTGGATTCGAACCAGCGCGTCACGGAGTCAAAGTCCGTTGCCTTACCGCTTGGCTATAGCCCAATGCGCTTACGCATAGTGTAGACAATCGATTTCGTTTTATACATAGTGATCAAAATGTCGGTCATAAAGCCGATTGATTTTAAAGGAAAACAATGAGGAGGATTGACATGGAAAACAAGCATGCAGCCCTTTATGAGTATCTGGTCAAACAGGCGGACAGAATCACCGGTGAATGGCTGTCCCGAACAGCGTCTGAAAAAGAAAAAACGGCACAGCAATATAAGGACTTTATACTGGCTGTTTCAAGGGTATTTGCCAAGGATGAACAGGCGCTATGCTGGGATAAAGCCTCCGGATGCGCCAAGGAAATTGCCTACGACAGGGCTGTCAGCCAAGTTCCGGTGACTGACAGCATAAAGGGTTTTAAAGTGTGCCGTGAACTTTTAATAGATGAAATCGAGCATTTTTCAGATAAACATGCACCGGACTGTTCGAAAAAAGATTTTTTTATCTGGAATAAACAGCTTCACTCAATGATGGATGAGGTTATTGAACAGTTTATTCTTGAATATGAGCATACGACAAAGAGCCAATTGAAGGCGCAGACCGAGATGATACGCGAACTGAGCGCACCGGTTATACCGGTATCAGAACACATCGGTGTCCTGCCGCTCATTGGCGAAATTGATACTCACAGGGCAACGGTGATCATTGAATCTGCGCTCAAGCAGTCTGCTGAGCTTCATCTCTCGCATCTGTTTATTGATATTTCCGGTGTTCCTGTCGTCGATACGATGGTTGCCTACCAGTTGTTCAAAGTCGTAGACAGCACAAAACTACTTGGCGTTGAGACGGTTCTTTCGGGGTTAAGACCGGAGATTGCCCAAACAGTTGTGAAGCTTGGCATGGATTTTTCGCATATTAAAACAGAACAGAGCCTTGCTAAGGCGCTTTGCAATAAAGGCTTTTGCATCAGTGAAAACGGCAAGGCTGAAGAGAAGGTTTAAATTTCTCATTTCAGCAGTTGGAAGCTGAATAAAATAGTCAAATCGGTATTCGGAAATTCCGTTTTTGCTTCGCATTCAGCTTGATTTGCGATTTTTAAGGACTTGATGCTTCCGATGTTTTTCGTATAAACTGCGCTTAGAAAGGAGGCGCAATGGTTTGTACACGATTGAATCATTAAGCGGAAGATTAATTGACGAGGCATATAGAATGAAGGCGTCAGACATTCATATTGTTCCCGGTGAAAAAGAGGCGGTGGTCCGCTTCAGGATTGATGATGAACTGTTTCAAAAAGACAGATTAACGAGAAATGAGTGCTCAAGGCTCATTTCTCACTTTAAATTCCTCTCTTCGATGGACATTGGTGAAAGACGGCTGCCGCAAAGCGGGGCTTTAACTCTTTATATCAACCGTCAGCCCGTTCATTTAAGAATGTCCACTCTGCCCACCATCCATGATGAAAGCTTGGTCATCAGACTTCTTCCCAAGATGAGCAGCAAGCCGCTCACAAAGCTTTCATTGTTTCCGAGTGCAACAGTTAAGCTGCTGTCTTTTCTAAAGCATTCCCACGGATTAATGCTGTTCACCGGTCCGACAGGCTCGGGGAAAACGACAACTCTCTATTCTTTAATTGAATACGCCAAGCGGCATTTTAAGCGAAATATCATTACCTTGGAAGACCCTGTCGAATCAAGAAGCGAAAACATTTTGCAAGTGCAAGTTAATGAAAAAGCGGGCATGACTTATTCTGCGGGGTTGAAGGCGGTGCTTCGCCACGATCCGGACATGATCATCCTTGGAGAAATTCGCGATGCCGAAACAGCCCAAATCGCAGTCAGGGCAGCTTTGACAGGACACCTTGTTTTATCGAGCATGCATGCGAAAAATGCAAAAGGCGCGATATACAGACTGCTCGAGCTCGGCGTTGATATGACAGAAATTGAACAAACATTGGTCGCAATCAGCGCCCAACGCCTCGTCGGTCTCGTCTGCCCGTTTTGCGGCGACAGCTGCTCTTTATATTGCAGATTGTCGAGGCCTGTGAGAAGAGCAAGCGTCTTTGAACTTTTGTACGGAAAAAGCCTCAATCTCTGCATCGAAGAAGCAAAAGGCAGGTGCGGTGACATGAAAACAGAAACTTTGAAAACGCTGATCCAGAAGGGAATAGCACTCGGATATCTGCCGTCGAATACTTATGAACGCTGGATAGGCCATGAAGATTAAAATGAGGTGGCCCGTCCGGGAACAGGCGGACATTCTGAAAAAGCTCGGAGACATGATGAAGAGCGGATATACGATTTTGGATGCTTTAAGTATGCTGGAACTGCAATTGAATGAAAGGCGAAGAGCAGATCTGACATTTGCGATGGAGAAGCTGACAGAAGGTCGACCTGTGTTTCAAGTGCTTGAAATGATCTCATTTCATAAGGATGCTGTTACCATTGTTTACTTTGCCGAACAGCACGGGAATTTGCCATATGCCTTTCGGCAGAGCGGAGAGCTGCTTCACCGCAAGATCGCTCAAACCGAAAAACTAAAGAAAGCCGCCAGATATCCTTTGTTTTTAGTTTTAACGGTCTGCGTCATTATCTCTATTATGAAATCGGCAATCATCCCGCAATTTTCCGCGATCTATGAATCAATGAACGTTGAAACGTCTTTTGCAACGACCCTCATCTTTTCGGTTTTTGATCATTTTTATCTTTTTTTCGCAGGAATGCTGTTGATTGCCGCAGCTTTATCCCTCTATTACCTGTGTTCATTTCGCCATAAACCTCCAGAAGACAAAATGACCTTTCTCATTAGAATTCCCTTGCTGGGCCAAACCTTCAAACTGTTCAACAGTTATTTTTTATCGCTCCAATTGAGCAATCTTTTGCAAGCGGGTCTGTCTGTATATGACAGTTTAAAAGCATTTGAAAGCCAGCCGTTTTTATCATTTCATAAAAATGAAGCGAAGCGCCTGATTGAGCGGCTGAAACAAGGGGAGAGTCTGGAGCAGATGCTGGCCGGGCATCCGTTTTATGAAAATGATTTGGCAAAGGCTGTTGCTCACGGCCAATTAAACGGACACTTATACAGAGAGCTGTATTCATACAGTCAATTTTTGATTGAGCGGCTTGAACGGAAAGCAGAAAAATGGACAGGTCTGATTCAGCCATTGATTTACGGGCTGACCGCGGCGATGATATTCATTCTTTATTTGTCTATGCTTTTGCCAATGTATCAAATGATGAACCAGTTATAAGGAGGACGGAACTGTGAATGAAAAGGGATTTACACTGATAGAAATGTTAGTCGTCATGCTCGTCATCTCCATCCTGCTGTTGATCACCATACCGAATGTGACCAAGCATAATCAAAGTATTCAAAAGAAAGGATGCGAAGGGTTAATCAATATGGTTCAAGCGCAAATCACGGCTTATCAAATGGATCATGACGGGAAGATGCCGAGCAGGGCGGACCTTGAATCTGAAGGTTACGTGAAGAAGAACTTAAAGTGTCCGAATGGGAAAGCAATTAAAATTTCAAACGGCAAAGCACAGGCTGATTGACGGTTATGAATCAAAAAGGATTCACGCTTTTGGAAAGTTTAACTGTATTGATGATCGGTTCCATTATGCTCTCTCTTCTCTTTGCCGCACTGCCTCCCGTTTATGAAAAAAGAGTCGTTCAGCACTTTGTCTCACAGCTTGAAGAGGATTTGCTTTACGCTCAGCAGACAGCTCTCGTCCGCCATGCGACGGTTAAGGTGCAGTTTGACTTTGCCGGCTGCCGCTATATTATTAAGCATTCGGACGAAGGCTCATCGTCTGAGCTGGTCAGGACATACAGTTGCAATATCGCGGTCAAAAAAGCGACGCTCAAACGAACTCTTACTTTTAACCCAAGCGGAGCTCCGAATCAAGGGGGGAAAATCGTGATCGATACACAGCACGCCTCTTTTGCACTGACGATCTATTTAGGAAGCGGAAAGATTAATGTGCAAAAAAAATAGAGGCTTTACAACAGTTGAAGCTGTTTCCGCGTTCGGCATATGGGTCATGATCACCATGTTATTGATTCCTATGGTTCATCAGCTGTCTTTGCAGCGCGGGACATCCGAAAAAGAAGAAGAGGCATATCGCATATTGGATGAAAAGATCAGCCGCTACACGCTGACAGGACAGTTTCAGCCTAAAGAAACCGTGCTTTACCGGAACACATCTTACTTTATTGAATGGAAGGAGCAGGGAGATGATTATGAAGTGTGCATCTCCATTGAAAAAAGAGACAGCCAAAGGCGTTGTTTCACCATTTTGCGGGCAAAAGGGATTTACCCTTCTTAATGTACTGGTTTCCTTAATGGTGTATATGTTCGTTGCAGGAACGATGGCCTCGATATTTCATCTGTTTTTATCCCCGGAAAGAAACGGTGCGGATATTCACCCACGTGAATGGACGATTACTGCCGAGCAAATATTGAAGGAGTGCAGGAATTCACTTGATATAAGAGCGGCCGGCGATCAGCAGTCATTGGAAATGACAAATCGCCAAGGTGACGTCGTTCGCTATGAGAAATATCAAACAGTTATTCGAAAAAGAGTGAATGGAAAAGGTCATGTGCCGCTTTTACAACATGTCAAACACATGAGGTTTGTGATTGAAGATCATCTGCTGATCCTTGAAGCGACAAGTTTAAGGGGCAAGTCATACCGGAAGTCCATTCCGCTCTATCATATGTAAAAGGTGATCACGTGAAAAATTCAAAAGGATTCATTTATCCGGCTGCTGTTTTCACAGCTGTGATTTGCATGCTCTGCGCGAGTCATTCAGCCATTTTATTAACGAATCAACGAATGTTTGCACAGCAAACAAAAGAATTTCACATTCAGCAAAACCTACTTCAAAATGGAATTCTCCATGCTTTGTCTCATATTCACGAAGAGACAAAAGAGAAAATTCAAAAACAACATGGCTTGATATCGTATACTGTCAATCCGGCTCATCAGCAGCTCAAGCGAGTGAAGATAGAGGTAACGACAGCTTCCGGCACAGAAACGAGCACTGAATTTCAATATGATTTGAGCACTAAGAAAATCACACAATGGAAAGAATATTAAAAATTGTGTGTCGGGATCATGAAGAATGTATAAAAAAAGATTCGCATGACAACACTTCAACTGACAGAACTCCCCAAGAGGTGATGTGATGAAAACGAACGATTATGTTAAATATATGACGGAACAGCTCGTAAAATATATGGACACGCCTAAGCAGGAAAGAAAAGAAATGAAAGAAAAACGCAAAGAATCAAAGCCGCCGTCCAGGATATATCAATGGTTCGGCATTCTTCCTCTTGGCTGTATTATGTTTTTTAAACGGCATAAATAAAGACAAGCCGCTTTCACTGCAAAGCGGCTTATTTATATTCTTCCACAACGACGACTTTGTTGATTTTGTGTGTCGCAGGTTCAAATGAAATGGTGACAAACACTCCGAAATTTTTATTTCCTTCACTCAATGTGACATGATATTGTTTGACCGCTTCATCCGCCCGCTTTCGATCCCATACTTTTTTCGTGAGACGCACTTCTGCTTCCGGATACCTCTTTTTTGCTTCCTCAACCGCTTTTTCTTCCCACTTAGACATGCGGGCTGTTTCGTAAGCCGCCGCATGGGCATTGAGCGGCCCAATGCTTGCAAGCAGCAAAAAAGAGCATAACATGACGTTTTTCAGCACGGGTCATCATCCTTTCTATCCTATTTTTTCCTTGTCAACAGTGTTTATACAAAAATGAAGAAGAAATTATGTACTTTATAAAGAACTTCAAACTTTTCGAAAAGATGAGAATTTGAGAGATTTTTTGAGGAATTAAACGAAAATGTTCTGTAAAACGAACTTAATCGACTATTTTGATAGTTTTCAAATGGTACGTTTGTTCTTTATACTCTAACTATCAAGTTCTTTAAAACGAACGAGCGAATAAAGTCATTACATACTCGCTAGGAGGGTAGTCATGATCCGATTATCTCGAACTAGGAGATGCCGAAAAAGAGCCGGAAAAAACATCATCGTTTTTCAAACGCTGCTGATCATTTATCTTTTAATTGGATTGGGGAGTCAGCTGTCACAGCATACAAACGCATCATTTCACGATGTGGAAACATACAGCATGACAATGAAAGCGGCCTCATCATTTCCTCAAGATGAGAAACAGTGGGACGGGAGCAATTTGAAGCTTCAAAAACAGACAAAGACGAAAGGTACGGTCTGTGCACCGCTGACATTGTTTGCAGAATATAAAAACCGCGGCAGCCAAATCGCCGACTCTGAATGGAAGTGGGAGCTTCATAAACTCGGCAGTGCCAGAAAGCCGCTAGAAGACGGGACTGTGATCGATAAAGGCGCGTTCAAAAAAGAAGCCGAAAAGAGCATCTACCGGATAGAGTCAAAGCGGGCGGCAAAAGGAGGGCTCTACGCTTTTAAACTGATTAAGCCCGAAGGCCATCCCGATGTGAAAAAAGGCAAGCCTTTCATTTGGTCAAATGTGATGGAGCTTCAAGACTGCAAAGAAGAAACACCGAAGCCGCCTAAAAAAGCTTCAGCAAAGCCGAAGCAAACAGAACAGACAGAAACACGGGAAAAGTCTGAACAGGACATAGAGAAAACACCAAAGAGCAGTGAATCCGTAGATAAAGAAAATAGAAAAGAAGAAAATTCATTAGAAAGCGGGGAAGCGTCATGAAACATGTGATGAAATGGGTCAGCAATATCTTATATGTGATTATTTTCACACTCATCATCGCCGCGGTCATCGTCGTGATTTCGACAAAGTCGTCCGGCGGAGAGCCGCAACTCTTCGGCTATCAATTGAAAACGGTTTTATCCGGTTCGATGGAGCCGGAGTTTAAAACAGGTTCTGTGATAGCCGTTCAAAAGATTGAAAATCCCGGGTCTTTGAAAAAGGGAGATATCATTACATTCATGCAAGACGAAAACACCATGGTTACCCACCGAATTATCGGTATAACAAAAAATAAATCAAATCTCATGTTTAAAACAAAGGGTGACAATAACCAAAACCCTGATTCCGATCCGGTGCTGGCGGAAAATGTTGTCGCTAAGTATTCGGGCATTACGGTTCCGTATGCCGGGTATTTGCTGGATTTTGCAAGTAAACCGATCGGCACAGCCATATTGCTGATCGTGCCGGGACTCTTGTTGATTCTTTATGCAGTGATTACTGTATCCGCGGCTTTAAGAGAGATTGACCAAAAAACTAAAGCAATTGAAGCCGCCGGGAAAGATCAATCAGTTTCCATGTAATCTTCGTTGGTCACCTGAACATTCAGGTCTCCATATATACAGATTTTCTTATTATAAAAGGAGGAGTTATCAATGGGTACAAAGAAAAAACTCGGATTAGGCGTTGCGTCTGCTGCGCTTGGACTGGCATTAGTAGGAGGAGGAACTTGGGCTGCGTTTAACGACATCGAAACAACTCAAGCAACTTATGCAGCAGGTACGCTTGACCTGAATGCGAAAGATACATCTGCAAGGGTGAACTTGTCCAACTTAAAACCTGGCGACAAATTCACTAAAGATTTCGAATTCAAAAATGACGGATCACTTGCGATTAAAGAAGTGCTTATGCAGCTTGGGTACAGCAATTTCGTTGACGGAAACACGAAAAACGGCGGGAAGAACTCTGCTGAAGACTTCCTGAAACAATTTAAAGTCAGCGTTCTGACTGTCGGAGTTGAAGGCGGAAACGGCTATCCTAAAAACATCATTTTAGATGAAGCCAACCTTTATGATCTGTACAATATGTCCGCGAAAAAAGATAAGGCTGCGTATGAAAAAGTGAAAAAAGCAATCCAGCCAGAGTTTCTGCATGACAATGGCAAAATCAATGTAGCGACAATCAATGGAAAAACGGCGCCTGAATACGACGGCATTCCAAAAGATCCATATGACTTTGACAAAGTTCAATTGGTGATTGAGTTCGTCAATGACAAAACAACAGACGCCAATGGCAGAATGGTACAGAACAAATATCAAGGAGATTCTGTGCAGCTTGACTTCTCATTCGAAGGTACTCAATGGAACGGCTTGACAATCGACGGCAAAAAACATGCCGATGAAAAAGGTTATGTAAAAGAGAACGAAAGAGCGCACAGTGAAGATAAATAATGGTGCAATTTAAAAAACGGATCTATATGATCCGTTTTTTTATGTTCATGAGGAATCGGCTTATTCAGCGTAAAAAATGCCAAAGGGAGTAAGATATGTTTCCCTTACTCCTTTTCCTGTCTTTTCTTCCACTTTTGATAATCTAAAAATTCTCGAAATTGTTTTTTAGAAACCCCTGATGCCATAGCGTCACGAACTAGATTTTCCCATTCACTATCTAATTGACCATCGTATTCGGTTTCATCTTTCTCATCGAGCAGGGTATGAACCGAGACGTCCAGAACAGCGGAGACTTTTTCTAGAAATTGAATGGAGGGGTTTGTTTGCAAGTTTCTTTCTATTGAACTTAAATAAGACTTCGCTACCCCAGCCTTTTCAGCTAGTTCAGATAGTGAGTAGCCTTTTTCTTTTCGATATTGTTTAATACGCTGGCCAATCAATGTCATCACCTTCCTTTCGATATTATAGCACATTCAGAAAGGATTTATTGAATGACTTCTTTCAATTGATGCGGAAGGTTTTGAAGACTTCTTATCCAAATTGAGAAAAATACGTATATCCTCTGGACTAATGCCTTGTTCAAGAGCGTGTTTAATCAGTTCTGTCCACTCCTCATCCAATTCTTCTTTCTCATTTTTATCTTTATTCATACATTTCCCCCCCAAAATACTTGATTATGTATTTCAGACAACCGTGTTGTGATAAACAAAGATAAACCCCGAGACTCAACACTTTACCAACCTTGTCCAAATGGTGTTACGAAAGTTCCTCCTATCTCTTTAGTTCTATTATAAGTCCAGCTCGCTGAATAAAAACAAGAATGGTGTCGAATCGGAAAAATTATCCTGAATTTTTTTTGTGCAAGTAAAATAACCCCCCGTTTTGAACTTTAATATCGATTTTAGGTTCGTAAAGCGTTTGGAGTGCCTTTTTCTCAATTTCGTATTCCTCCGGTTTTTCTTCAGTATCCTCATAAAATTGGTTTAAAAGTGACAGGTCGTTATTCCAACGTTTCAGGGAAGCTTCAGCCCAATCAAGCGGCTCGCTTCTGGCCGCCTGTTCGATATAGCGCTCAAGCCGTTTAATGCCGCTTTCCGGCTTAATCAACGGCGACATCGTGTAGCAGTAGTCAGAGATCTGTGAAGAGAGCTCGCGGGCCTCCATTTGTTCTTGAAACGATTCGACCAGCTGACCGCTGATTAAATGAAGGCCGAGAGACAAAAGCTTATCTTTTTTCATGTCGGATTGGTACGAGATCGTCACATTCATGCCGAGCCACGGTTCCAGGGAAATATGGGGTCCATCGGAACGGATTTTCTCATAAAGGCGAATAAATTTGCCGTTTTTTTGCACGGCCTGGAAAATTTGAAAAAGTCTTGGTGATCCAAAATGAATAAACTCACCTTCGATATCGGAAGGGGCCTCGTCTTCATTCGTGATCAGCGTGATTTTCATCGGATTAGGCTCTCCCCCCGTCTTTTCGAGCCAGTGCCAGTAAAACGGCCTGTTCATAATCTGTTTATCGACTTCAACAGTCAGCTGCACGGTCATGTGGCCTGAACTCTTGTCGATGATCGTGCAGCTGTTTGCGATGAAAAAGCGTTCTAAAAACAGGTATATTTCTTCCTGACGCATTTGATTTTAGCCTCCGATCTGTTTTTGGTTTGAATCGGCTTCATTTCCGTATGAAATGAAAGAGGTTAAGTTTTCCATTTTGATCTTCATTTCCTCGTCTGTTGCGGAGTAAAAGAGAATGTCGTGAAGGTGGTCTTCAAAATTGCCGACCTCGATTTTTGTTAAAATATCATCCAAGTCTCCGACGACTTTTTCGAACAAATGGATCTTTTCATAGAGAAGCTTTAAAATATGCTCTTCTACGGTATGCTTTGTTGCCATGTTGTAAATGTAAACATCGCGTTCCTGGCCGAGCCGGTGAATCCGGCCGATCCTTTGCTCGAGACGCATCGGGTTCCACGGAAGGTCATAGTTGATGATTTTATTGCAAAATTGAAGGTTGATCCCTTCGCCGCCTGCTTCAGTCGCGATCAGAACTTGAACTTTGCCCCTGAACAAATCTTTCATCCAGTCTTTCTTTCCTCTTTTAAATCCGCCTCTGAACGGTACAGAACTGATGCCGTTCTGCTGGAGGAACCATTGCAGATAAATCTGCGTCGCCCTGTATTCAGTAAAGATGATGACTTTGTCATCGAGTTCTTGAATGAGTTCAACAACTTTCAGCGCTTTTGAATTTTGCGCGACCTCGTTGACCTTTTCGATCAAATGGTGGATGACAGGTTCAGAGATCACCGGCGCTTCGCGATCCTTTCGGTCAAGCATGTTTTTCAGCGTCATATAGACAGCTTCTCTGCTTGAACAGCATTCGCGCTCCAATGTCATGATTGAGAACATGCTTGATGAATGCTGATGACTTGTCTTCAGCTTTTTAATCTCGTCATACAAAGCCTGTTCTGTAGGAGAAAAGGAAATGGGCACGGTTTCGACATGGCGCTTCGTCCAGGTAATGCCGGTATCATGCCGTCTGTTTCTGATCATGACTTTATTGATAAGGGATTTCAAGCGTTCATGCGCTTCAGCTGAATTGATCTGTTTTGTATAATCTTTGTTGAAGTTGCTTTCATTTCCCAAGTGTCCGGGTTTTAGCAGGGAAACGAGATTAAATATTTCGTCGATCTTGTTTTGGATTGGCGTCGCCGTCAGCATCAGGCAATATTTTTTCTTTAAGCTGCGGACAAACTCGTAATTTTTTGTTTTATTGTTTTTCAGTTTATGAGCTTCATCAATAATCACCACATCATACTGGATCGACAAAACTGTCTCCCTGTGCGGCGACCGCTTTGCCGTGTCAAGGGAGGAGACGACAACATCGCACTGCTCCCAGACATAGCTTTTTTTCTGTTCCACGGCCGGAATTAAAAATTTTTCCCGAAGTTCCTTCACCCATTGCGAGACGAGCGAGGCGGGGACGAGGATTAAGATTTTCTTGGCCAGCCCGCGAATCATGTATTCTTTTAATATCAGCCCAGCCTCGACCGTTTTGCCGAGGCCCACTTCATCCGCCAAGATGGCTTTTCCGTTCATCTGCTCGACTACCTTCCGGGCGACTTCAAGCTGATGGGGAAGCGGGGTGAAGCCTGGGAGGTGATAAGGGGCCTGCAAGCCTTCAAACGTCGGAATCGCAAGCCTTTTCTGCACTTCACAGGAAAGCTTGTAAAGCTCCCAATTCGCCCACGGTCCGTCTTCATCAAGGTGCTTTTTGAACTGTTCCGGCCACTCGTTGTCGAAATGAATGTCTGGTCTCATCACTAATGCCGCCTTTCTCTTCTGAGGTTCAAATGTTCTTTTTTAAAAGAAAATCTTGCGTGAAAAAAACGGATTTTGCTAACAAATAAACAAAACACGAACATTCTTATTTTGAAATAATAAATTGTTAATGATTTTTCCTGTTGCCCAATTGTTGTGATGATGGTAGGATATTTGTAGATCATCAGTAAAAAAATCATAAGCTTTATATAGTATGTCCATGAAAAGAAATGAATATGAGCGAATGACAGCAAGGGGAGAGACCGGTAGCGGGAAACCTAAAAGCGGCGCCGAAGGAGCAAGCTGGGGAAACAGTGAATCTCTCAGGCAAAAGAACTCTTGCTTGACGCAACTCTGGAGAGAGTTTGTATCATATGATGTTTTAGCAAACCACCAAAGGGGACATCTTTGCTTTTGATGCAAAGTAAACTTTCAGGTGCCAGGACAGAGAGCCTCAGAACTGACAAAGGGGCTTCTCTGTCCTTTTTTGTGCCGTCCAAAGCGGCGGAACCATCCGGATGGCGTTGGAATCTTTCTTGTTTTCTGATGATTGGCAAACTTGTTTTTAGTTTGAAAAGCGAAGGGGGAAGCAGAATGCTTAAACGAACGCCTTTATTTGACCTTTATAAGGAATATGGCGGAAAAACGATTGATTTTGGCGGCTGGGAACTGCCTGTTCAATTTTCTTCAATTAAAGAGGAGCATGAAGCCGTCAGGACGAAAGCGGGGCTTTTTGACGTCTCACACATGGGGGAGGTCGAAATCACAGGAACAGACAGCCTTCCGTTTTTGCAAAAACTGTTGACAAACGATGTTTCGACGCTGAAAGAAGGCGGTGCCCAGTATACGGCCATGTGCTATGAAGACGGCGGAACGATCGACGATCTCCTCGTCTATAAAAAAGCGGCCAATGTCTACATGCTCGTCATTAACGCAGCCAATATCGACAAAGACGTCGAGTGGATGAACAAGCACCAAGAAGGAGACGTTTCGGTTCGAAACGTGTCTGACGAGGTTGCGCTGCTTGCCCTTCAAGGACCGAAGGCCGAAGCGATTTTAAAACAGGTCGCAGATAGCGATCTTGCCGGGTTAAAGCCGTTTACGTTCAGGGATGATGCGGCGATCGGCAGCGTGCAGGCGCTTGTGTCCAGAACGGGATACACGGGAGAGGACGGCTTTGAGATTTACTGCCGGAGTGAAGATGCATCCTACATTTGGAAGCTGCTCCTTGAAACGGGCAAGGATTCGGGATTGGTGCCGTGCGGCCTCGGGGCGAGGGATACGCTGAGGTTTGAAGCGAAGCTGCCGCTGTACGGACAGGAGCTCTCAAAAGACATTACACCGATCGAAGCCGGCATCGGATTCGCCGTCAAAACAAACAAAGCCTGGGATTTCTTCGGAAAAGCCGTCCTGGCAAGCCAAAAGGAACATGGAGCGGACAGAAAGCTCGTCGGCCTCGAAATGATCGATAAAGGCATTCCAAGGCACGGATACGCCGTCTATTATCAAGGCGAACAAGCAGGCGAGGTGACAACCGGCACACAGTCGCCGACCTTAAAGAAAAACGTCGGCCTCGCATTGCTGAAAAAAGAAGCCTGCGCCCTCGACACCGTCGTTGAAGTGGAAATCAGAAATAAGCGTTTGAAAGCGAAAATCGTGAAAACCCCATTTTACAAACGGCAGCCGTAAGTTTGCCAAGGCCGTGAAAGGAGACTGAAGATGAAGCACCGTTACCTGCCAGCTACAGATCAGGATAAAAAGGAGATGCTTGAGGCAATTGGAGTCGAGAAGATCGACGAGCTATTTTCCGATATACCCGAAAGCGTCAGATTTAAAGGGGAATACCAGATTAAAAAGGCGAAGTCCGAGACTGAACTCACAAAAGAGCTGACGAAACTCGCGGCTAAAAATAAAGATACAGTGACGTACGCCTCTTTTTTGGGAGCGGGCGTATACGATCATTACCAGCCCGTCATCGTGGACCACGTGATTTCGCGGTCGGAATTTTACACGGCTTATACACCGTATCAGCCTGAAATTTCTCAAGGGGAGCTCCAGGCGATCTTTGAATTTCAAACGATGATTTGCGAGCTGACGGGCATGGATATCAGCAACTCGTCGATGTATGACGGGGGAACGGCATTAGCCGAAGCGGCAATGCTTGCTTCAGGACATACAAAAAAGAAAAAAATCGTCGTTTCGGAAACCGTCCATCCCGAATCGCGCGAGGTTTTAGTAACGTATGCGAAAGGACAGTACATCGACGTGGTAGAAGTCCCTGCCAAAAACGGAACAACAGATCTTGCGGCTCTTGATGAAGCCGTCTGCGAAGATACAGCAGCAGTGATCGTCCAATACCCTAACTTTTTCGGGCGAATCGAGCCGCTGAAAGACATTGAACCGATCGCCCATAAAGGGAAAAGCATGTTCATCGTTTCCGCCAATCCGCTGGCTCTCGGGCTTTTAACACCGCCCGGGGCATTGGGAGCTGACATCGTTGTCGGGGATGCCCAGCCGTTCGGAATACCGGCCGCTTTCGGCGGTCCGCACTGCGGATTCTTTGCCGTCACCAAAAAATTGATGAGAAAAGTGCCTGGCCGTCTCGTCGGTCAGACGGAAGATGAAAACGGGAAAAGGGGATTCGTTCTCACTTTGCAGGCACGCGAGCAGCATATCAGACGGGATAAAGCAACATCAAATATATGCTCCAATCAGGCGCTCAATGCACTTGCCGCATCAGTCGCCATGACGGCGCTCGGCAAAAAAGGCGTCAAGGAAATCGCATGGCAGAACCTGCAAAAAGCGGCTTATGCAAAAGAAGCAGCTAAACGGGCCGGTCTTGAAGTCGTGTTTGACGGGCCGATGTTCAACGAGTTTGTCGTCAGGCTCAATGAACCTGTCGAAAAAGCGAATGAACGCCTGCTTGAGAAAAATATGATCGGAGGCTACGATCTCGGCGCTTCATATCCGGATTTAAAACAGCACATGCTGATTGCCGTGACAGAGCTCAGAACAAGAGAGGAAATAGATACACTCATGAATGAATTGGGGGATCGCCATGAATAAACAGGATCAATCGCTTATTTTTGAAGTATCAAAAGAAGGGCGGGTCGGCTACAGCCTTCCTGAGCTTGACATCCCTGAAACAGATGTGACAGATGTCCTTGATGAAGCGTATCTCAGAGACGAACCGGCAGATCTCCCCGAAGTGTCTGAGCTTGATATTATGCGCCATTATACAGCTTTATCAAGGCGCAACCACGGAGTGGATTCGGGCTTTTATCCGCTCGGTTCATGCACGATGAAGTACAATCCGAAGATTAACGAAAAAATCGCGAGAATCCCGGGTTTTTCTGCGATCCATCCGCTCCAGGATGAACGGACCGTGCAGGGAGCGCTGGAACTCTTGTACGACTTGAGCGAGCATTTGGAAGAGATCACGGGGATGGATGAAGTCACCCTTCAGCCGGCTGCAGGTGCGCACGGCGAGTGGACCGGGCTGATGATGATCCGCGCGTTCCATGAGGCAAACGGCGATCATAAAAGGACGAAGGTCATTGTTCCTGATTCGGCCCACGGCACAAATCCGGCGTCTGCGACTGTTGCCGGATTTGAAACGGTCACCGTCAAATCGAATGACGACGGCCTTGTTGATCTCGAAGATTTAAAGCGTGTCGTAGATGAAGAAACAGCCGCGTTAATGCTGACCAATCCAAACACGCTCGGCCTTTTTGAAGAAAATATTTTAGAAATGGCTGAAATCGTCCATAAAGCCGGAGGAAAGCTGTACTATGACGGAGCGAATCTAAACGCCGTACTCAGCAAAGCAAGGCCGGGTGACATGGGATTTGACGTCGTCCATTTGAACCTTCACAAAACCTTTACAGGACCGCACGGAGGCGGAGGACCTGGATCAGGCCCTGTCGGCGTCAAGAAGGAATTGATTCCGTATTTGCCGAAGCCGGTGCTGGTGAAAAGAGACGGCCGCTATACCTTTGACCATGACCGTCCGCATTCGATCGGCAGGGTGAAACCTTACTACGGAAACTTCGGGATCAATGTGAGAGCTTATACGTACATTCGTTCAATGGGGCCGGACGGGCTCAAAGAAGTAACGGAAAACGCCGTTTTAAATGCCAATTATATGATGAGAAAGCTTGCTCCATACTACGATCTGCCGTTTGACCGGCACTGTAAGCACGAATTTGTGCTGTCGGGAAGGCGCCAAAAAAAGCTGGGAGTCAGGACGCTTGACATCGCAAAGCGGCTTTTGGACTTCGGCTTCCATCCGCCAACCATCTATTTCCCGCTCAATGTCGAGGAATGCATCATGATTGAACCGACAGAAACAGAGTCGAAAGAAACGCTCGATGCGTTTATCGATACGATGATCCAGATCGCAAAAGAAGCGGAGGAAACGCCTGAAGTCGTTCAGGAAGCACCGCATTCAACCGTTGTAAAACGCATGGATGAAACAAAAGCCGCGCGGAAGCCCGTGCTGCGTTATGAAAAATGATGAGAAGCCGGCGGATCGATGTCGCCGGTTTTTTTATTGTGAAACATAACATCTTTATGTAAGCGATTAACTAATTGAATGAGAAGGATTTCTCCCGTATTAAATAGTAAATTCATCAAATTTAAAATTGAAAATAAAAATTACATTGCAAAACGTGATAGTTTCAATGTTTTATTGAAAGATAATGGTTTAATTTACCTTGAAAGAAGAGGATTATGGAGCATTTAGAAGGATTCACAAGGGTAGAGAGTGATAACGATGAATATGAAGGTATGATACAAAATGACAGCGAATATGCCGTTTGTCTCATATGTTACATAAATGTTACGGTATATTAGATTGCTTCATACGGGAGGAGAAATATGAATTCAGACGAAAATCCAATCAAGATAAAAGTAGAAAAAGTGTCCAAAGTTTTTGGGAAAAATGCAAAGAAAGCAACGCAGCTGCTTGCCGATGGCAAAACCAAAAAAGAAATTCTGAAAGAAACCGGGGCGACCGTCGGGGTGAACCAAGCGGATTTTAGCGTGTATGAAGGTGAGATATTTGTCATCATGGGTCTATCAGGGAGCGGTAAATCAACCTTGGTGCGGCTTTTAAACCGGCTGATTGAACCGACTGCAGGACATGTGTACATAGATGGTGACATGATAACAAATATGTCCAAAGACCAGCTTCGGGAAATACGCCGGAAAAAAATCAGCATGGTCTTTCAAAAGTTCGCTCTGTTTCCGCACAAAACGATTCTTGAAAACACAGAGTACGGATTGGAACTGCAAAAAGTCGATAAAAGTAAACGCCGGATAAGAGCTATGGAATCATTAAAGCTTGTCGGTCTTGAAGGATATGAACAGCAATATCCGGATCAGCTGAGCGGCGGAATGCAGCAGCGCGTCGGGCTTGCCCGCGCATTGACGAATGATCCGGACATTCTGCTGATGGACGAAGCGTTCAGCGCGCTTGACCCGCTGATTCGCAAGGATATGCAGGATGAACTCCTCGATTTGCATGAATCAGTAGGCAAAACGATTATTTTCATCACTCATGATCTTGATGAAGCGCTGAGAATCGGCGATCGAATCGCATTGATGAAAGACGGAAACATCGTTCAAATCGGTACGCCGGAAGAGATCTTAATGAACCCGTCAAACGAATATGTTGAAAAATTCGTTGAAGATGTCGACTTGTCTAAAGTGCTGACAGCCGGCCATATTATGAAACGCGCTGAAACCGTACGCGCAGACAAAGGGCCGCGCGTCGCTCTGACGCTGATGAAAAACCTGGGGATTTCCTCGATTTATGCCGTTGACAAACACAATAGGCTCCTCGGCTCCGTTGATGCTGAAACAGCTAAAAAAGCAGCCGAAAAAAGCCAGACGCTGGAGAGCGTCATCTCAAGAGACATTACAACCGTGGAAGAGAATGCGGTCCTGACGGATATTTTTGAATTGGTCTCTGATGCCAGCATCCCGATTGCTGTCGTCGATGAAAAACAGCGGATGAAAGGGATCATCGTCAAAGGCGCGTTAATCGGAGCGCTTGCCGGAAATGACCGGTATATTAATGCACATTCAGATCATGAACCAGCTCATGAAACTGTTGTTCAGGAGGTGAGATAATGTTTACTTTATCATCGCTTCCCCGCATTCCTTTAGCCGATTGGATCGATCAGTTTGTTGACTGGCTGACGGTGTCGTTCGGCGGGGTATTTAACGGAATTGCCAGCGGAGTGGAATCGTTTGTTGATGCGATTGTCCAAGGCCTGGGTATTGTTCCGCCGGTTATTTTAACCGTTATCTTTGCCGCGCTCGTCTGGCTGATCAGCAAAAGAGGCATTGCGCTGTTTACTTTAATCGGATTTTTAATCATTGATTATTTAGGATATTGGGACGCCATGCTCCAGACATTGGCGCTTGTCGTCACATCCGTTCTGATTTCTGTCATTATCGGCATTCCGGTCGGAATCTGGGGCTCACAAAAGAAAACGGTTCGGAGAATCGTTACGCCCATCCTTGACTTAATGCAGACGATGCCGGCATTCGTTTATTTGCTTCCGGCCATCTTCTTTTTCAATATCGGGGTTGTGCCGGGTGTTGTCGCTTCCGTTATCTTTGCGATGCCTCCGACAATCCGGATGACGATCTTAGGAATACAGCAGGTGCCGGAAGATCTGATTGAAGCTACAGAAGCATTTGGTTCAACGACAAGCCAGCGGCTCTTTAAAGTGCAGCTGCCGCTCGCGACAAAAACCATTCTGGCCGGTATCAATCAAAGCATCATGCTTGCGTTGTCAATGGTCGTTATTGCATCCATGGTAGGTGCACCTGGACTTGGAGAAGAAGTTTACCGGGCTGTTACACAGCTGCAAACGGGTACCGGTGTAGAAACCGGGCTTGCGATTGTTATTATTGCGATCGTACTTGACCGGGTTACACAAAATATAAAATTGAAAAAAAGCAGGGGGAATGCATAATGTGGAATAAGATAGCGGGAATCGGCACTGCGGCAGTACTGACATTGGGTCTGGCTGCCTGCGGAAGCAGCAATAATGATAAAAACGCGTCAGTTGGCGATCAAGTCGGTTATAAAATTACCGGCATTGATCCTGGAGCGGGCATTATGAATGCAACGGACCAGGCGCTTAAGGATTACGATCTCAGCAAGTGGACTGTAACATCAGGCTCAAGCTCAGCGATGACAGCCGCATTGAAAAAAGCTTACGATAAAAAAGATCCGATCATCATTACGGGCTGGACACCGCATTGGATGTTTGCAAAATACGATCTCAAATACTTGAAAGATCCAAAAGGTTCTTACGGCGATGCCGAAGAAATCCATACTGTTACGCGCAAAGGATTCAAGGACGACCATCCGGGCGCACACAAGCTGCTCAGCCAATTCAGCTGGACAGAGGATGATATGGGAGAAGTCATGCTTGCCGTTCAGGAAGGCAAAAAAGCGGAGGAAGCTGCAGCAGATTTCGTAAAAAAACATCAAGACCTTGTTAAGAAATGGACAAAAGGCGTCGATAAAGCGGACGGCGAAAAAATTAAGCTCGGCTATGTAGCATGGGACAGTGAAATTGCGAGCACGAATGTCATCGCAAAAGTTCTTGAAGACTTAGGTTACAACGTGACGCTCAGCCAAGTAGAAGCAGGCCCGATGTGGACTGGAATTGCAAATGGAAGCGTCGATGCTTCACTTGCTGCATGGCTGCCGCAAACACATAAAACATATGCTGAAAAATATAAAGGCAAATACGAAGATATCGGTACAAGCATGACAGGCGTAAAAATTGGCCTTGTCGTTCCGACATACATGAAAGATGTCAATTCAATCGAAGACTTGAAAAAATAACGAACAAAGCCGGCGAAACCATTTCGCCGGCTTATTTTTATCTGAAACGTCAACCGCCCCCGCCTGTTTTGATTGACTGCCGGATATGCTAAAAAAACATCCTAAAACGTGAAGACGCTTTAGGATGTTGGCTGCAACTGGAGACAGCTGCGGTTATTAATTTTTCGTTTTAATTTTCCCGCCCCATTTTTTGAACCCGCCTTTCAGGTTGTAAATCTCCTTACAGCCGTGTTTGCGGAGCGTTTGGGCGGCTCTTCCGCTCCTGACGTTGTTTTGGCAGTACAGGTAAACCGGTTTGTCAGGACGGATTTCGCTTTTTCTTTGCTTAAGCTGTGAAAGCGGAATGTTTCTCGCGCCCAAAATGTGGCCGCCTTCATACTCGTTCGGCTCGCGCACATCGATGAGCTGCGCTTTGCGATAGCCGGCCCGGAATTCTTCTTCTGTCAAGGTTTTCATAATGCGCTGCTGATAGATGTATGAAACGACCGCGTAGATGATGAGCGCGGCGCAAATCAAGAGAATGATAATGCTGCTGGTAGACAATCTGATCCGACTCCTTTTTGAATTCATCCCGTCTGTTAAGCGGGAGATTTTTAACGATATGTTAAGACAAATACTATTATAGTAAAGCCTCAGAAATCTGTCATCTGATTCGCCGAATTTATTTTCAATTTTAAGAGGGAATGGTAGACTTATTTTATACCAAAGAAAAAGAGGGTAGGTTATGGAAAAAGAAATATGGCGTTTTATCGATTCGGGACGACAGGATCCCGCTTTTAATATGGCGCTTGACGAGGCGCTCCTTTATTGGCACAGCGAAAATAAGATTCCGCCGACCATCCGCTTTTACGGCTGGAATCCGCCGACGCTTTCAGTCGGCTATTTCCAAAATATCGAAAAAGAAATCAATCTGGATGCCGTCAAAAAACACGGTTTAGGCTTTGTGAGAAGGCCGACCGGCGGAAGAGGCGTGCTCCATGATCAAGAGCTGACCTACAGTGTTATTGTGTCTGAAGAACACCCGGAAATGCCGAAGACGGTGACGGAAGCGTACCGGGTCATCTCAGAAGGTATTCTTGAAGGCTTCAGAGAGCTGGGACTTGATGCGTATTTCGCCATCCCAAGAACAGAAAAAGAGAAACAGAGCCTGAAAAACCCGAGATCTTCCGTTTGTTTTGACGCGCCGTCGTGGTACGAGCTCGTTGTCGAAGGCAGAAAGGTGGCCGGAAGCGCCCAGACGAGGCAGAAAGGAGTCATTCTCCAGCACGGTTCGATCCTTCTTGATCTGGATGAGGACAAGCTCTTTGATTTGTTTATTTACAAAAATGACCGCCTCAGAGAGCGTATGCAGAGAAACTTCAAACAAAAAGCGGTCGCCATCAATGAGCTGGCAAAAGAAAAAGTCACGATTGAAGAAGCGAGCGAAGCTTTTAAAAAAGGGTTCGAAAAAGGGCTTAACATTCATTTGGAGCCTTATGAACTGACAGAAGAGGAAACGGCATTTGTCGCCGATCTCGCCATGACGAAGTATGCGGCAGATGAATGGAATTATAGAAGGTAATCGGGTGAAAACGTTATCCCGTTGCTTGTTTTTTACATGCACATAGTGTAAACTTGTTATGATTTGAATAGGTGTGATTTGGAGGGATTTGATGACAACACCGAGTATGGAAGATTACATAGAACAAATTTATATGCTGATTGAAGAAAAAGGATATGCAAGGGTCTCAGATATAGCCGAAGCTCTGGCCGTCCATCCCTCCTCGGTTACAAAAATGGTTCAAAAACTCGATAAAGACGAATATTTGATTTATGAAAAGTATCGCGGCCTCGTGCTGACGCCTAAAGGGAAGAAAATAGGCAAGCGTTTAGTATACAGACATGAATTATTGGAGCAGTTTTTACGAATCATTGGTGTTGACGAAGAGAAAATTTATGATGATGTGGAAGGAATCGAGCATCATTTAAGCTGGAACAGCATTGATCGTGTCGGAGATCTCGTGCAGTATTTTGAAGACGACAGCAAAAGAATCGACGATTTGAGAAGCGTCCAAAAAAGAAACGAACAGGAAAATCAATAAAAGCCGCCGGGTATCGGCGGCTTTTCTCTTTCAGTGTCAGTTTTTCCGTCTGCCGCTTTGTCTCATGGTCTTTTTTTTCGGGCCGTTTCTTAAAATGGTGTAAAGCCATCTTTTAAGGGAGGGAGATCGCGATGTACATCGACGGGGTTTTTTCAGGCGGCGGCATGAAAGGGATTGCACTCGTGGGAGCGTACGAGGCGCTTGAGAAACGGGGCTTCCGATTTAAAAGGCTGGCCGGAACGAGTGCCGGTTCGATTATTGCCTCGTTTATCGCGGCCGGCTATACAAGCGCGGAGATCCGTCAAATGATGGAAGAATTAAATGAAAGCGAGCTCCTTGACCCAAGATTTTCACTCTTGCCTTTGAAAATGCTGCAATGGGCATCGATTTATTGGCGGCTCGGTTTATATAAAGGAGATAAACTGGAAAACTGGATTTCCGAAAAGTTGAAAGCGAAGGGCATTTCAGTGTTCGGGGATCTTGAACAGGGAAAACTGAAGTTGATCGCCTCCGACTTATCGAATGGCAAGATGCTTGTGCTGCCTGACGATTTAAACAGGTACGGCTTAAATCCAAGACGTTTTTCCGTTGCCAGGGCGGTCCGGATGAGCTGCAGCATTCCTTATTTTTTTGAGCCGGTGAAGCTCAAGTCCTCCAGCGGCATCAGCGTTGTCGTAGACGGCGGAGTTCTGAGCAATTTTCCGATGTGGCTGTTTACAACAGAAAAAAAACGGCCGGTATTGGGCATCACGCTGATGCCCAATGAAAAAGAAAGGCCGAAGAAAACGATTAAAAATGCGTTCGAACTGTTCGGGGCGCTGTTTGAGACGATGAAAGAGGCACATGACGCCAGGCACATTGCCACAAAACATGAGCGGAACATCATTTTTTTACCTGTGGAGGAAGTCCTGTCGACTGAATTCGCGATGTCGGCAGAAAAAAAACTAGCTCTAATCGAGCTAGGAAAAAAACGAACAGAATTATTTTTGAAACAGTGGACGTTTTAAAAGAAAGCCCTGTTTTTCTTTTTGCTTTTTTTGCCTTCAATCACTGTCAGCTGAGTCTGGCTTTTTTTCTTCACCAATACCGGCTTCGATTTATTGATAGACGGTACGCTTCTCAGATGATTAACCTTGCCTTTTACAGAGCGTTTTTTGTGATCCTGAAAACGCTTGTTGGATTGCTTGGCTGCTTTCTTAAAAGCGGCTCCTTCACTGCCCATATCGCGATTGGAAATGCGCCTGATCACGAAATAAATGATGGCGCCGACCGCTGCAAAAACAACCAAGTATTGGAGCAGGCGGCCCGGACTTGTGACGGCGAAATAGACAAACCCAAAAATTCCAAACGCAATAATTAAAGCTGAGACAGGATGTACGCGTTGCTTCATAACTGTCCACCTCCCAAAAAATTAACCAATTCGTTGCATTACATTACGATATTAGAAGGTTCCTTCTGTTCGTCCTCTGCTTTGGTCTCCATATGAAGAAGCTCATTGAAACTTGCGATGGCCACTTCCACCTGATCGTCAGACGGCTCTTTCGTTGTTAAAAGCTGCAGCCACAAACCCGGATAGCCGAGCACCTTCAATACGGGGATGTCTCTCAGTTTGTTTGTCAGCTGCAGAACTTCAAATGAAATGCCGAGAACGACGGGTATCAGTGCGAGTCTATTCAAAATACGTACCCAGAGAGGGTCAGTAGGAACAAGCAAGTAAACAAACATGCCCACGATGACGGTGAATAGAATAAAGCTGCTTCCGCATCGGTAGTGCAGTCTTGACTGCCGCTGAACGTTTTCAACCGTGACCGGCAGATTTTGCTCGTAACAGTTTATGACCTTGTGTTCTGCTCCGTGATATTGAAAAACTCTTTTAATAAAAGGAGTGCAAGATATGGCGTAAATATAGCTTAAGAGAAGGAGCAGCTTAAAAAAGCTTTCGATCATAATCTGCGCGACGTCCGACTGAAAGACCGGACGGGTGAGCTCCGCTAAAAAAACGGGCACGAGCGTAAAAATAAACTTGCTGAACAAAAAAGACAGGACGCCGACTGCGGCGAGGCCAAAAATCATCGTCAGCTTGGACGGCTTCTCTTCTTTCAATTGATCGTCTAAAGAAGGATCGAGGTCATAGCGTTCGCTCGAAAAATTCAAGTGCTTGATGCCGTTCGCGCTTGCTTCAATAATCGCGATAATCCCTCTGAGAAAAGGAATTTTCTTTAATTTTTCAAGCGCCGGATTGGTTTTCCGAGGCAGCTTGAAAAATTCAATGCTTCCGTCTTTTCTGCGGATCGCGGTTACATAATGGCGCCTGCCGCCGAACATAACGCCTTCGACGACAGCCTGCCCTCCGTATGCGGGCTGTTTTGTTTGATTTGACATTTGCATCAACCTATCTGTATCAATCTATGAGTACATTAACCATTTCCTTACACCTATTGTACAGGAAAAACGCTGAAACCTCTAGATTGACGGGCTCAAAAATTTAAGAAAATCGAACCTCTTACAATGCCAAATCTAATTAAAGTATACCCTTTTTCATGCTTTTTACACTCGGATCTTAAAAATCCGGGAAAGCGGATGTTGGCGAGGCTGTTTTTGGACATACTGGAAATGGAGGTGATCTGGACTGTATGGGTAATGAAGACAATCAAAAACAGCCGGAAGAGCTTGAGCAAAATAAGCGTGAAGCTCCGATGACTTTCATCGGAAGGGTGATCACGACTGGCTTTGTCGGCGGAGTGCTTTGGAGTGCACTCGGTGAACTGGCGTACCTTTTTAAGTTCTCCGAAGTCAATGCAAACATGATTCTCCAGCCTTTTGTCATCGGCGATTGGAAAAACGGATTTCTCGGGACGTTTATCAGCATCCTGCTGATCGGAGTTATTTCCATTGGGGCTGCCCTGCTTTACTACGGCACTTTGAAGCAGGTCAAAGGCATGTGGGCAGGCATTGTATATGGAGCCGTTTTGTGGGCAGTCGTGTTTTACCTGTTCAATCCGATGTTCCCAGATGTTCAGACTGTGGCTGAATTAAAGAGGGAAACGGTTGTGACGACGCTTTGCATTTACCTGCTTTACGGTTTATTCGTCGGCTATTCGATTTCGTTTGAATACAATGAGCTCAATTCTGAAAAGCTGACGCGGGCCCTTGGAGAAACAAGAGAATAGTGTCTGATCAGGAAGCAATATGATAAAATGTTCACTGTAAGTGGACATTTTTTTGCGTGATGAGAAGGGGGAGGCAGAGTTGCCGCATATTTTAATATTGAACGGACCGAATTTAAACCGGCTTGGAAAACGCGAACCCGATGTATACGGTACAGACACATTAACGGATTTGGAGCAAAAACTTTTTCAATTTGCCGAAGGCATTCAGATTGAATTGACTTTTTTTCAATCAAACCACGAAGGGGACCTGATTGATGCTCTTCATGAGGCAGAGGAACAATACGATGGAATCGTCTTGAATCCGGGGGCTTTCTCCCATTACAGCTATGCCATCCGCGATGCGGTTGCTGCAATCAGCATACCGGTGATTGAGGTCCATCTTTCAAACCCTCATGCGAGGGAAGAGTTCCGGCACCGCTCGGTCATCGCTCCGGTTGCAAGAGGCCAGATCACGGGACTCGGCTTTGAAGGTTATAAGCTGGCCATCTGTTATTTTATGAACGCAAATAACAAATAGGGGGACTAGTGGACAATGAAACTAAACAAATTGAGAGAGCTTTTCGGCGGTTTGGGCATTGACGGGATTTTGGTGACGAGCAGCGTTAATCTGCGGTACATCACCGGATTTACCGGATCTTCAGGACTGGCGGTCATCTCCGGCGACAAAGCAGTCTTTATTACAGATTTCCGCTATACAGAACAGGCGAAAGATCAAATCAAAGGCTTTGACATTGTTCAGCATGCCGGCGGAATCGTTCAAAAGGCCGCCGAAGTGATCAAAGAGATGGGGATAAACAAAATCGGTTTTGAACAGGATAAAATGACATACGGAACGTATGCCGCCTACAAAGAGCAGCTTGGCGCAGCTGAACTCGTTCCTGTTTCTCAATCTGTGGAAAAGTTGCGCTTGATTAAGTCTAGTGAAGAGATTAAGATATTAAAGGAAGCTGCAAAGATTGCAGATGATGCATTCAGCCATATTCTGACGGTCATAAAGCCCGGCATCACCGAAATTGAAGTCGCCAATGAGCTCGAGTTTTACATGCGGAGCCAGGGAGCGGATCATTCGTCCTTCGATATGATCGTGGCATCAGGCGTACGCTCAAGTCTGCCGCACGGAGTGGCAAGCGGCAAAGCGATTGAGAAAGGCGACCTTGTGACATTGGACTTCGGGGCTTACTATAAAGGTTACTGCTCGGACATAACGCGTACGGTCGCGGTAGGAGAGCCGGATGATGAGCTGAAACGCATTTATCAAACCGTGTTTGAGGCGCAGGCTATCGGCATGCGCAGCATCAAGCCGGGAATCACCGGGAAACAGGCTGACGCTTATACAAGGGACTACATATCTTCACAAGGCTACGGCGAGTATTTCGGCCATTCAACAGGCCACGGCCTCGGCATGGAAGTTCATGAAAGTCCGGCGCTTTCAGCACGTTCGGACCAGATGCTTGAACAAGGCATGGTTGTAACGGTTGAACCGGGAATTTACATACCGGGCAAAGGCGGGGTCAGGATAGAAGATGATATTGTCCTGACAGAGGAAGGAAATGAATCCCTTACCCATTCCGCGAAAGAATTAATTATTTTATAATCCGTTTGATTGGAGCAATAGGAGGATAATCATGATTTCAGTAAACGATTTTCGTACAGGATTAACGATTGAAGTAGACGGAGGCATCTGGCGCGTTGTTGATTTCCAGCACGTTAAGCCGGGAAAAGGTGCGGCATTTGTCCGCTCCAAACTGAGAAATCTTCGTACAGGCGCGATTCAGGAAAAAACATTCCGCGCAGGTGAAAAAGTGGCGCGCGCCCAAATTGAAACGAAAACGATGCAGTACTTGTATGCCAACGGCGACCAGCACGTTTTTATGGATACGACATCTTACGAGCAGCTTGAGCTGAACGAGAAGCAAATCGAACACGAGCTCAAATTTCTGCTTGAAAATATGTCTGTCCACATCATGATGTATCAGACAGAGACGATCGGAATCGAACTTCCGAATACGGTCGAACTGAAAGTTGTTGAAACAGAACCGGGCATCAAAGGCGACACAGCCTCAGGCGGAACAAAACCGGCAAAAACAGAAACAGGCCTTGTTGTCAACGTGCCGTTCTTCGTAAACGAAGGAGATACGCTTGTTGTCAATACTTCTGACGGATCTTACGTATCAAGAGCATAAGAGTAACAGCGGGAAAGAGCCGGCTTCAATGAAGCCGGCTCTTTTTTTGCTGTCTGAAATCTTTTACCTCTCACAGGCCAAATAGAAAAATCGGAAGACTACTTTTTCAATGGAGAGCATAGATTGTAAAAAAAGAGGAAGTGTTACTGGAGGTTTAAGATCATGAAGCTTTTCTTTGGACAAGTCAATCCGACGGTTTTGACAATGGCGGCGTTAAGGGTGGTATCATCTTTGATCGAACTGACGGCGGCTGTTGTGATGCTTTTGACAAATGACGTCAGAAAAGCCGTGGCGGTCAACAGCGTGCTTGCGATGGTCGGGCCGCTCATCTTTATTATTACAATGACAATCGGCATCTATCAGATTGCAGGGCAGCTTTCTTACGCAAAGCTGATTTTGATCTTTATGGGAGTGGTGTTGATCATCGCGGGGATCTATAAATAGTGACACATGATAAGAGAGACCGACTTGTCATAATGTCTTCCTTTGATCATACATTTTTATAGAAGACAAGCAAAAAGAGGAGGGAGTGTTTTTGCATCACATCACAGAGATTCTCCCCGATACGATCAAACGCGCGCTCAGCGGTCTTGGCGACCATGAAATCAATCAGATAGAAGAAATTCGGATTCGGACAAGTCGTCCGCTCGAACTGGTGAACAAAGGAAAGCCGCGCTTTCTCCCTTATGCGGCGACACCTGAAGACTCGGCGCTTCTTTTAAACAGGCTGGGAAATTACAGCATGTATACACTGGAAGAGGAATTGAAAAAAGGATATGTCACGATCAGAGGCGGACACCGCGTGGGGCTTGCCGGCCGGGTTGTCGTCGAAAACGGAGCAGTCAAAGGAATCAGAGAAATATCATCATTTAATATCCGCATTGCCAAAGAAAAAATCGGCATTTCCGAACCGTATGTCCCTCATTTATTTCAAAACTCGTGGCTGAACACGCTGATCATCGGTCCGCCGCAAACCGGAAAAACAACACTGCTCAGAGATCTCGCCAGGCTGATCAGTTCAGGAAGCGGCAACGCGCCTGCCAAAAAAGTGGGAATCGTTGACGAAAGGTCTGAAATCGCAGGTTGTGTAAACGGCATCCCGCAATATCGACTCGGCGACAGGGCAGACATCCTTGACGCCTGTCCAAAAGCGGAAGGCCTGATGATGATGATCAGATCGATGAGTCCGGAGGTCATGATCGCCGATGAGATCGGAAGAATGGAAGATGCAGAAGCGCTCTTGGAAGCGGTCCATGCGGGGGTGTCTGTCATCGTTTCGGCTCACGGCTGCACATATGCCGATATGGCCAGGCGTCCATCATTGAAAATGCTTCAGGAGCACCGGGTATTTGAGAGAATCGTGGAACTTTCCAGAAAGAACGGTCCCGGCAGCCTGAGCCGCATCTTAAACGGGAACGGAGAGCCGCTCGGCGCGGCGAAGAGGATGTTATCATGCTGAAGCTTTTAGGTGCCGTGCTTATTTTGGCAGCAGCCACATGGACAGGTTTTGAAATGGCGAAGCCTTTCAGGGATAGACCGAAGCAAATCCGCCAGCTGCTGGCCGCTTTGCAGTCTTTAGAGGCTGAAATCATGTACGGGCACACACCGCTCCTTCAGGCATCAAAGCAGATCGCACACCAGGTTTCCGGACCGATAGCTTCTTTGTTTCAGACATTTGCAGAACAGCTGGAAAAAGGCAGCGCTTCAGCGGGGACGGCATGGGAAGACAGCTTGGAGAAAGTATGGCCCGAAACGGCTCTCAAAAAGAAAGAATACGAGATTTTACGGCAATTCGGCGAAACGCTTGGCCGTCATGATCTGATTTCTCAGCAAAAACATATCAAACTGGCGTTAACCCATTTAGAGACAGAGGAAGCTGAAGCAAATCTCGCCCAGGCGAAAAATGAAAAAATGGTGAAGAGCCTTGGATTCTTGTCGGGACTGCTGCTGATTCTTCTATTGATGTAATGAAGAGGGGAGCATACACGAAATGGGAGTAGACGTAAATATTATTTTTCAAATTGCCGGCGTCGGGATCGTCGTCGCTTTTCTTCACACCATACTGGATCAAATGGGGAAGAAGGAATATGCCCAATGGGTCACGCTTTTAGGATTCATTTATATATTGTTCATGGTGGCTACTGTTGTCGATGATCTGTTCCAAAAGATAAAAGCTGTCTTTCTATTTCAAGGATAGGGGGGCTCACTCATTGAAATCGTTCAAATCGTAGGATTGGGAATGATCGCCACCTTCCTCAGCTTGATTGTGAAAGAGCAAAAACCGACGTTTGCTTTTATGATTGTCGTTTTTGCCGGATGCACGATTTTTTTATTCTTAGTCGATCAAGTCTACGAAATCATTCGAATGATTGAAAAAATAGCTGCCAATGCCAACATCAACATGATGTATGTCGAAACGATTTTGAAAATTATCGGGATTGCTTATATAGCGGAGTTTGGCGCCCAGCTGACGAAGGATGCCGGACAGGGTGCGATTGCTTCAAAAATAGAACTGGCAGGCAAAATCCTCATCTTAGTCATGGCTGTGCCTATTTTAACCGTCATTATCGAAACGATCATCGGACTCATCCCTTCCATGTCTTAGTCAGAAAGGAGGATTTCCCTGAGTGAAGCGTTTTCTGTTCTGGCTCTTGATCATCGGAATCGTATGCTTTGGAGCGCGTGATGTACAAGCTTCGCCAAAAGAAGTGGAGCCGGCTGGGGAACCCGCCGCGGAAGAATCGGCTGAAGCGATGGCCAGAGAGCAGGCTGAAGGTTTGGAGCTCGACCGGGTCGGGGAGTTCTGGAACAACATTTTGACTGAGTATGGGGGACACCTTCCCGAAAGTCAAAAAGGAAGCCTGCTTGAATTTGTCAAAGGTGAAAAGCACTTTTCGCCTGAGGAATGGGGCAAAGCGCTGTTCTCTTACTTGTTTCATGAAGTGCTGGCTAACGGGAAACTGCTCGGGACGCTGATCCTGTTGACCATCTTCTGCGTGCTGCTTCAGCTTTTGCAAAACGCATTTCAGCAAAGCACCGTCAGCAAAGTGGCGTATGCAATTGTCTATATGGTGCTGATCATTCTTGCGCTCAACAGCTTTCGGGTTGCCGTCACATATGCGAATGAAGCGATCCAGACGATGACAAGCTTTATCCTGTCGCTCGTACCTCTGCTTCTAGCGCTGATGGCGACTTCGGGAGGAGCCGCCTCAGCCGCATTTTTTCATCCGGTCATTCTCTTTCTCATGAACACGAGCGGCTTGTTTATCCAATATATCGTGCTGCCGCTTTTGTTTTTATCAGCGATTTTAAGCATTGTCAGTACGATGACGGACCAGTATAAAGTCACACAGCTGGCCCAGCTCCTCAGAAATGCGGCGATCGGCACGCTGGCTGCATTTTTAACCGTGTTCCTCGGTGTCATCTCGGTTCAGGGCGCCTCAGCCGCAGTGACGGACGGCATTACTTTGCGGACGGCCAAATTCATCACCGGAAACTTCATCCCCGTATTGGGCCGCATGTTTACCGAAGCGACGGACACGGTGATCAGCGCGTCTCTCCTGCTGAAAAATACCGTCGGGATACTCGGCGTGGCGATCTTGATTTGCATCGCAGCCTTTCCCGCGATCAAAATCCTCTCCCTCGCGCTCATATATAAAATTGCCGCAGCCGTTCTCCAGCCTCTCGGAGGCGGTCCGGTGATCAGCTGCCTGGACGTCATCAGCAAAAGCGTCATCTATATTTTCGCGGCCATGGCCATCGTTTCGCTGATGTTTTTTTTAAGCTTAACCGTGATCATTACAGCGGGGAATCTGACGATGATGATGAAGTAGGGAGGGATGAGATGGAATTTCTGACAGAGTGGCTCACGAACATTATTCTATTTATTCTGATGGCGATCGTCATCGATATGCTTCTGCCGAATTCGAGCATGCAAAAATACGCGAAAATGGTGATCAGCCTGCTCTTGATCGTGGTGATACTGAATCCGATTTTCTCTTTATTCAGGACCGATCCGGATGTCATCTTTGAGAGGCTTACAAAAAACGGACAAGTTCAGTCAAACGAAATAAAAAATCAGCTGAATTCAGAAAAAAAAGAAATACAAGCCTCACAACAAGCATATATCTTAGAACAGATGGCTGTTCAATTGAAAAAGAGAGCAGAGGGAAGGTTTACAAGCGACAAATACAAGATTGACCGAGTCACGGTCTCTTCTGACAGCCAGCTGGAAACAGAGAAAGACCTCAGTAAGCATGCGGAAGTCTCGGTATTCATGGAACCGGCATCCGAAAAAACGGTCCAAGCCGTCGCTCCTGTCGAAATCAATACGGATCGCGGCTACCAGCCACTGCGAGAAAGAGAAAAGAAAGAGACGGGGGAAGTCAGAGAACAGCTTGCAGGCATATGGGAAATAAGCCCCGACAAGATTACAGTTCATATTGAAGGGGGAGAACGAAGCGGCAATGAATAAAAGAACCTGGATCGAAAAGCTGATCAGCCACCTGCTGCCAAAAGACGAGAAAAACGGGAAAAAGCTGACGAAATATCACTACTTTCTGCTGCTTTTTGTTCTCGGCGTTTCCTTCATGCTCGTCAGTCAAATCTTCTCTTCCGAACCTTCTCAAGAACGAGCGGCAGATCAGCCGGCGGCTTCACAAAAGGCTTCGTCTGAAAGCGCCGGACAGAGCGGTGAGGGTGAAAAAGAAGTGTTCAAACCCGCTTCAGATGACAAACCGAAGGACTCGATCCAAGATTACGAACAGGAATATGAGAATCAGCTCAAAGACATATTGGAAACGATCATCGGCGTTGAAGACGTATCAATCGTCGTCAATGTTGACGCAACCTCATTGAAAATATTCGAGAAAAATAAAAAAACCCAGGAGACTTCAACGAATGAGACAGATAAACAAGGAGGCAAGCGAACGGTGTCTGAAATGTCTTCCGACGAAGAAATTGTCATCATCAAAAACGGAGATAAAGAGACGCCTGTCGTCGTTCAGACGAAAAAGCCCGATATCAGGGGTGTTCTCGTTGTCGCTCAAGGAGTCGACAACGTTCAAATAAAAAAGACCATCATTGAAGCAGTGACAAGGGTTCTTGATGTTCCGAGCCACCGCGTCGCTGTTGCCCCTAAAAAAATGAAGGAGGATTCATAAATGATGCTGAAAAAACAAACGGTTTGGCTTTTAACCATGTTAAGTCTCGTCGTTGTGCTGAGTGTCTACTACATTATGTCGCCTGAAGGAGAAAATGTCGTCACGGTGGATGACAAAGAACAAGTCGCCGCTGAAAAAGAAAAACCGATGAAAGAAGAGCCTGCTAAGGATGGCAAAGAAGATACAGCGCCTGCTAAAGACAAAACTGAAGGGAAAGACGCAAAAGATAAAGAAACGTCTGCGAGTGAACAGAACGGAGAAGTCGTAACAAAAGAATCATCCGGTGATGAAGATTTATTCACGACATACCGCATGGAAATGGACGATCAGCGCAGCAGGGAGAGGGAGGAATTAACCGAAATCGTCAGAAGCGATAAAGCGACGGCAAAAGAAAAAAGCGAAGCTTACGACAAGATGACAGAGCTCAGCGAAGCTGAAGGAACGGAAAAGACGCTTGAAACCCTGATCAAAACAAAAGGCTATAAAGACGCCTTGGTCAATGCAGACGGCGATAAAGTCAATATTACGGTGAAGGCGAAGGAGCACTCGAAGGCCGCTGCCACCGATATCATCGACATCGTCGCAAAAGAAGTGAAAAACTTAAACGATGTGGCTGTGACGTTCGAGCCAGCAGATTAAACATGTCCCGCTTGCAAAAAGCGGGATTTTTTTATGTCTGAGGCCCCTGTTGATGCAGGGCGCTCATGATTGTAGTTGAATTCGGCATTCCTCTCCTGTAAGATGAATATAGTATGTACTTTTAGTACTAACTGATAAATGCGTAAAATCTTTTTCATTAGGAGTGCGATAGCATGTTAAACATTGATGAAATCAGACAGTTGATAAAATTAATTGATGAATCTTCGATAAATGAATTTACATACGAAAACGAAGGATCGAAGGTTGAACTGAAAAAACAAAGCGGAACCGTGCAAACCATCCAGCAAGTGGCCGCAGCGCCTGTTCAAACACCGGCTCCGGAAGCGCCGGCGAAGCAAGCGCCAGTTCAGGATGCGCCTGCAGCAGAAGAAGCCGCAAAAGATGGCGGAAACCTCCACAAAATCACCTCTCCGATGGTCGGAACGTTTTATGCGTCTTCTTCGCCTGAAGCCGACCCTTACGTAACAGTCGGTTCGAAGGTAACAGAATCCTCTGTCGTCTGCATTGTGGAAGCGATGAAGCTCTTTAATGAGATCGAAGCCGAAGTGAAAGGCGAGATCGTTGAAGTATTGGTTGAAAACGGCCAGCTGGTTGAATACGGACAACCTTTATTTTTAGTAAAAGCAGAGTAAGGAGCAATAAGATGATCAAAAAGCTATTAATTGCGAACAGGGGAGAAATTGCTGTCAGAATTATCAGAGCTTGTAAAGAACTGGGGATCGATACGGTAGCCGTCTTTTCCGAGGCCGACAGAGAGGCGCTCCATGTTCAGATGGCTGATGAAGCATTTTGCATCGGACCTAAGCTTTCAAAAGACAGCTACTTGAATATCACGAACATCGTCAGCGTCGCCAAAATGACCGGCGCTGATGCGATTCACCCGGGCTACGGCTTCCTGGCGGAAAACGCCGATTTTGCCGAGCTTTGCGAAGAGGTAAACGTAACCTTCGTCGGCCCGACAGCAGACGCGATCTCTAAGATGGGGACAAAGGATGTTGCCAGGGAAACGATGCAGCAGGCTGGCGTTCCGATCGTACCGGGTTCCAAAGGAATTATTGAAGATATTGAAGATGCGGTTTCATTGGCGCGCGATATAGGGTATCCTGTCATTATAAAGGCAACTGCCGGGGGCGGCGGAAAAGGAATCAGGGTCGCTCGTACGGAAGAAGAACTGATCAACGGCATTAAAATCACTCAGCAGGAAGCGGCCACCGCTTTTGGCAACCCGGGTGTGTACATTGAAAAGTACATTGAAGACTTCAGACACGTCGAGATCCAAGTGCTTGCGGACACACACGGAAATACGATTCACTTGGGTGAACGCGACTGCTCAATCCAAAGAAGGCTCCAAAAGCTGCTTGAAGAAACCCCTTCACCTGCTCTTGATGAAGGAATCAGGGAGCAAATGGGTCAGGCGGCCGTCAAAGCGGCAGAAGCCGTGAAGTACACGGGCGCGGGAACAGTTGAATTTATCTACGATTACCGCGAGCAGAAGTTCTACTTTATGGAAATGAACACGCGCATTCAGGTTGAGCATCCGGTGACAGAGATGGTGACGGGCGTTGATTTGATTAAAGAGCAGATCAGAGTGGCGTCAGGCGAAAAATTAACCCTCACCCAAGATGAAGTCACTTTTAACGGTTGGGCCATCGAATGCCGGATTAATGCGGAAAACCCTGAGAAAAACTTCATGCCTTCTCCGGGAAAAATCGAGATGTATCTGCCTCCGGGCGGGCTCGGCGTCAGAGTGGACTCTGCGGCTTATCCGGGATACTCGATTCCCCCTTATTACGACAGCATGATTGCAAAAGTCATCACATACGGGAAGACGAGGGAAGAAGCTGTATCAAGAATGAAAAGAGCGTTGAGCGAATTCGTCATCGAAGGCGTTCATACGACGATACCGTTCCATCTGAAACTGCTCGAGCACGAAACATTCGTAAGCGGAGAATTTAATACGAAGTTTTTAGAAATATATGATGTAATGGGGTCGTAATTTTAACGGAGGTGAACATATTGAAAGACGACAACAGCTTATTGGAAATGAGCCATGAAGACAATCATTTAGGAAAAGTGGAAATCGCTCCGGAAGTCATCGAAGTCATTGCCGGAATCGCAGCTTCCGAAGTTGAAGGCGTAGCTGAAATGCGCGGCAATTTTGCGACAGGTGTCGTGGAACGGTTTGGAAAAAAGAATCACGGCAAAGGCGTCAAAGTTGATTTGTCAGATGACGGAATTATCATTGATGTTTATTGCGTGATGATGTTTGGCGTTTCGATTCCTAAAGTTGCAAATGCCGTTCAGGATAATATCCGCCAGACGCTTCTCAATATGACAGCTCTTTCGATTAATGAAATCAATATTCACATCGTTGGCATTCAATTCGATTCAAAAACGCACGAGGTGGAAGTCGATCAAGAGATGTAGTGCGGTGAAGTGGAAGAACCAAGGGGAATGACGGCCCTTTGGTTTTTTCATGTTCCGTTTTAAAAAATGATGTTTCAAAGCATCTTTCCGCTGTTATCGACCAAAAATAAGAGGAACCGGAAAGTTTGCAAAGAAGTTCGAAAAACGAATGATAATAAATGATTGTTTCTTATCATTCGGTTATTGACGATAAAACCGCGATTTTTGCATGCGGAAAGACTAAAAATATGATATGATCTCTTTGTGGCTTAAACGGCAAGCAGCAAAGAGGGTTAAAGGAGAAAAAGAAAGAATGAAAAGAAGAACAGCAAGAGAAAAGGCTTTGCAGTCACTATTCCAGATTGATGTCAGTGATACAGATCCGAATGAAGCGATGCAGCACGCCTTGGACGGGCAGGAAAGCGACGCTTTTTTCGAGCAGCTTGTTTACGGGGTCTTAGAGAACAAAGAGAAAATCGATGAGATGATCAAACGGCATCTCGTCAATTGGAAGCTTGACAGGCTGGCGAATGTCGACCGCGCGATTTTGCGTTTGTCCGCCTACGAAATGATCTTTTTAGAAGACATACCTGTCAACGTCTCTATGAATGAAGCGATTGAACTGGCGAAGCAATTTGGAGATGACAAGTCGGCGAAGTTTGTAAACGGTGTTCTTTCTAACATTAAATCCGATCTTGAATAATCTAGGAGGAGAGCAAATGACAGCAACCATCATCGACGGGAAAGAAACAGCAAAGGAAAAGCGCGGGCAGCTGGCCAAGGAAGTTGAAGAGCTGAAAAAACAAGGAGTGACCCCGGGACTGGCCGTTATTTTAATTGGTGATGATCCGGCGTCTCTTTCATATGTACGGGGAAAGAAAAAAGCAGCTGAAGCCATGGGGATTCGTTTTCAGCTGGATCATTTCGATGCAAGCTTCTCCGAACAGGAGCTTCTTGAAGTGATTGACCAGTACAACCAAAATAACGACTTTCACGGAATTCTTGTCCAGCTGCCTCTTCCGGATCATATTTCCGAACAAGCGGTGATTGAAAGAATATCCCCTGACAAAGATGTTGACGGTTTTCATCCATTAAACGTAGGAAAGATGCTGCTTGGCGAAGATACATTTCTGCCTTGCACGCCTGCGGGCATCGTGGAGCTTTTAAAGAAAACCGAGATTGATCTGTCGGGAAAAGAGGTTGTTGTCGTCGGGCGAAGCAATATCGTCGGAAAGCCGGTAGGGCAGCTGCTCTTAAACGAAAACGCAACCGTTACGTACTGCCATTCAAGAACGGCCGACATTACGGCTCACACAAAAAAAGCCGACATTCTGATTGTCGCTGTCGGTAAGGCGAATTTCATCAAAGCGGATCAAATGAAAGAGGGAGCCGTTGTCATTGATGTCGGCGTTAACCGCCTTGACAACGGAAAGCTCGTCGGTGATGTCGATTTTGAAGAAGCGAAGGAAAAGGCTTCCTATATTACACCCGTACCGGGCGGTGTCGGTCCGATGACGATTACAATGCTGGCCCATAACACGGTTAAATCAGCGAAGCGTACAATTTAACTTTAATGTGCAGCCGTTCATCCGCCTGGTCTCGCGCCGGCGGATGAACGTGCTTGTGCCTTCTTAGAAAGGAGACTGTGCCATGAGTGAAATTTCATTTGTCACGGTCACGGCTTTGACAAAATATATTAAGCGCAAATTTGACGTGGACCCCCATCTTGAAGATATTTGGATCAAGGGCGAGCTGTCAAATGTTAAAATACATAGCAGAGGCCATATTTATTTTACACTGAAAGATGATAACGCCCGCATTCAATCCGTCATGTTCGCCAGACAAAACAGAAATCTCGCCTTTACCCCTGAAAACGGGATGAAAGTATTGGTGAGAGGCGGCATATCGGTATATGAACCGAGCGGCAACTATCAGCTCTATGCAAAAGAAATACAGCCTGACGGCATAGGTGCGCTTCATCTCGCGTATGAGGAACTTAAGAAAAAGCTATCGCAAGAAGGCTTGTTTGATGAAAAACATAAGAAACCCATCCCCGCGTTCCCATCCGTCGTCGGTGTTGTCACGTCTCCAACCGGAGCGGCTGTACGCGATGTGATCACCACCATTAAAAGAAGATACCCCCTTGTAAAAGTGATCGTCTTTCCAACGCTCGTTCAAGGAGTAAACGCGGGCGAGTCCATCGTCAGCAGCATTAAAGAGGCTAACCGCAGAGAGTTATGCGATGTATTAATCGTCGGACGCGGAGGAGGATCGATCGAAGAGCTGTGGGCATTTAATGAAGAGGCTGTCGCCAGGGCCATTTTTTCTTCCGGCATTCCGATCATTTCCGCCGTCGGGCATGAAACGGATTTTACAATCAGCGATTTTGTCGCGGATTTGCGCGCGGCGACCCCGACAGGAGCGGCCGAACTGGCCGTCCCTAATATGCTTGATTTGCGGGAGCGTCTGAAAACGCTCGAAGCGAGAATTGCAAAAGCGATGCAGCAGGATTTAAGAAAGCGGCAGGAGCGGGTGAAAACCCTTCAGTCCTCTTATGCCTTCCGCTACCCGAAACGGCTGTATGCCCAAAAGGAACAGGAATTCGACCTGATATTCGACCGTTTCCAAAAACAGCTGGCGATGACCGTTGAACGCAAAAAACAAAAACTGAACGAACAGACATACAAGCTGGAGATGCTTCATCCCGAGGAGCAGCTTAAACAAGCAAGAAAGAGGCATGAAGAGCAAACAGTCCGGCTGAAGCGGAATATGGATGTGCAGCTGAAGCAGATTCACTCGCAGTTTCAAACGGTTCTTGGTAAACTGAATGCATTAAGCCCTCTCCAAGTGATGGAAAGAGGGTACAGTTTGACATATAAAGAAAACGAATTGATTAAAAGTATTGAACAGGTTGATGAAAAAGACGAGATCCGCGTCACATTAAACGACGGGACATTGACCTGTGAGGTACTGCAAAAGAGAGGCGAAACAAATGGCTGAAGAAAACAAAACAAACCGGGAGAACCTGACATTTGAAGAGGCGATGAAAGGTCTGGAACAGATCGTATCAAAGCTTGAAGAAGGAGATGTGCCTTTGGAAAAGGCGATCGATTATTTCCAGGAAGGGATGGCGCTTTCGAAAATGTGCCACGAAAAACTGCAAAATGTCGAAAAGCAAATGGACTACATTTTGCGGGAAAATGGGGAATTAGCTCCTTTCAGTGTTCGGGAGGAGGAAAAAGGTGACCGGTAAACTTGACGGATTTTTAAATTCGAGAAAAACAGTAATCGAAGAACGCCTTCCGATGTATATTAAAGACCTGCGAGCACCGTCCATCCTCAAGGAATCGATGCTGTACTCATTGGAAGCCGGAGGGAAACGGCTGAGACCGATTTTGGTTCTTGCGCTTCTTCATGCGTACGGAAAAGACGAAGAAGCCGGAATTCCGGTCGGGTGCGCGGTTGAAATGATCCATACGTATTCATTAATCCATGACGATCTCCCTTGTATGGATGACGATGACCTCAGAAGGGGAAAGCCGACAAACCACAAAATTTACGGGGAGGCGACGGCCATTCTCGCCGGAGACGCCTTATTAACCGAAAGCTTCAAAATGATCACTTCCAATATGCCTTCTGATGTATCCGCTGAAAAACGCATCAGACTGGTGAATGAGCTGATATCGGCAGCGGGGGCTGAAGGCATGGTCGGCGGTCAGATTTTAGATATGGAAGCGGAATCAAAGTCTGTCTCTCTTGATGAACTGCAGCGGATTCACGAAGGAAAAACGGCTAAACTCCTCAGCTTCAGCGTCATCGCGGGGGCGATTCTAGCAGATGCATCTGAAAAGGAGATCGAAAAGCTCCGCGAATTTAGCCATCATATCGGCATCGGCTTCCAGATCAGAGATGACATTCTCGACCTTGAAGGCTCAGAGGATAAAATCGGCAAACGGATCGGATCTGACGAGACAAACGGAAAATCGACCTATCCGTCGCTCCTTTCGCTTGAGGGCGCCAGTCAAAAGCTTGATGAACATATTGAAAAAGCAAAACGGCTGATTTCAGAGCTTTCGCTTGAAAAAGAGCTTATGTACGAGTTCTGCGATATGATTGCCGCAAGGGATCATTGATTTACAGGGCTTCCATTTGAGCATCAAAGGCTTATTATGATAAAATGTAAAGAGTTGAACTCTAAAACGCCGCGCCGTTATCACGTTGTGTTAGCGGCTGTTTTTTCAAACGAAGCGTCCGCATATGCAAGTTTGCGCATGGGGATGAATTCGTCATATAATAATTCAAGCTGAAACTTAAAATGAAGCAAGGCGCATACTTGCAGAAATCATGCTGAAAGTGAGTTGATCCGATTGGATCTGTTATCGATAAAGGACCCTGCATTTTTGAAGAACCTTTCAAATCAAGAACTGGAAGATTTAAGCGCTGAAATTCGCCGTTTTTTAATTGAAACGCTTTCTGAATCCGGAGGGCACATTGGTCCGAATCTCGGCGTTGTTGAGCTTACCATTGCATTGCATAAAGAATTTAACAGCCCGAAAGATAAGTTTTTGTGGGATGTGGGGCATCAATCGTATGTCCATAAACTTTTGACCGGCCGCGGAAAGGACTTCGCCACGCTGCGTCAGCATAAAGGACTGTGCGGTTTTCCAAAGCGGAATGAAAGCGAACATGATGTCTGGGAAACGGGCCACAGTTCGACTTCTCTCTCCGGTGCGATGGGGATGGCGGCTGCGAGAGACTTGAAAGGGACAAACGAATATATCATCCCGATCATCGGAGATGGTGCACTGACCGGCGGCATGGCTCTTGAAGCGCTTAATCATATCGGCCATGAGCAAAAAGACATGATTGTCATTTTGAATGATAACGAAATGAGCATTGCTCCAAACGTCGGAGCGATTCATTCCATGCTCGGAAGGCTGCGCACAGCCGGAAAATACCAATGGGTCAAAGATGAGCTTGAGTATTTGTTCAAGCGGATTCCTGCTGTTGGCGGGAAGCTTGCCGCTACAGCCGAGCGGATCAAAGACAGCCTTAAATACCTGCTGGTATCCGGGATGTTCTTTGAAGAGCTCGGATTTACGTATTTAGGGCCTGTAGACGGTCATTCCTATGATGAACTCTTTGAAAATTTGCAGTATGCGAAAAAGACGAAAGGCCCGGTACTCCTCCACGTGATTACGAAAAAAGGAAAAGGCTATAAGCCTGCGGAAACCGATAAAACCGGCACATGGCACGGAACCGGCCCATATAAAATCGATACCGGTGATTTTGTTAAGCCGAAAGCCGCTGCGCCATCATGGAGCGCGCTCGTAAGCGAAACGGTCAGGAAGCTTGCCCGCGAGGATGAACGGATTGTGGCTATTACTCCGGCCATGCCTGTCGGTTCAAAACTTGAAGGGTTTGCGAGCGAGTTTCCGGAGCGCATGTTTGATGTCGGCATTGCGGAACAGCATGCGGCAACGATGGCGGCTGGTCTCGCGACTCAGGATATGAAGCCGTTTCTGGCGATTTATTCGACATTTCTTCAGCGCGCTTATGACCAGGTTGTCCATGATATTTGCCGGCAAAATTTAAATGTATTTATCGGCATTGACAGGGCGGGCCTTGTCGGCGCTGACGGGGAAACACACCAGGGCGTGTTTGACATTGCTTTTTTACGGCATATTCCGAATTTGGTTCTCATGATGCCGAAAGACGAAAACGAAGGCCAGCACATGGTCAACACGGCTGTCAAATACGACGACGGCCCGATTGCCATGCGCTTTCCGCGCGGAAACGGACTCGGCGTCAAAATGGATAAAGAATTGAAAACGATCCCGATCGGAACGTGGGAAGTGCTGAAACCAGGGACAGACGCGGTCATTTTAACATTCGGCACCACCATTCCGATGGCGCTTGCTGCCGCGGAGGAGCTGCAGAAAGAAGGGCGTTCGGTCAGAGTGGTTAACGCCCGTTTTATCAAGCCGCTTGACGAAAACATGCTGATGGAAATCCTGAACGAAGGGCTTCCGATTTTAACGATCGAAGAGGCTGTGCTTCAAGGCGGATTCGGCAGCTCGATCCTTGAGTATGCCCATGAACATCAGTCTTACAGCCCGATCATTGACAGAATGGGGATACCTGATCAATTTATTGAACATGGCAGCGTCGCCAAGCTTCTGGAAGAGATCGGAATGACAAAAGAAGACGTCATCAGACGAATAAGACTCTTGACGCCCGTAAAGACTCATAAAGGAATTGGATCATGACAGGAAAAAAAGAACGGCTCGACGTTTTATTAGTAGAAAGAGGGTTAATGGAAACGCGGGAAAAAGCGAAAAGAGCCATCATGGCCGGCATCGTCTATACGAATGAAAACAGACTGGACAAGCCGGGCGAAAAGGTCGACCGCACGATTCCGCTGACCGTTAAAGGAAACCCGTTAAAATACGTCTCAAGAGGCGGATTAAAACTTGAAAAAGCATTAAAAGAGTTTCAGCTTTCCGTTCAAGGCAAGCTGATGATTGACATCGGCTCTTCCACCGGCGGCTTCACAGACTGCGCGCTGCAAAACGGCGCTCTCCGCTCATACGCCGTTGATGTCGGGTATAATCAGCTCGCCTGGAAGCTGAGGCAGGATGAGCGGGTTGTGGTGATGGAACGCACCAATTTCCGGTATTGCACACCAGCCGATTTTACGGAAGGACTGCCGGAATTCGCGACGATCGATGTCTCTTTTATCTCGCTGAAAATCATCCTGCCTGTGCTGAAAAACATTTTAGTGCCGGGAAGCGACTGTATCGCTCTCGTCAAACCGCAGTTTGAAGCAGGGCGGGAATCCGTCGGGAAAAAAGGGATCGTCCGCGATCCCCTCGTCCATCAAGCTGTGCTTGATGACATCAGCCGGTTTGCAGCTCGGGAAGGATACGACTGCCGAAACGCCTCGTTTTCGCCGATTACCGGCGGCGACGGCAACATCGAATTCCTTCTCCATTTGCATTGGGACGGAGAGGCGCAGCCCGGCACGCCGATAGCAGAAGAAACGATCAATCAAATTGTCGAAGAGGCTCACAAGACATTAAAAGCGAAAAAAACGGATCAGCGTGATTAAAAACCCTTGAGAGCCGTACGGCGAATGCGAGGGTGGCCGGCACGCAAAAAGGAATAATAGCGGGCTATTATTCCTTTTTTACTGCAAACATGTACTTTTCCGACAAAATCATTTAACATAAATGTATAAACATACACAATTTGTGTATAAAACGAGGTGTGAAATGAACAAAGGTCAAAGGCATATTAAAATCAGGGAGATTATCACCGCCAATGAAATTGAAACGCAGGATGAGCTTGTCGATATTTTAAAGAAAGACGGTTATAATGTGACGCAGGCCACCGTCTCGCGGGACATTAAAGAGCTTCATTTGGTCAAGGTGCCGACAAACAACGGTTCCTACAAATACAGTCTGCCTGCTGATCAGCGCTTTAATCCTCTTTCCAAACTAAAAAGATCATTGATGGACGCATTTGTCAAAATCGACTCAGCCAGCCATCTGATCGTTTTAAAAACAATGCCCGGCAACGCGCAGGCGATCGGGGCGCTGATGGACAATTTGGATTGGGAAGAAATCATGGGAACGATCTGCGGAGATGATACCATTTTGATCATCTGCCGGACGCATGATGAAACCAAAATCGTACAGAAGAAAATATTGGAGCTTTTATAAACGAAGGCCTGAAAAGAGGTGTCATGAAAGCTTGTTAGCTGAATTATCGATCAAAAACTTTGCCATTATCGAAGAATTAACCGTTTCTTTTGAAAAAGGGATGACGGTTCTGACCGGTGAAACCGGGGCCGGAAAATCGATCATCATCGACGCCGTCTCTTTGCTTGTCGGAGGCCGCGGCTCGTCCGAATATGTCAGATATGGCGAGAAAAGAGCCGAATTGGAAGGGCTATTCATCCTTGACAGCGGCCATCCGGTTTTTGATTTGTGCACAGAACTGGGGATTGAAGCCTCGGATGACATGATCGTCATGAGGAGAGATATTAACGCAAACGGCAAGAGCATCTGCCGCGTCAATGGAAAACTTGTCACCATTGCCGCTTTGCGGGAAGTCGGCAGACTGCTGCTTGACATTCACGGGCAGCACGACAATCAGCTGCTGATGGAGGACGAGCACCATCTTCAGCTTCTTGACAGGTTTGCGGGAGAAGAAATCGAGCATGCTTTAAAAGCGTATCAGGAAGTTTACAGCCGCTACATGGACGTCATGAAAAAGGTGAAAGAGCTTTCTGAAAGCGAGCAGGAAATGGCTCACAGACTCGATTTAATACAGTTCCAGCTTGATGAAATCGAATCTGCAAACCTTGAGCCGAAAGAGGACGAACTTCTTCAGGAAGAGCGCCGTCAAATCGCTAATTTCGAAAAAATATACGAAGCTCTGCAAAATGCCTATAATGCGCTTCGCAACGAGCAGGCAGGGCTTGACTGGGTCGGCATGGCTTCAAGCGAGCTTGAAAACGTCTCAGGCATCAATGAAAGGCTCAATAAAGTATCTGAATCGGTGGCCAACGCTTACTACATTCTCGAAGATTCAACTTTTCAAATCAGAAATATGCTGGATGAACTCGAATACGACCCCGAGCGCCTCGATTATATCGAATTGCGATTAAACGAAATCAAACAGCTGAAACGCAAATACGGCGCTACTGTCGAAGATATCCAAGCTTATTCGGCTAAGATAGAGGAAGAGATCGACCGGATCGAAAACCGGGACAGCCACTTGCAGGCTTTAAAATCCCGACTCGAATCAATCGGCAAGGATGTGGCGATTGAAGCCGCCAATGTGTCCGAAATCAGAAAAAAATGGGCAAAAAAACTGGCCAAACAGATTCAGCAGGAACTGAAAGATCTGTATATGGAAAAATCGACATTCGATACGGAATTCCAGGTGAAAAAAGCGGAACGGGATGATGATGCACCCGTCGTCAACGGTATGCCGGTTCAGCTCACAAAGCACGGCATTGACACCGTCCATTTCCTAATCTCAACAAACACGGGAGAACCGCTCAAATCTTTGTCAAAGGTTGCATCTGGAGGAGAGCTGTCAAGAATCATGCTGGCGATGAAAAGCATTTTCTCTGCTCAGCAGGATGTCACCTCGATCATTTTCGATGAAGTGGATACGGGTGTAAGCGGCAGGGTCGCGCAGGCGATTGCCGAAAAAATACACCGCGTCTCGATTGGCTCTCAAGTTTTATGCATTACCCACTTGCCGCAGGTGGCCGCGATGGCTGACACCCACCTTTTGATTACGAAACAGTCGAAAGACGGGAGAACGACGACAAGCGTCACACCGTTGTCAAAACAGGAAAAAATAGCGGAAATCGGCCGGATGATCGCCGGAGTTGAAGTAACGGATCTGACGAAGCGCCATGCGAAAGAACTTTTGAACCAAGCTAAGCTTGTTAAAACTACCGGATAAGCTGTTCATCTTGAACAGCTTATTTTTTGTCGGCATTTTCTTATACAAACTCATTCTTATCATTTTATCCAATGATTTTCTTCCGTCCGCAGTTATAAATCGCTGTCCGAAAGGCAAAAGTAATGAATGTAGCGAAAGAAATTTTATATGGTGTGGGTTAGGTGCGAGGAGAGTGAAAAGGTGGATGTTGAAAAAATCAGAAAAGTTGTGGGTATGATTCTCCTTGTTTCTTTAATAAGTGTAGGATTTTACAAACCGGTGAAAGAATACATTGTAATCCCAAAAAACTTGAACATTTTTGAGACGGGTACCCGTGCGGTTGAAACGAGTTTATCCGTCAGTGCTCCGAAAGATGGATCATCGGAAGCATTCACACTGAAAGAACATCAAAGCGAAGTGGAAATAAAAGGTGAAAAGAATGGAAAGGCAGAACTCGTCTATGATTTTGCCGGATTCCCAGTTAAAAAAACGAAAGTAAATGTCCTGCCTGATTTGAAAGTGGTCCCCGGCGGGCAGTCAATTGGTGTAAAGCTTCACTCCGTTGGCGTATTGGTCGTAGGTTTTCATCAAATCAATACCTCTGAAGGCAAAAAATCGCCCGGTGAAGCAGCCGGAATCGCGGTAGGCGACATTATCACCGAAATCAACGGCACGAAAATTGAAAAAATGAATGACATTACCCCTTTTATTCAAAAGGCCGGGAAAACAGGAGAAACCTTACATCTGTCGATTAAAAGAGATAAACAAGAAATCAAAACGAAGCTCATTCCGAAAAAAGACCAGGCTGAAGATAAATACAGAATCGGCTTATATATCAGGGACTCTGCCGCAGGAATCGGCACAATGACTTTTTTCGAGCCGAAATCGAAAAAATACGGAGCGCTTGGTCACGTCATTTCAGACATGGATACGAAAAAACCGATCGTTGTTGAAAAAGGGCAAATCGTGAAATCGACCGTCACCTCTATTGAAAAAGGAACAGGCGGAAATCCCGGAGAGAAACTGGCCCGTTTCGCATCAGAACGAAAAGTGATCGGTGATATCAACAGAAACAGTCCATTCGGGATCTTCGGGACGCTTCACGAGTCAATCAAAAACCGCATCGCTGACAAAGCCATTCCGATTGCATTTTCAGATGAAGTAAAAGAAGGCCCTGCCCAAATTTTAACGGTTATCGAAAACGACAAAGTCGAGAAATTCGATATTCAGGTCGTCAGTACGACACCTCAGAAGTTTCCGGCCACAAAAGGCATGGTGCTGAAAATCACCGACCCGAGGCTGTTGAGCAAAACAGGAGGCATCGTTCAAGGGATGAGCGGAAGCCCGATCATCCAAAACGGAAAGATCATTGGCGCCGTAACTCACGTTTTCGTCAATGATCCGACGAGCGGATACGGCGTGCATATTGAATGGATGCTGTCTGAAGCGGGAATCGATATTTATAAAAAAGAAAAAGCAAGCTGACTGCCGGATTCCTCCGGCAGTTTTTGATTTCGTCTTTTTTTCTTGCGCGTTGTGCGTTAAAATGAAAGAAGAAAAGATTTTCCGACAAATTCACGTTCCCCGGTTTGTCAAGTCGCATTTCGAGTCGAAAAATCGAGAAAATCAGAAAAAAACGGAGAAAAAGCGAGATATACCACTATTATTGGAAAAACCATTTTTTAAAAAAGGGAATAAAGTGGTGCTGTCGAATTAAACATATTAGAAAAAGAATGATGAAATTTATCAACATACACATTGGGGAGGAAGAAACGTGGAGAAAATTAAAGTATGTGTTGCTGATGATAACAGGGAGCTTGTCGGCCTATTAAGCGAATATATCGAGGGGCAAAGCGACATGGAAGTGCTTGGTGTCGCATACAACGGACAGGAATGCCTTTCGTTGTTTAAAGACAAGGAGCCCGATGTGCTTGTGCTGGATATTATCATGCCTCATCTCGACGGATTGGCCGTTCTTGAAAGGCTGAGGGAATCGCAGCTTAAAAAGCAGCCGAATGTCATCATGCTGACAGCGTTCGGCCAGGAAGACGTGACGAAAAAAGCTGTAGATTTGGGAGCGTCGTATTTTATTTTGAAGCCTTTTGACATGGAGAACTTAGTCGGCCATATCCGCCAGGTCAGCGGAAACGGGTCTCAATTGACACACCGCGCCCCGTCTTCTCAAAGCAGTGTGCTTCGGCCGCAGCCGGAATCGCCGAAGAAAAACCTGGACGCCAGCATCACGACCATCATCCACGAGATCGGTGTGCCCGCTCATATAAAAGGCTATTTATACTTAAGGGAAGCCATCTCCATGGTGTATAACGACATTGAACTGCTCGGAAGCATTACAAAAGTGCTTTATCCGGATATCGCCAAAAAATTCAACACGACGGCAAGCCGCGTCGAACGGGCAATTCGCCACGCCATCGAAGTCGCATGGAGCAGAGGCAACATCGACTCGATTTCGTCACTTTTCGGCTACACAGTCAGCATGTCAAAAGCAAAGCCGACCAATAGTGAGTTCATCGCGATGGTCGCAGACAAGCTGAGACTGGAGCATAAGGCTTCTTAAACGTTGACATGGCGCAGTTTTGACGAATATTTAACCGTTGAATTGTCGACCTGTTTCTAACGAATAGCTTATCGTCATTCCGATGAATTTTTCGCCCTTATTGCGATGAATTGTGCTGCGATCCGAAGGGGTTCATACAGTATTTGAAGGTCTCGTTTTTATAAACGAGGCCGTTTTTTTGCTCTTAAATGTACTGTTTGTGTTTCAGCACGGTGTGTATTGTGTAAAATCAGCCTAACAGCTTATCAAAAAATGCCGAAATATTGTAATTTGTGCACTTTTTAGACATGCCTGCATGTTATAAGATGAAATTGAAATGAAATAAATGGAAAAGAAGTTGTTTTAAAATGAAAGTCAATAAATTATTAACTGGTGCGACTCTGGGTGTTGGTTTACTTATTTCAGCAGCGCCGGTATTTGCTGCATCGCATTCATCTGAGGTGATTGCACATCCGACTGCTCAATACATCAATTGTCCAAGTGACAAGCTCATTCAAAAGCAACAAATCATCAAAATGTGTAAAATCTTCTTCTGGAGTTTTCAGTAACAAATTTTCTGATCGCGATGGAACACGTTATTTCAAAGGGAAATTTTACAGTAATGTTTTTAACGCTTGGGTTGGTTTTTACGAAGAATGAACTAAAGGGGCTCCCCCTTTTTTGTTTTCTTTTTAGTAATTTCATGTAGGAAATAGATGACGGAGAATGTAAAACCCTTCGAAAAGCCAATCTCGACTTAAAAGTATGAAATAAGCAGGTGGTATGATGATCTTTACGAAAACAGATCTTCGCTATTATCTCGAACAAGACAAGAAAGCGTTAGGAATCTCAAGTCGGAAAAGGCCTAAATGGTTTGGCGATGATATTTGGAAGTATCAGATAGCCTTGCGCAAACATGAATATTACTCAAATGCCAACTCCAAAGTGTTCAAGCATGTTTACCGGTATCTGCATAAAAAGAGAGGATTGAAGCTCGGATTTGACATCCCGGTGAATGTTTTCGGTCCTGGGTTGAGGATCAACCATTACGGATTGCTCATCGTAAACAGCAATGCAAAAATAGGTGCAAACTGTGACATTCATCAAGGGGTTAACATCGGGCAAAATCACGCTCACCACGATGTTCCAACAATCGGAGACAATGTCTGGATCGGTCCGGGAGCAAAGCTCTTTGGCAGCATTCACATTGCCGACGGCATTTCGATTGGCGCAAACGCCGTAGTCAACAAATCTTTCACTGAGGAAAACATTACAATAGCCGGTGTCCCTGCCAAAAAGATTAAAGAGGCGCCGTCAACAAGGGACTGGAAGCAGGCTGTGCAGCAGCAAATATAAACATGAGAACTGCGAAAGGAGCAGCGCTACTAAATCATCCGCTATGAAGGACTATAAAGCAGCCGGGCTTTAAAAAATGTTTGAAATAAAAGAATTTTTGTACTTGCATTCCTGCAAGTTCTGACAAAAACTACATAGCACGCAGTCAGCTTTCGGTGTATCCGTCTATTTTTTTCAAAGTTTGTCTCACGCCCGGTGCGTTGGCGGCATAGACTGAATCATATAAAGCGAAAGCCGCATGAAACGTCTTTTTTCTTATGAAAAAAGACGTTTTTTTATACAAAAAAATAAAAATGATGAAATAGATCTGATTTCTTCCAGATGACAACCATTTTCCGCCTTGAGTAGACCGTTTTTCACAGGCGTTTTTGAGCGGGTGGCTTCTAACAATTCGGAAATCGTTGGGGCGTTGGACGGGTAAATTGGGAGAATATCTGCTGCAGCGGCCTGCTTTACAGCCGCCGGGTATTAAAGATAAGGTACGGGGTGTAAAAAATTCAGCGGGCGAGGTGGTCGACATGAAAAAAGGAGTCATCCTTGTTTTGTTCGCTATGCTGCTATTGGCAGGCTGCGGCACAACGCAACATGATGGGCAAAACGGCGATGAGAGCCGACAAGGAACAGGCGGGGAAACGTTTGTGAAAGAAGGCACCTTTGTCGGTTTGGCGGATCAGCATACCGTCGCCGTCAATATTGACGGCAAAGAAACGACGTTTCAGGTCCCTCCCGAAAAACGGGACAAATATAAAGGGATCAAGGATGGAACAAAGGTAAAAGTGGAGTACACGAAAGCAGAGGACGGAACATTACAGCTTGAAGAAATGAAAAAGAAAGAATGACCGTTTGCAAAAAGGGATTGTAGGAGGAACAAATCGTGAAACTGTTAATGAGGAGTTTTGTTTTGCTGCTGTTTTCGTTTATTGCGGTTTTTCCAGCTGCTTTTGCGGCTGAGCCGCTTTCCGGGAAGACGATATATGTTGACGCAGGTCACGGGGACGAAGACAGCGGCGCGGTCGGAAACGGGCTGCTTGAGAAAGATGTCAACCTTGAAGTGGCAAAGCTGGTTGATGAAAAACTGAAGGAAGAAGGAGCCGCCACAATCGCCTCAAGAACGGATGATACGTTTTTGACGCTGGAAGATCGGGTGGCCAAAGCGAGCAAGAACGCTTCAGACTTGCTGATCAGCATTCATGCAAACTCAGCCGTTCCGGAAGCGTCCGGTACAGAAACATACTTCGATTCTGCGTATCAAGCCGCTGACAGCGAACGGCTGGCGTCTAACATTCAAGAACGCCTTCCGGATGCGCTTGGCACTCGGGACAGAGGTGTAAAAGAATCAGGGTTTTATGTCATCAAAAATTCTCAAATGCCGAGTGTTTTAGTGGAACTCGGCTTTATCACGAACAAAACTGATGCAGATAAACTCGAAAGTCCGGAATATCAGGAAAAAGCGGCAGACGCGATTGCTGACGCTGTTGCAGCTTATTACGAATAACAGAAGGGGCCCCGGTATATAACCGGGGTTCTTGTGTTATGTTTATGTTAAAAAAGGCCTTATGTGTGGAAAGAAAACAGTAAGACCTTCATAATGGGATATAAACTTGCAATTCTTGTAGAGGTGAACCAGAGATGACGAAAATATTTGCACACCGAGGAGCTTCCGGCACTTTTCCCGAAAATACAATGGCGGCGTTTAAGCACGCGGCGGCCATCGGTGCAGACGGCATCGAATTGGATGTACAAATGGCAAAAGACGGACGTCTTGTTGTGATACATGATGAAAAGCTTGACAGGACGACTTCGCTGAAAGGATATGTGAAGGATCTTACATATGAGGAGATCAAGCGCGGAGACGCAAGCCACCGTTTTTCCGAAAAAACCGGCTCTGTCCCGGTGCCGACCCTTGAAGAAGTGTTTGAGTGGGCGGCAGATGCTAAATTTCTTCTCAATGTGGAACTGAAAAACAGCATTATCCGTTATGAAGGAATGGAAGAAAAGGTGATGTCGATGATTGAAGCGTACGGCCTTCAAGACCGGATCATTCTTTCATCATTCAATCATGAAAGCCTTGCGTTATGCAGCAGACTGAATCCGAGTATCGAGTTGGCCGCGCTTTACATGGATGTCATCTACAAGCCAGAGGAGTACATTGAAATGATTCCGGCTGCAGGATTTCATCCGTACCGCCGTTCAATGTCGGCTGACATGATCAAAAACGCCCATTTGAAACAAAAAGCGGTCAGGCCGTTCACCATCAACCGTGAAGAGGAGATGAAAAAGCTGATTGCTGAAGGAATTGACGGTTTTTTCACCGATTTTCCCGAAAAAGCGTTAAAAATAAAAGCCGAGATGTGACATGCTGAAAGGATGACAAAATCCCAAAACTAAAAGCCGTTTTGGGATTTTGTCAACAATCTGAAAGCCGCAGACAGTATCTGCGGCTTTTTGCTTTCCGTTCGCAGAGATCACACCTCGCGGCCGCTCTGCTTTTTTCTGAAACGGGGGCTTACTTGATTGCGCTTTCTGTCTCTGTATAGAATAAATCCGCCTAATAAATAAAGGCCGCCTGCGAAGCATATAAGCCCCGCCAGCCCCTGAAGCCAAAGGATCTGAAACGGGCTGATCAAAACGCCGAAAACAGTGTCGCGCATCAATTTAATTCCGAGAGCAGCCAGGCCTCCCGGTATCAGCAAAACGAGCAGTGCGATCATTCTCCCCATACACGAATCCCCTTACCAATGATTTACCTTTATTGTCTATTTGAAAAAAAAGTTTGTCAAGAAAGGAAAACATGATAACATAGATGTTGTGCAAATTGTTGCAAGTGAACGTGAAGGTGTGCAAAATTTTTCATACAAAGGGGTAAAGGGATGATGCAAAAAGTACTGATCGTTGGTGCTGGAAAAGGGGGGACCGCTCTCTTGGATGTGCTGTTGAAAACAAAGACGATGCATATCGAGGCGGTCATCGATAAAAATCCGGAAGCGCCCGGGCTTTTCATCGCGCAAAAAAACGATATCGAAACGGCGCTCGATTGGACGCCATACATCACAGAACAGATTGATATCATCATTGAAACGACCGGAGACGCCGGCGTATTAAAGCAGCTGATGCGAAAAAAGCACGACAGTACGATCGTGGTGCCGGGATCGCTCGCTTATATCATCTCTCAGCTGATGAACGAAAAGCAGCAGCTCATCCAAATGTTAAAAGAGCAGACGTATAAACACGACCGTATTTTCAACTCTATGAATGACGGCATGATTTTTATCGACATTAACGAAGAGATCATTTTGTTTAACAAAATGGCGGAAGTGATGACCGGAACAAAGCGCAGCGAAGCGATCGGCCAGCATATTCAAAGCGTGATCCCGACGACGAAGCTGCCGCGCATTCTCAATACGAGAGAGCCTGAGTATCATCAAAAGCAATTTCTCCATCCGAACAGGCAGATCGTCACGACCAGAATTCCGATTATCGATGACGGAGGGACGCTGCTCGGGGCGCTCAGCATATTTAAGGACATTACCGATGCGGTCGAGCTGGCTGAAGAGGTGACCAACCTGAAGGAAGTCAGAACGATGCTTGAAGCGATCATTCAATCTTCGGATGAAGCGATATCGGTCGTTGATGAAAACGGAAACGGGATGATGATCAACAGGGCGTATACGAAGATGACGGGCCTGACAAAAGACCAGGTGATCGGGAAGCCGGCCAATACCGACATATCCGAAGGGGAAAGCATGCATTTGAAAGTGCTTGAAACGAGGCGCCCTGTCAGAGGGGTCAGAATGAAAGTCGGCCCTAATAAAAAAGAAGTGATCGTCAATGTCGCGCCGATTATCGTCGACGGCATTTTAAAAGGGAGCGTCGGCGTCATTCACGATGTATCTGAAATTCAATCGCTCACAAACGAGCTGAACAGAGCGCGCCAGATTATCCGCACACTTGAGGCGAAATATACATTTGCCGACATCATCGGTTCAAGCGAGCAGATGCTCGTCGCGCTGGAACAGGCGAAATTGGGGGCGAAGACGCCTGCGACGATTTTGCTGAGAGGCGAATCAGGAACGGGGAAAGAGCTTTTTGCCCATGCCATACATAACGAAAGTGACCGAAAGTATAATAAGTTTGTCCGCGTCAATTGTGCGGCCATTTCGGAATCACTGCTTGAATCAGAGCTGTTCGGCTATGAAGAAGGCGCTTTTTCAGGCGCGCGCCGCGGCGGGAAAAAAGGATTTTTTGAAGAGGCGAACAACGGCAGCATTTTCTTGGATGAAATCGGAGAGCTCACGCAAAACACACAAGCGAAGCTCCTCCGCGTTCTTCAGGAAAAAGAAATTGTCAGAGTCGGCGGGACCAAACCGATCTCTGTAAACGTCCGGGTCATCGCAGCGACAAACGTCAATATTGAAAAAGCGCTCGCTGAGGGCAGGTTTCGCGAAGACTTGTACTACCGGATCAATCGCTATCCGATATCGATTCCGCCGCTCAGGCAGCGGAAAGAGGATATCGATGCCTTGAGCAGGCATTTGGTTGGAAAAATAAACCAAGAATACGGACGCAATGTAAAGGGGCTTACGAAAAACGCGCTCAAATCGTTAAAAGCACGGAAGTGGCCGGGGAATGTCAGAGAGCTTGAAAATGTCCTCGAGCGGGCGATGATCTTTTTAAAACCGCAAATGGAATGGATTGATCTTGAACACCTGCCTGAAGCAGACCGTCCGAAAAAAAAGGCGGAAGCCGGTGCAGCTTTCCCTGAGGTGGAAGATGAAAAGCTGTCTGATGCAGTTGAACGGTTTGAAGCGCATGTCATTAAAGAAACGCTTGAAAAGCATCAATACAACAGAACGAAAACGGCAAAAGCGCTTGGAATCAGTATTCGCAATCTCTATTACAAAATGGATAAATACAATCTTGCAAAAGATAGCATGCAATAAATTGCAAAACGAGTGCAAAATCATGCAAACTGTAAACAGGATCACAGTACCGAACCGCTTTTTTTATACTGGCACGAAACTTGCATGATATAGTGGGCGGATGTTTGCTAAGAAAGGTGGGTACTATGAAGCTGAAACAATTATTGCAAAAAGCGGCGGAGCTTGACAATAAAACGGTCGCCGTCGCACATGCAGAAGATGACGAAGTGCTGCAAGCAGTTAAACTTGCGGTCGACAAGCAATTTGCCCGGTTCTTGCTGATTGGGCACAGAGAAAAGATCAGGCATATGATGACAGAACAGAACATTTCAAAACGGCACGTGGATATCATTCATTCGGAATCGCCGGCGGATTCGGCGAGAATTGCCGTTCAAGCTGTCAAAAGCGGAAATGCTGATGTTCTCATGAAGGGGAATGTCCCGACAGCCGTGCTATTAAAAGCCGTTTTGAATAAAGAGTACGGGCTCCGTTCCTCGCACGTTCTGTCACATGTAGCAGCTTTTGAAGTCAGCGGGTTTGAGAGGCTGATTTATGTAACAGATGCGGCAATGAATATCAGCCCCAAGCTCGATGGGCTGAAACAGATTTTAGAAAACGCAGTCGGCGTGGCGAGAGCGGTCGGCGTGCAAATGCCGAAAGTCGCTTGTCTCGCCGCGGTGGAAACGGTGAATCCCGCAATGGAAGCGACATTGAATGCAGCCGCCTTGACGCAGATGAATCATCGGGGCCAAATCAAAAACTGCATTGTTGACGGGCCTCTCGCATTGGATAATGCGATCTCACCGCTTGCCGCCCGGCATAAAAACATTTCCGGAATCGTAGCGGGAGAGGCCGACATCCTGCTTGTTCCTTCAATTGAAACAGGCAATGTCCTTTACAAATCATTGATTCATTTTGCGGGTGCGAAAGTGGGAGCTATTTTGGCAGGAGCAAAAGCGCCCATCGCCTTGACAAGCAGGGCCGATTCCGCAGAAAACAAGCTGTATTCGATTGCTTTGGCTCTGTGTACGTCTGAAGCACGACAAGAGGAGGAATAAAAAATGGAACTATTTCGATATATGGAACAGTATGACTATGAGCAATTGGTATTTTGCCAAGATAAACAGTCCGGATTAAAAGCGATCATCGCGATTCATGATACAACGCTCGGGCCGGCTCTCGGCGGCACGAGAATGTGGACATACGAAAGTGAAGAAGCCGCAATTGAAGATGCGCTGCGCCTTGCGCGGGGAATGACCTATAAAAACGCGGCGGCCGGACTGAACCTCGGGGGAGGCAAAACCGTTATTATCGGCGATCCGCGCAAAGATAAAAACGAAGAAATGTTCCGCGCTTTCGGCCGTTACATTCAAGGGCTGAACGGAAGATACATCACCGCGGAAGACGTCGGTACAACCGTTGAAGATATGGACATCATTCATGACGAAACAGATTTTGTTACAGGCATTTCGCCCGCTTTCGGTTCATCAGGCAATCCTTCTCCGGTAACGGCTTACGGGGTATATAAAGGGATGAAGGCGGCGGCAAAAGCGGCCTTCGGGACAGATTCGCTTGAAGGAAAAACCGTTGCCGTCCAAGGCGTCGGAAACGTGGCCTACAATCTGTGCCGCCATCTCCACGAAGAAGGCGCGAAACTGATCGTGACTGACATCAATAAAGAAGCGGTCGAACGCGCAGTCGCCGAATTCGGCGCCCGGGCCGTCGATCCGGATGATATTTATTCACAGGAGTGCGATATATATGCGCCATGTGCCCTCGGAGCGACAATCAATGATGATACGATTCCGCAGCTGAAAGCCAAAGTGATTGCCGGGGCAGCTAACAACCAGCTGAAAGAAACCCGCCACGGGGATCAAATCCACGACAGGGGCATCGTTTATGCCCCGGACTATGTCATCAATGCCGGTGGTGTTATCAATGTCGCTGACGAGCTTTACGGATATAATTCGGAGCGTGCCCTGAAAAAAGTCGAAGGCATCTACGGAAACATTGAACGCGTCCTTGAAATTTCAAATCGCGACCGCATTCCGACATACTTGGCCGCTGACCGCTTGGCGGAAGAACGTATTGAGCGCATGCGCCAATCGAGAAGTCAATTTTTGCAAAACGGCCATCACATCTTAAGCAGACGTTAAGATCATAACCCCTATTCGCTATTGGAGGTTTTATATCAATGCAGGTACAGGAAAAACGTATTCTCGTCATCAATCCGGGATCAACATCTACAAAGATCGGCGTTTTTCATGATGACCGTTCGATTTTCGAAAAATCAATCCGTCATGACGAGACTGAGTTACAGCAATATCAAACCATTATTGATCAATATTCGTTCAGAAAACAGGCGATACTCGAAACCCTGCATGAACAGGGAATCAACATTTCTAAATTGGATGCCGTTTGCGCCCGGGGAGGGCTGCTCAGACCGATTGAAGGCGGCACTTACGAAGTCAATGATGCGATGATCGTCGATTTGAAAAACGGCTATGCGGGGCAGCATGCATCAAATCTCGGGGGCATCATCGCCAGGGAGATTGCCGACGGATTAAATATTCCCGCTTTTATCGTCGACCCCGTTGTTGTGGATGAAATGGCCCCTGTCGCAAAGATTTCCGGCACGCCGGCCATCGAAAGGCGCAGTATTTTTCACGCGCTCAACCAAAAAGCTGTCGCGAGGAAAGCGGCCTGGCAGTTTGGAAAGCGGTATGAAGATATGAAAATGATCATCACCCACATGGGAGGCGGCATTACGACCGGCGTCCATTGCCACGGACGGGTGATCGATGTCAACAACGGCCTCCACGGAGAAGGTCCGCTCAGTCCGGAGCGGGCCGGAACCATTCCTGCGGGTGATCTGATCGAAATGGCCTTTTCCGGCGAATATACGAAAGGCGAGCTGATGAAAATGCTTGTCGGCGGCGGAGGCCTCGCCGGCTATCTCGGCACGATGGATGCGGTAAAAGTTGAGAAAATGATCAAGGAAGGCGATCAAAAGGCTGCGCTCGTCTATGAAGCGATGGCTTATCAAATCGCCAAAGAAATCGGGGCGGCCAGCGCCGTCTTAAAAGGCGAAGTGGATGTCATTATTTTGACAGGCGGACTGGCGTACGGAAAATCGTTTGTTACCTCGATCAGACAGTACATAGACTGGATTTCGGATGTCGTCGTCTTTCCGGGAGAAAATGAGCTTCAAGCATTGGCTGAAGGTGCATTTCGAGTATTGAACGGCGAAGAAGAGGCGAAACAGTATCCGAACCAGAGGAGGGAAAGTCATGGCAACTGAATACGATCTCGTGATTCTTGGAGGGGGCACCGGCGGCTATGTGGCTGCCATCAGAGCTTCGCAGCTGGGGTTGAAAACAGCCGTCGTTGAAAAGCGGAAACTCGGCGGCACGTGCCTTCATAAAGGCTGCATCCCGTCGAAGGCGCTCCTTAGAAGTGCGGAAGTTTACAGGACAGCAAAAAAGGCGGACGAATTTGGAGTGGTCATTTCTGAAGTCGGCCTGCGGTTTTCTCAAGTTCAAAGCAGAAAACAAAAAATAATTGACCAGCTGCACAACGGTGTCAAACACTTGATGAAAAAAGGAAAGATCGATGTTTACGAAGGAATCGGACGGATTCTCGGGCCGTCGATTTTTTCCCCGATGCCGGGGACGGTTTCCGTTGAGATGGCGAATGGGGATGAGAATGAGATGCTCATACCGAAAAACGTCATCATCGCCACAGGCTCAAGGCCCAGGTCGCTGCCGGGGCTTGAGCCTGACGGGGAAAACGTGCTGTCATCCGACGAAGCGCTTGAACTTGAGCAGCTTCCGGCTTCCATGCTGATTGTCGGAGGAGGTGTCATCGGAATCGAGTGGGCTTCCATGTTGTGCGATTTCGGTGTTGACGTGACCGTCATTGAGTATGCAGACCGGATTTTGCCGACGGAAGATGCCGATATTTCTAACGAAATGCAGACGCAGCTGGTGAAAAAAGGCATCACCATCATCACGGGAGCGAAAGTGCTGCCCGACACATTGGTGAAAGGCGATACGGTCAGCATTCAAGCTGAAAAAGACGGAGAAAAACAGACCTATTCCGCTGAGAAAATGCTCGTATCGGTTGGAAGGCAGGCAAATGTTGAAGGGATCGGTCTGGAAAACACAGATATCCAAGTGGAAAACGGCTTAATCGTGACAAACAGCATGTACCAGACAAAAGAATCCCACATCTATGCGATCGGGGATGTGATCGGCGGCCTTCAGCTTGCACATGTTGCTTCCCACGAAGGGATTACGGCCGTTGAGCATATTGCTGGCGAGAACCCGCACGCCATCGATTATTCGCTTGTCTCAAAATGCATTTATTCAAGTCCTGAAGCCGCATCGGTCGGCTTGACAGAGGATGAGGCGAAGGCGCAGGGCAAGAGCGTCAAAGTAGGCAAATTTCCGTTTCAGGCGATTGGCAAAGCGCTCGTGTACGGTGAGACGGACGGCTTTGTCAAAATCGTCGCCGATCGCGAATCAGATGATATTTTGGGCGTTCACATGATCGGCCCGCATGTGACAGACATGATATCTGAAGCCGGCCTGGCAAAGGTGCTTGACGCTACTCCGTGGGAAGTCGGACAAACGATCCATCCGCATCCGACGCTGTCGGAGGCGATCGGAGAAGCCGCCCTTGCCGTAGATGGAAAGGCGATTCATTTTTAGAAAGCATGAAGGAGTGAAAAAAATGGGCAATAACCGTCATGAAGCAGTTGGATTAACAGATGAACAAGCAATCGACATGTACAAAACCATGCTTTTAGCCAGAAAACTCGATGAGCGGATGTGGCTCTTAAACCGTTCAGGCAAAATTCCTTTTGTCATCTCTTGTCAAGGACAGGAAGCCGCCCAGGTCGGAGCGGCATTCGCTTTAGACCGTGAGAACGATTATGTGCTTCCGTATTACAGAGATATGGGCGTTGTGCTTGCTTTTGGAATGACGGCAAAAGATTTAATGCTGTCGGCGTTTGCAAAAGCCGAGGATCCGAATTCGGGAGGAAAGCAGATGCCGAGCCATTTCGGTCAAAAGAAAAACCGGATCGTCACGGGCTCTTCGCCGGTGACAACGCAAGTTCCGCACGCGGTTGGTGTAGCGCTTGCCGGAAGGCTTGACAAGAAAGACGTCGCGACTTTTGTGACGTTCGGCGAAGGCTCTTCAAACCAGGGGGACTTCCATGAAGGGGCGAACTTTGCGGCCGTGCATAAGCTTCCCGTCATTTTCATGTGTGAAAACAATAAATACGCCATCTCGGTTCCTTACGAAAAGCAGGTGGCTTGTGAAAACATTTCCGACCGCGCCGTTGGTTACGGCATGCCTGGCGTGACCGTTGACGGAAATGATCCGCTTGAAGTCTACAAAGCGGTTAAAGAAGCAAGGGAACGTGCCGGAAGAGGCGAAGGTCCGACACTAATCGAAACGATATCATACCGGCTGACCCCGCACTCCAGCGATGATGACGATCGAAGCTACAGAGAGCGCGAAGAGGTGGCGGAGGCGAAGAAAAATGATCCGCTTAACAAATTCACGCATTACTTAAAAGAAACAGGGCTTCTGGACGACCAGTCTGAGAAGCAAATGTCGGATGAGATCACAACCATCGTCAATGAAGCAACAGATTATGCTGAACATGCACCTTATGCAGATCCGGAAGATGCGCTGCGGCATGTTTATGCGGAGTAAGGGGGAAGAACAATGCCAGTTATGTCATATATAGATGCTGTCACTTTGGCTATGAAAGAAGAAATGGAAAAGGATTCCCGCGTCTTTGTTTTAGGGGAGGATGTCGGCAAAAAAGGCGGTGTGTTCAAGGCAACAGCCGGTCTTTACGACCAGTTCGGCGAAGAGCGGGTAATGGACACGCCTTTGGCGGAATCCGCAATTGCCGGCGTCGGAATCGGGGCTGCCATGTACGGGATGAGACCGGTCGCCGAAATGCAGTTTGCAGATTTTATTATGCCGGCTGTCAACCAGATTATTTCGGAAGCGGCAAAAATCCGCTACCGCTCCAACAATGACTGGAACTGTCCGATCGTCATCCGCGCACCTTACGGCGGAGGCGTGCACGGCGCGCTGTACCATTCACAGTCGGTTGAAGCCGTGTTTGCCAACCAGCCCGGGCTGAAAATCGTCATGCCTTCGACGCCTTATGATGTCAAAGGGCTTTTGAAAGCGGCCATCCGCGATGATGACCCTGTCCTGTTCTTCGAACATAAACGTGCGTACCGGCTGATCAAGGGCGAAGTGCCGAGTGACGACTATGTGCTGCCGATCGGAAAGGCGGATGTGAAGCGGGAAGGCGAAGACATTACCGTCATCACATACGGATTGTGCGTCCATTTTGCCCTTCAGGCTGCCGAGCGGCTTGCCAAAGACGGGATATCCGCACATATCCTTGATTTAAGAACAGTATATCCGCTCGATCAGGAAGCGATTATTGAAGCGGCTTCCAAAACGGGCAAAGTGCTTCTGATGACCGAAGATACGAAGGAAGGCAGCATTATGAGTGAAGTAGCCGCGATCATTTCAGAACATTGCCTGTTCGATTTGGATGCGCCGATTAAGCGGTTGGCGGGCCCTGACGTCCCGGCAATGCCGTATGCTCCTACAATGGAAAAATTCTTTATGGTCAATCCGGATAAAGCGGAAGCAGCGATGAGAGAATTGGCTGAGTTTTAATATAGCGAAGGAGGACATATCGTATGGCAGTGGAACAAATGACAATGCCGCAGCTCGGCGAGAGCGTGACGGAGGGAACCATCAGCAAATGGCTCGTCAGCGTCGGAGATCACGTCAACAAATACGATCCGATTGCTGAAGTGATGACGGATAAGGTCAATGCTGAAGTCCCTTCATCGTTCACGGGAACGATTACCGAGCTTGTCGGGAAGGAAGGCGAAACTCTGCAAGTCGGAGACGTCATCTGCAAAGTCGAAACAAACGAAGAAGCGAAACCGGAGGCTGAGGCTGTCTCCAAGCCGGATCAAGCGGAAGCGGAGCCGGCCAAACCGGAGGAGAAAGATACATCTCAGAAAAAACGTTATTCCCCGGCGGTGCTGAGACTTGCCGGAGAGCACAACATCGATTTGGAGCAGGTGGAAGGTACAGGTGCCGGCGGACGGATCACAAGAAAAGACATCCAGCGCATCATTGCTTCCGGAGCTGTTCCTCAAGCTGATGCGGCGCCGGAAAAACAGCCGGATACAGATGCCGCGCGAGCGAGTGAGCCCGCCCAAAAACAGGCGCCAGCCGCCCCTCAAGCTGCACCGCTTCAAAGTGCGGCTGGAGACGTCGAGATTCCTGTGACCGGAATCCGTCATGCGATTGCGAGCAACTTGGTCAGAAGCAAGCATGAAATCCCTCATGCCTGGACAATGGTGGAAGTGGATGTCACAAGTCTTGTGAGCTACCGCAACAAAATAAAGGACGAATTTAAGAAGAAAGAGGGCTTCAGCCTGACCTTTTTCGCGTTCTTTGTCAAAGCGGTCGCACAGGCGCTGAAGGAATTCCCGCAAATGAACAGCATGTGGGCCGGGGATAAAATCATTCAGAAAAAAGACATCAACATCTCAATTGCCGTAGCGACTGACGATGCGCTTTACGTACCTGTCATCAAGCATGCTGATGAAAAAACGATTAAAGGCATCGCGAGAGAAATCTCCGAACTGGCTCATAAGGTCAGAAGCGGCAAGCTGACGAGCGGGGATATGAGCGGAGGTACGTTCACGGTCAACAATACCGGTTCGTTTGGATCGGTTCAATCAATGGGGATCATCAACCATCCGCAGGCGGCCATCCTGCAGGTTGAATCGATCGTCAAGCGTCCCGTCGTCATGGAGCATGGCATGATCGCGGTAAGAGATATGGTGAACCTGTGCTTATCCCTCGACCACAGAGTGCTTGACGGCCTCGTTTGCGGCAGATTCCTTGCCCGTGTGAAAGAGATTTTGGAACAAATCGATGATCATACTTCCATTTATTAAAAAAGAAGAGCTGGCCCGTTAAGGGTCAGCTTTTTTCTTTTTCTAACGGCGCGAGCATGCGGAGATGCCCGTTTAGCACCTCGATTGAAGCCGGCGTTTTTGTGCAGATTTCGCCGTCTGTATCGGCTTCCATTGGAAGGGCGGTTTCAACTTGAACGGTTTGCCCCTGATAATAGGAGAGCTCGCCTTCAAAGGAATCCCATTCGGGATCATCCATTGCAAAAAGCTCTTTCAATGCAGCCAGATTCGTATTCCGGCAGACGAGGATGTCCGCTTTTCCGTCGTTAATGCTCAGCTGCGGAAGGGGGATCTTGTTCGTTCCGATAAATGGTCCGTTCAGCACGACAACCATGACCGCTTCGTCAGTAAACTCTTCTCCGTCGATCGACAGGCGGAAAGAGAAAGGCTCAAGATTGGAGATAGTCCGCAGTGCGCTTGTAAAATAACTGATTCTCCCGAGCAGTGCTTTTTCCGTTTGATTGATATGGCTGGAAGCTTCCGTGATCAAACCGATGCCCCAAAAGTTGAGACAATAATGATCATTTGCTTTTAAAACATCGACCGGGACAGGCTGTCCATTGACGAGCGCTTCCGCCGCTTTTTCAATGTTCTGGGGGATGCCGAGCGCCCTCGAAAAGTCGTTGCATGTGCCGCCCGGGAGGATGCCGATATCTGGCTTCGTTTGAAGCTGGCTGATGCCGTTAATGCATTCGTGCACCGTTCCGTCACCGCCTAATATAAACAATTGCCCGATATCCTCCCCGATCTCCCGGCAAAATTCGAATGCATCATGTTTTTTTCTCGTCGGTATCACGATGAGTTCGTCTATAGCCTGTGAAAGAACAGGTACGGCAGCACCGAGTGTTTTTTCAACATTTTTTTGTCCTGCATTTCCGTTGTAAATCAGCATTGCTTTCTTTCGGTTCATAAAGGTGCTCCTTTATTTGATAGGGTCTTTACTTATTTTTCCCCGGGCTGCCCGCGCCATAAACCTGAAGAAACACGAATCGCCTGATTTGCGGTCCGGACGGTTTCAAAGTATCATTAGAACAGATGAGCAAACAGCGCCTTTAGCATCATGCTGAAAGCGGCTAAAAAGGAGAGATCTTAAAGTGAACATGGATTTTAATCTGTTTATGAACGATGTCGTGCGCCAAGCCAGACAGGAAATAACGGCTGCCGGCTACACCGAACTAAAAACGCCTGAAGAGGTCGATGAAGCGCTCACGAAAAAAGGCACTACACTTGTGATGGTCAACTCCGTCTGCGGCTGTGCAGGGGGAATTGCAAGACCTGCCGCACATCATGCGGTTCATTACGATAAGCGCCCGGATCATCTCGTCACCGTTTTTGCCGGACAAGACAAAGAAGCGACGGCTCGAGCAAGGGAATATTTTGAAGGATATCCGCCTTCTTCTCCGTCATTCGCTCTTTTAAAAGACGGGAAAATTTTAAAAATGGTCGAACGCCATGAAATTGAAGGCTATGAGCCGATGGCTGTCATCACTAAGCTTCAAGGATTGTTTGAAGAATACTGTGAAGAAGTATAAGGGAAAGGAAATACCGCCTGCCAAAACATATGGCAGGCTTTTTTTGTGTATAAAAATTCTTTTTATATGCAATCAGAAAGATAAAAACGAAGGTTTTTAATTGGTATTTAAAGGCTTATTTGAAGGTTTTTCAGTTATTTTTCAAAATGGTATTGCATCTGGCCTAGAAAATGTTTAAAATACATATCAACGAATAAATATTCAAAATGGTTCAGGGGGATACACAACATGAAAAAATGGATGTTACTGGTAGTGACAGCATGTCTCACATTTGCATTGACTGCTTGCGGGACGAGCAGCGGTTCTGCTGATAAAAAAACATTGGTGATGGGAACTTCAGCCGATTACCCGCCTTTTGAATCGAAAGACGGAGATAAAATTGTCGGTTTTGATGTTGATCTGGCAAATGCACTGGCTAAAAAAACGGGCCATGAAATCGAAGTGAAAGACATGGACTTCAACGGACTGGTGACCGCTCTTAAAACAAACAAAGTCGACATCGTGCTTTCAGGAATGACGCCGACACCTAAACGCAAAAAGCAGGTCGATTTTTCAAACGTCTATTATACGGCTCACAACATGATCGTTACAAAAAAATCAAGCGGCATCAAATCGCTTGACGATTTGAAAGGAAAAACGGTCGGCGTACAGCTTGGCTCCATCCAGGAAGAAAAAGCGAAGGAGCTTACGCCGGATTACAATTTAAAAGTTGAAAACCGCAACCGCATTTCGGATTTAACCGAAGAAATCAAAGCGGGCCGCTTCGACGCAGCAATCATAGAGGATATCGTTGCTGAAAAATATATTGATAAAAATGAAGAACTGGTTGGCTACAATCTGCCGAAAGAACCGGATGAAAAAGCCGGCTCCGCGATCGCCTTCAAAAAGGGAAGCGATTTGACCGAGAAGTTCAACAAAGCGCTTGAAGAAATGGAGAAAAGCGGAGAACTTGAAAAGCTGAAAGAAAAATGGTTCGGCGGAGAAACGAAAAAGTAAGCGTGAAAAGTTCAACTCTTTGTTGAACTTTTTTTTCTAAAGCGATGTGCGCCTCTTTGATGATGAGGCGGGAGAGGGAGAGTCACATGAATTTTCTTGATTTTTCAACTACAATACCCGAGATGCCTTTCATTTTGGAAGGCTTGGGCGTTACCTTAAAAGTGGTCGCGGCTGCGGCCGTGCTTGGATTTTTGCTGGGGGTTGTGATTACGCTTTTAAAAATCAGTTCGATTAAGCCCCTGGCATGGATTGCCGATTTTTACACTTCCATATTCCGGGGAACACCGCTCGTTCTGCAGCTGATGATCGTCTATTACGGGCTGCCTCAGGTGCTGGGCTTCGATATTGATGCTTACTGGGCGGCTGTCATCGCATTCGGCTTAAATTCCGCCGCTTATGTGTCAGAAATCATCAGAGCCGGAATCAATGCGATCGACAAAGGGCAAAAAGAAGCGGCGATGGCGCTGGGCGTCCCGTATGCAAAGATGATGAAGGATCTCTTGCTGCCGCAGGCCTTTAAAAATATCATGCCGGCGCTGATCAACGAATCGATTACACTGACAAAGGAATCGGCTGTTGTCACCGTCATCGGACTCGGCGATATTATGAGACGAAGCTATCAGGCGGGAGCGGCGATCTACAGCCCGCTTGAGCCGATGCTGTTTGCGGGTCTCATCTACTATGTGCTCGTTTTGATACTGACGTTTGTCGGCAAAGCGATTGAAAGGAAGCTGAATGTCAATGATTAATGTTCGCAATCTCTCAAAATCTTTCGGAAAGCACGAGGTGCTTAAACATATTTCCGTTTCCTTTGAAAAAGGCGAAGTAGCCGCTGTCATCGGCCCGTCAGGCTCAGGCAAATCAACGTTTCTGCGTTGCTTAAACCTGCTTGAAAAGCCGACGGAAGGCAGCATTTTCATTCAGGATCAAGAGATTACAAGCCCGAAAACAAATGTGCTGAAAATCAGAGAGAACATCGGCATGGTCTTTCAGCATTTTCATTTGTTCCCGCATAAAACGGTTCTTGAAAATATTACGTATGCACCTGTCCATGTCAAAAAAGAAAGCAAACAGGCGGCAGCGAAAAAAGCGGAAGAACTGCTTGAGAAAGTGGGGCTTATCGATAAAAAAGATGATTATCCGAACCGTTTATCAGGAGGGCAAAAGCAGCGCGTCGCGATTGCGAGGGCGCTGGCGATGAGTCCGGACATCATGCTGTTTGATGAGCCGACTTCGGCCCTTGATCCGGAGATGGTCAAAGAAGTGCTCCAGGTGATGCAGGATTTGGCGAAAACCGGGATGACGATGGTGATCGTGACGCACGAAATGGGCTTTGCCAAAGAAGTCGCCGACAGGGTGCTTTTCATGGATGAAGGAACCATTGTCGAAGACGATGATCCTAAAGCGTTTTTTTCTTCTCCAAAATCGAAAAGAGCTCAAGACTTTTTAGAGAAAATACTATAAAATAAGCTGAAGAAGATGCTGATCTTCTTCTTTTTTATTCACTAAGACTAGCAGAAAAGATTGGGGTTAACGATGTTTAAAATAGGTTATCGCACATTAAAAACAGCGCTTGGAACAGCATTGGCCATCTATATCGCACAGCTGCTCGGCCTCCATAATTTTGTGTCGACAGGGATCATCACGATCCTCTGTATTCAAGTGACGAAAAAGCGGTCCCTTCAGGCATCATGGGCCCGGTTTGCGGCATGCATTCTTGCGATCGTTTTTTCATACGCGTTTTTTGAACTGATCGGCTATCATCCGGCTGTCATCGGTCTGATGCTGCTGTTCTTTATTCCGACAACCGTTCTTCTGAAAATAAAAGAAGGAATCGTCACAAGTTCGGTCATCATCCTTCACCTTTATATGTCAGAAGGGATCACCCTTTCTCTCATTTGGAACGAATGCCTCATCATCATCACGGGAATCGGCGTTGCCCTGCTGATGAATTTGTACATGCCGAGCCTCGATAAAGAGCTCAAACAGTATCAGCAGAAAATCGAAGATAACTTTGCCAAGATTTTTGCAGAAATCGAACGCTATTTGCTGACCGGGGAACAGGATTGGACGGGAAAAGAGATTCCTGAAACGCACCGTTTGATCAATGAAGCGAAGACCCTGGCATACCGCGATGTGGAAAACCATTTTCTCAGGCACGAAAACCTCTATTATCACTACTTTAAAATGAGAGAAAAGCAGTTTGAAATTATCGAAAGGGTGCTGCCGAAAATCACGTCGATTTCGATGACGGTTGAACAGGGGCATATGATCGCAGCGTTTCTTCATGATTTAAGAGGAGCCATCCATCCCGGCAATACGGCTCATAAGTTTTTGAAGCGGCTCGTGAAAATGAGAGAGGAAATTGATGAGATGGAGCTGCCGACGACGCGCGAAGAATTTGAAGCGCGCGCCGCTCTTTTCAATTTTCTCGGCGAAATGGAACAGTATCTTGTGATTAAGAGCTACTTTAAAGGAATTAAATCTCCGGCATAACCGCATGAGTTTCTCCTTCATTGGTCAATCTAATGAAACAGGGGGAAACCCGTGCGGTTTTTTCTATTCTTGCGGAAGTCCGGGCTTGAAAAAAAGCAGGCGTTTCTCCGCAAAAAGAGCCGCCTGCTTTCATGATTTGTATTAAAAAATCATGCTGAGTCCGGTAAGCAGAGTCGTCAGCACCATGACGCCGATCATTAAAATAACCATGAATTTGATGAATTTTCGAGACAAGCTTTTCACCTCTGTTTTTTAATCTCCCATTATTTTATACTGCTTTTTTTCATCGGACAAGTTTCGTGTAAGAATCAAATAGAGAAGGGGCAGAACGTGATGAATATGTTTGAAAGAGTTGACGATTTAAACAACAGCCGCCAACAAGCTTTGCTTGGGGGCGGGCAGGAACGGATCGACAGGCAGAAGCAAAAAGGCAAGCTTACCGCCAGAGAGAGAATAGATCTTCTGCTTGATGAGGGAACATTCACTGAACTGAATGCCTTTGCCAGAAGCCGGCAGTCCGGCGCCCCGTTAGGCGACGGGGTTGTCACGGGATTCGGAAAAATCGACGGGCGGCCCGTTTATCTGTTTTCCCAGGATTTTACCGTCACCGGTGGAGCGCTCGGAGAAATGCACGCCAAAAAAATAGCGGCCGTCATGGATCTTGCCCTCAAAAATAAGGCCCCTTTTATCGGTCTGAACGACTCAGGTGGTGCGAGAATTCAAGAGGGTGTGCTATCATTAGATGGATACGGTCATATTTTTTACCGAAATGTCCTTTGCTCAGGCATCATTCCGCAAATCTCTGTCATACTCGGCCCTTGTGCGGGCGGCGCGGTTTATTCTCCAGCTTTGACCGACTTCGTTTTCATGAACGAAAAAACCGGACAGATGTTCATCACCGGTCCGAAAGTCATCAAAACGGCGACAGGCGAAGCTGTCAGCTCCGGAGAATTGGGGGGCGCCTATATACATAATTCAATCAGCGGGAATGCCCATTTTTCCGGGGATTCCGATGAGGCCGTCCTTAGTGAGGTGCGCAAGCTCTTGTCCTACATCCCCCAAAATCACGAAGAAAAGCCCCCAGCCAAGGCGATAAAGGCGAAAGATCATGATATAAGGCCTGCTTTAATGACGATCCTGCCTGAAGACGGTCAGCGGCCGTATGACGTCAAACAGATCATCGCGGAAATCGCAGACAGCGGAACATTTTTTGAAGTGCAGCGCCACTTTGCCAAAAACGCGGTGATCGGTTTTGCAAGGATAGCGGGGGAAACGGCGGCGATCGTGGCCAACCAGCCGAAATATTTAGCAGGAAGTCTCAGCATGGATGCGGCTGACAAAATCGCCCGGTTTATCCGTTTTTGCGATTCCTTTCAGATCCCGATTTTGACTTTGGTGGATTGCCCGGGCTTTCTTCCGGGAATACGCGAAGAGCACGGCGGGGTGATCAGGCACGGCGCCAAAATCCTTTACGCGTATGCGGAAGCCGCCGTCTGCAAGGTGACGGTCATTTTAAGAAAAGCATACGGCGGAGCATATGTCGCTTTAAACAGCAAGGCGCTTGGAGCGGATGCCGTGTTTGCATGGCCGAATGCAGAAATTGCAGTGATGGGCGCCGGAGAAGCTGCGGATGTGCTGTTCGCGAAGGAAATCGAACGGTCAGAAGACCCGCAGGCCGCCCGGGAGGAAAAAATCCGGAAATGCATGCAGGCTTCAAGCCCTTTTACCGCTGCAAGATACGGCATGGTAGACGATATCATCGATCCTAAAGAGACGCGGAAGAAGCTGATCCAAACGTTTGACATGCTGAAGAGCAAAAAAGAAATCCGGCCGGACAAAAAGCATGGAAATATACCGCTTTAAAAAATGGAGGGGAAACTAGCATGAATGAAAAACGTCTGTTAGAAGAGTTTTTAGAACTTGTGCAAATTGATTCCGAGACAAAACACGAAGCTGACATCTGCAAGGTGCTGAAAGAAAAATTTGCGGCGCTTGGAATGGATGTCGTGGAGGATGACACAGCGCAAAAAACGGGGCACGGAGCGGGAAACCTCGTGTGCACGCTTCCGGGAACGAAAGAGGCGGACACGATTTACTTTACATCCCACATGGATACGGTCGTACCCGGAAAAGGCGTGAAGCCGGTCATTGAAGACGGATATGTCAAAACAGACGGCACAACGATTTTGGGAGCTGATGACAAAACAGGCCTTGCAGCGATGCTTGAAGCCGTAAAAGTGCTGAAAGAAAAAAACATTCCGCACGGAACAATCCAGTTCATCATTACGGTCGGTGAAGAGTCGGGGCTTGTCGGAGCGAAAGCTTTAGACCGTTCACTGATAAAAGCCGATTATGGATATGCGCTTGATTCCGACGGGAAGGTCGGCAATATTATCGTAGCAGCGCCGACACAGGCAAAAATTAGAGCAACTGTCTACGGAAAAACGGCTCATGCCGGAGTAGAGCCGGAAAAAGGAGTCTCCGCGATCACGATCGCTTCAAAAGCGATTGCCAAAATGCCGCTTGGCCGCATTGACGAGGAGACGACGGCTAATATCGGCCGCTTTGAGGGCGGAACGCAAACCAATATCGTCTGCGATCAGGTCGACGTTCTCGCTGAAGCCCGTTCGCTTGTTCCGGAAAAAATGGAAAAACAGACCGAAAAAATGAAACAGGCGTTTGAAGCAGCAGCCGCTGAAATGGGGGGCAGAGCCGAGGTGGAAATCGAAGTCATGTACCCGGGCTTTAAATACAAAGACGGGGATCTCGTCGTTGAAATCGCCAAAAAAGCCGCCGGGAAAATCGGCCGTCCGTACGAGCTATTGACGAGCGGCGGAGGAAGCGATGCGAACGTCATCGCAGGCCACGGCATTCCGACTGTCAACCTTGCAGTCGGATATGAACAGATCCATACGAAAAACGAAAAAATGCCGATTGAGGAACTTGTCAAAACTGCAGAGATGGTCGTTGCCATTATTGAGGAAGTAGCAAACCCGTCATAAAATCGGGTTTTTACAGGGGAAATCACCGTTTCAGCTCCATCCCGCCAGTTTTGGCGGCGTTCTCGAACGAACTGGCCTCTCATCAGCGTCACGATCGAGAAGATGGAAGGGAAACACAAAAAAGCTTGCGCCTTTAAGGCGCAAGCTCTTTTATTTCGTAGCCGATTCAGCAGGCTGAATGGCTTTTTTGTTTTTTTGGTAAACTTGATGAAGAACGACGGATTGAATCGTCAGAAGCAGTCCGCTTGTCAGCCAGTACAGCGGCAGGGCCGCAGGGACGTTGATCGAAAAGATCGTCATCATCACAGGGAAAAAGAAGCCCATGATTTTGGCGGACTGCTGAGCCGCCGGATTTGATTGTGCGTTCTGTGCGTTCAGCTTTTGAGACACATAGAACTGGATAAAATACATGAACCCGGCGCATAAAGATACGATAATATCAGAATGCCCGAGGTTAAACCAGAGAAAAGAGTGTGAAGCAATTTCGGGCGTCGAGCGGATCGCATAATAAAAACCGATCAGAATCGGAAACTGAATCAGCATCGGCAGGCAGCCCATCGCCAGCGGATTGATGTTGTGCTTTTGGTAAAGCTGCATCATCTCCTGCTGAATTTCCCTCTGCTTCACAGGATCTTTCGTCTTTTTTAGCTTGCTTTGAATCGCATCCAGCTCAGGTTTGACAAGCGCCATTTTTTCCTGCATGGCCCGCTGTTTTTTATACTGGTTGGCAAACAGCGGAAAGACGAGAACCCGGACGATGATTGTCACAAAAATAATCGACAGTCCGTAGTTTCCGTGGAAAAATCCGGCGATTCCTTTAATCAGCTCTGAAAAAGGCCCCACGACATAATGTTGGAAGAAGTTGTCGCTTCCTCCGGTACTGCCGGTGGCTGCCGAAGCTTGTTCACCTATAAACATGGTCATGATCAAAAACATTGCAGTCGCAAATAATTGTTTTAATTTCGTGTTCAACACGTTCTCCTCCTTCTGAATAAAAGGGCCCGTCTGCCGGACGCCTTTTCCCGTTTAAATTGAAAGAAGAAGGGAACGGTGGTCTTCATCGTCGTTCGATGAAGCTTTCATGCGAATGACTTTACTTATCCATACCGTAATGCGATGATATAGGATGATAAGAAAATCGATTGCGGAAACAAACTGTATTGCATGATATTCTTCAAACCGTTTCGTTTTCCAGCTGTCGCCCGTACTGCAGTCCTTGAGGATGAGGGCGATACCGATCGCCGTCAGTGCGGGAAGGACGATTGTGAAAAACTCAAACAGTAAAAAAGCATCGTTGAAAGATTCAAGAATCATCTATTATCACTTCCGTTTCATTTAACATCTTACTATATGAAAGCCGGGATGTCTAATCAGAGTACCAGGAGGGAGCCGTTTTGTCTGCTGATAAACAAAAGGGGAGAGTCATCTTTCATATCGATATGAACAGCTTTTACGCGTCTGTTGAAATGGCGTATGACCCTTCGCTGAAAGGCAGGCCGCTCGCTATCGCGGGAAATGCAAAGGAGCGGAAAGGCATCGTCGTCACGTGTAGCTACGAGGCGAGAGCACGCGGGGTAAAACCGCCTATGCCGCTTTGGGAAGCGAAGCGGCTCTGCCCTGAGCTGATCGTCAAGCCGCCGAATTTCGACCGCTACAGAAGCTCTTCAAGAGAAATGTTTCAAGTGCTCAGGGAGTATACGGACCTTGTTGAGCCTGTTTCCATTGATGAAGGGTACATGGATTTAACGGACACGCCATACAGAAATCGAGCATATGAAACAGCGAAGGAAATTCAAGAGCGCCTTCAAGAAGAACTGCTCCTTCCGTCAAGCATCGGGATCGCTCCGAATAAATTCCTGGCCAAAATGGCTTCGGATATGAAAAAACCGCTCGGCATTACGATATTGAGAAAGCGCGAAGTGCCCCGGATTCTTTGGCCCATGGACATCAGCGAGATGTACGGAGTCGGCCGGAAAACCGCCGAAAAGCTCAAGACGCTTGATATCGAAAAAATCGGCGATTTGGCTGCTGCAGATGAGTATGCCTTAAAGCGCCTCCTTGGTATCAACGGCCCCCGTTTAAAAAGAAGGGCAAACGGCATCGACGCAGGAGAGGTGAATCCCGACAGGATATACGAATTCAAAAGCGTCGGCAATTCTTCGACTCTCCCGTATGACAGCACAGATGAGAAGGAATTGTGCGGCCTGATTGACAAGCTTTCCGTCTCAGTAAGCGACAGGCTGAAGCGAAAAGAGGTCATGGCAGCAAAAGTTTTCATCATGATCCGCTTTGCGGATTGGACGAACATAACAAGAAGCAAGACCCTTCAGAATCCGACCGATTCAAGAGAAGACATTGCGAAGGAAGCGAAAGCCCTTTTCAGGCAGCATTGGCACGGAAGCCCTGTCAGACTTTTAGGCGTGACGGGAACAGACCTCGTCAATCGGAAGGAAGCCGTCAAACAGCTTGATTTATTTTCGTTTCATGAGGATGCCAAAGATGAGCCGATCCAAAAAGTGATGGCCGAATTGAATGAAAAATATGGAACAGACCTCATCAAAAGAGGGATCAGGATCGTGAAAAAAGAAAGCAAGACGAGCGGAACAAGCTTTAACAAAGATTTTTTCCAGGACGAGAGACAAGATCAATAGCTTGAAAATGTAGGTCAAAGTGTGGTAATTTCAATTTAAATAAAAATTAAACTAAAATGCTAAACGCTTTAGAAGGGACGTTAGACATGGCAAAACAACAAATAGGTGTAGTTGGTTTAGCAGTAATGGGAAAAAACTTGGCTTTAAACATTGAAAGCCGCGGGTTTACGGTTTCTGTTTACAACAGATCAAGCGAGAAAACAGAAGAGTTTCTGAAAGAAGCCGAAGGCAAAAACGTTGTCGGTACATACAGCATTGAAGAGTTCGTTCAATCTCTTGAAAAACCGCGCAAAATTCTGTTGATGGTCAAAGCTGGAACACCGACAGACGCAACGATTCAATCGCTCCTGCCTCATCTTGAAAAAGGCGACATTTTGATTGACGGCGGAAATACATATTATAAAGATACGCAGAGAAGAAACAGGGAGCTGGCCGAAAGCGGCATTCACTTCATCGGCACCGGTGTTTCCGGCGGTGAGGAAGGCGCTTTGAAAGGTCCTTCTATCATGCCAGGCGGACAAAAAGAAGCCCATGAGCTTGTCAAGCCGATTCTTGAAGCCATTTCTGCAAAAGTGGACGGCGAACCGTGTACGACATACATCGGTCCTGACGGCGCCGGCCATTATGTAAAAATGGTTCATAACGGCATCGAATACGGCGACATGCAGCTGATCTCAGAATCCTACTTTATTTTGAAACACATTGTCGGTCTGTCTTCAGATGAGCTTCACGAAGTCTTCTCCGAGTGGAATAAAGGAGAGCTTGACAGCTATCTGATCGAAATCACGGCTGATATTTTCACGAAAAAAGACGAGGAAACGGGCAAGCCGCTTGTTGATGTCATCCTCGATAAAGCAGGTCAAAAAGGCACAGGGAAATGGACGAGCCAAAGCGCTCTTGACCTGGGCGTTCCGCTTCCGATCATTACGGAATCTGTTTTCGCCCGCTTCATCTCTTCCATGAAAGAAGAGCGCGTTAAAGCGAGCAAGCTTTTGACAGGTCCTGAAGCGAAACCGGCCGCCGAGAACAAAGAAGAGCTGATCGAAGCGGTCAGAAAAGCGCTCTTCATGAGCAAAATCTGTTCTTACGCACAAGGCTTCGCTCAAATGAAAGCCGCATCAGAAGAATACGGATGGGATTTGAAATACGGCGATATCGCGATGATCTTCCGCGGAGGATGCATCATCCGCGCGGCGTTCCTGCAAAAAATCAAAGAAGCGTATGACCGCGATCCGGGGCTTGACAACCTGCTTCTTGACCCGTACTTCAAAAATATCGTTGAAGGCTATCAGGGAGCTCTCCGCAAAACGATTTCCCTTGCGGTTGAACAAGGAATTCCTGTACCTTGCTTCTCAAGCGCTCTCGCTTATTTTGACAGCTATCGCACTGCTACATTGCCGGCCAACCTGATTCAGGCGCAGCGCGACTACTTTGGCGCCCATACGTATGAGCGTACAGATAAAGAAGGCATTTTCCACACTGAGTGGATGAAATAAGATGTAAAACCGCAAGCTGAAAAGCTTGCGGTTTTTTTGCTTTCAGAAGGATGCATGTTTAAGCGGTTCTGTGGAAACCTACTCAAAAGAGAGTTTCAAAAGGAGGAATCAACCCATGTATCCTAGTTTAGAGGGAAAAACGGTCGTAATCACAGGGGCGGGTACAGGTCTTGGAAAAGCGATGGCACTTCGCTTCGGTACTGAAAAAGCCAATGTAGTGATCAATTACTTCAAGGAAGAAGAAAATCCCGAAGAGACGGTGAAGAAAATAGAAAGCAGCGGAGCGCGCGCGATTGCTGTTCAAGGGGATGTCTCAAAAGAAGACGATGTAAAAGCGCTGATCAGTCAGGCTGTTGATTCATTCGGTTCCGTTGATGTGATGGTGAACAACGCCGGGGTGGAAAATGAAGTACCTTCCGAGGATTTGTCTCTGGAAGACTGGAATCGCGTCATATCAACCAATTTGACGGGGATGTTTTTAGGATGCCGGGAAGCGATCGCCTATATGCTCGACCACCATATTAAAGGCTCGGTCATCAATATGTCGAGCGTCCATCAGCAAATCCCGTGGCCGCATTTTGTCCATTATGCGGCAAGTAAGGGCGGGGCAAAACTGCTGACAGAAACTCTTGCCCTTGAATATGCCCCAAAAGGAATTCGGGTAAACGCGATCGGACCTGGTGCGATCGATACGCCGATTAATGCCGAAAAATTCGCTGATCCCGAATTGAAAAAAGGTGTTGTTGAATTGATTCCGATCGGGTATATCGGAAAGCCGGAGGAAGTTGCAGCTTGCGCAGCCTGGCTTGCATCCGAAGAAGCGAGCTATGTGACGGGCCTGACGCTGTATGTGGATGGCGGGATGACGAAATACCCGGGATTCCAAGCGGGAAAAGGATGAAAAGAAGGCGGGATGCCTTCTTTTCATCATAAGCCCCAAAAAATTCACATAAGATTAATAGAAAGCAAAAGTGCTGTTTACATAGCAATGATAGTGTAGGTTTGTCAACAAAAAGCGGTTATGGAGGGAGTACAATAAGAATGGGTTTCTTACGCAACAGAATCGTCGGCATTACACTGGCAGGCGCAGTCGCTTTAGGATCGGCGGGAACAGGCAGTGCGGCAATGGAAACAGCGAAAAAAAAGGAAGAACCGAAAGTCAAAAACGTCATCATGATGGTCATGGATGGAACAAGCTCTTCTGCAACAACGTTGGCACGCTGGTATAAAGGCGAACCGCTCGCAATGGACCAGCTTGTCAGCGGCGGTGTCCGGACGCATTCGGCAGAATCGGCGATCACTGATTCTGCACCTGCAGCAACTGCAATGGCAACGGGACGAAAATCAAATTCTGCCTATATCGGAGTGCTGCCTTCAAAGGTGAATACACCAGGTGTCGAGAAGGTCGGTAAAAAAGATCAATACCGGCCTGTGGCTAACGTGCTGGAAGGCGCAAAACAGAAGGGAAAAGCAACCGGCATCATTGCAACCTCTGAAATTCAGCATGCCACGCCTGCCGGATATTCCGGCCATCATAAGGACCGCAATAATTTTGAAGTGCTCGGTGAACAGCAGGTTTATCAAAACATGGACGTTGTCCTTGGCGGAGGAAAAGAATCGCTACAACCGGGTACAAATGATAAAAGCCGCAAAGACGGTGAAGATCTTGTCAAAGTGCTCAAAGACAAAAAGTACGATTTCGTAGAAACGAAAGATCAGCTCCTCAAGTCAAGATCGAAAAAAATTTGGGGCGCATTCTCACAGCGCGATCTCGCGTATGACATGGACCGCCGCGCAACACATCCAGAGCAGCCGACGATTGCAGAGATGACGAAAAAATCGATTCAGACGCTTTCTAAAGACAAGGACGGTTTCTTTTTATTCGTGGAAGGAAGCAAGCCTGACTGGGCAGCGCATCAAAACGATCCGATAGGCATGATCAGCGATGTATTGGCATTTGATAACGCGGTGAAAGAAGCGCTTGAATTCGCTAAAAAAGACAAACATACAATGGTTATTGCCGTCTCCGACCACGGCAACAGCGGCATCTCCATCGGCAACAGCAACACGACGAAAGGCTATGACACAACGCCGGTATCAGCTTATATCGATCCGCTGAAAAAGGCTAAAATGACGGTGGAAGGCGCTACAGGCAAATTAAAAGACGACTTATCGAATATCGAAGAAGCGGCAAAGCTTTACGGACTTGACAATTTAACGCCGGCAGAGAAGGAACAGCTGAAAAGCGTGAAAAACAAAAAAGAAGCGGCTTCATTATTCACCAAGCTGCTCAGCAACCGAGCCAATATCGGATTCACAACAGGCGGTCATACGGGTGAAGACGTCTTCCTGTATTCGTACGGTCCCGAAAAGCCGCAGGGGCTCGTCGATAACACCGACATCGCCAAAACGATGGCAAAAGCAATGGGCTTCAACTTAGACAAATTAACAAACGAATTATTTATCGAAGCAAAACAGGCATTTAAAAAAGCCGGAGCCAGCGTAACGATCGATCAGAAAGATCCGGCTAATCCAGTTCTTGTCGCATCGCGCAAAAAAGCGAAAGCCGAAATGCCGGTGAACAAAAACCTCATCAAAATCAACGGAAAGGAATATGAATTAGACAGCGTGATTGTTGAAAGCAATGGATCCTTCTACGTGCCTAAAGAAGCCGTTCAGCTGTTCAAAAAATACGCCCGATAATTTGTTTGAACCCCCCTCTTGAAAGAAGAGGGGGTTTTTATTATTCAAAATAAATACATGCATTTATTTTTAAATGTCTAGACATTTAAAAATAAAAAGATATAATAATAGTTGTGTGAAAGCGTTTTAATAAAGGAGGAGATGACGATGAAGAAGATTTTACTTGCATGCAGTTCGGGTATGTCGACAAGTCTCCTTGTCACCAAGATGGAGGAATACGCGCATTCAATCGGTGACGAGGCAAAAATTTGGGCGGTCGGACAGGACCAGGCGAAAAAAGAGATGGCAGAGGCAAACGTCGTTCTCATCGGCCCGCAAATGAGCTTTTTAAAAGGCGAGCTGCAGAAGGAAGCAGAACAGTACGGTACTAAGGTTGATGTGATTGATATGATGGCTTACGGAATGGCAGACGGAAAGAAAGCTTATGAACAGGCGCTCAGCTTGATCGGAGATTGATGATGATGGAAAAATTAAAACTTGATGAATTAACAGGCGAACAAATTTGCTTTCAGCTCATTCTTCACAGCGGAAACGCCCGCAGCAAAGTCATTCAGTCTATCAGGGCATACCGTGCCGGCAGCGTTCAGAAAGCAGAGGAGCTGCTGCACCTGGCTGAAGACGATTTGCAGCAGTCCCATGATATTCATTTTCAAATGATCCAAAAAGAAGCGGGCGGGGGAAAAAGTGAGTTCTCTTTGCTGCTCTTGCATGCGGAGGATCATTTGATGTCGACGCTGACGATGAAGGAACTTGTGTCCGAATTATTGGAATTGTTCAAAGAGAAAAATCTATGATTCGCACTGCATGGCAAAATCGAAGGGGGATAAGAGACCATGTTTGAAAAATTGAGCAACCTCTTGGTGCCGATTGCCGGGAAGCTGAATAACAACCGGTATTTAGGCGTGCTGAGGGATGCGTTTATGCTGGCTTTTCCGCTCACCATTTTCGGATCGATCATTGTCGTTTTAACCAATTTGCCGTTTCTCAATAAAATGATGAGCAAATCGGCGCTTGAAACGTTCCAGTCGGCTTTAAGCATAGCGCCGAGCGCAACGATCAGCATTATGTCCGTTTTCGTCGTGTTCGGGATCGGGTATTATTTGTCCAAAACTTATGAAGTCGAAGCGGTTTTTGGAGGAGTCGTCGCTTTGGCATCGTTCCTTCTGCTGACGCCGTTTGTATTAAACGGCGAAGGCGGGGAAGTGATTCCGGACGTCATCCCGATTGACAGGCTCGGTGCGAAAGGGATGTTCCTCGGAATGATTACCGCCTTTACATCCGCGGAGATTTTCAGATTTTTTGTCCAGAAAAACTATACGATCAAAATGCCCGCCGGCGTTCCGCCTGCTGTAGCAAAATCTTTTGCCGCGCTGATTCCTGCGGTGATGACCTTGTCCGTCTACTTGGTCATCAATATCCTTGTAACCCAAGCGTTCAATACGAATATGCACGATTTAATTTACAACCTGGTACAGGCTCCGCTTGTCGGCCTTGGAAGCGGTATCATTCCGACCTTGATTGCTATATTTTTTACTCAGCTGCTCTGGTTTTTCGGACTCCACGGGCAAATTATCATCAACTCTGTAATGGATCCGATCTGGAATACGCTTTCGATCGAAAATTTGAATAGCTATACCTCAACAGGGGAAGTTCCGCATATTATCAATAAGCAGTTTATGGAAGTGTACACCGTCGGAATGGGCGGAACCGGCATGACATTGGCCGTGATTATTGCCATCCTGCTGTTTATGAAGAGCAAGCAGATGAAGCAGGTCGCAAAACTCGGAGCGGCGCCGGGGATTTTCAACGTAAATGAACCGATCATTTTCGGTCTGCCGATCGTCATGAACCCGCTCATTTTTATTCCGTGGGTGATCTCGCCAATGATCGTCACTTTGATTACGTATTTCGCGATGGCGTCCGGGCTTGTGCCGCCGCCGACCGGGGTCACGATTCCTTGGACTGTGCCGATTTTTATCAGCGGAATGATGGCGACCAATTCGCTTGCCGGCGGCATTCTTCAGATTGTGAATTTAGCCGTTGTCTTTATGATCTGGTTCCCGTTTTTGACATTCATCGACCGGATGAATATGAAAAAAGAGCAGGAAATCAATGCAGCGGAACAAGATCAGACAACGCTAGGACTTTAAAAGGAGATTGATGACATGTCAAAAACAGAACTGCAGCTAGAACAAATTCAATACCGTTTTCCAAAAGGCTTCTGGTGGGGGTCGGCGGCGTCCGCGACCCAGACTGAAGGAGCGGCGGCTGAAGGAGGCAAAGGAAAGAACATTTGGGATCACTGGTACGAAAAAGAGCCATCCCGATTTTTTGACGGAGTAGGCCCTGAGAAGACTTCGCGTTTTTACGAGACTTACAGAGATGATATTCAGCTGATGAAGGAGCTCGGCCACAACTCTTTTCGTTTCTCCATTTCGTGGGCCCGTCTGTTTCCTGAAGGAAAAGGCAGGCTGAACGAGGAAGGAGCTTCCTTTTATAACCAAGTCATCGATGAGCTGCTGGCGGCTGGGATCGAGCCTTTTGTCAACCTTTATCATTTTGATATGCCGCTTGCGCTCCAGCATATCGGCGGGTGGGAAAACAGGCAAGTCGTCGATCACTTTGTTTCATACGCGGAAACTTGCTTTCGGCTGTACGGGGATCGCGTGAAAAAATGGTTTACCCACAATGAGCCGATCGTTCCCGCTGAAGGCGGCTATTTATACGATTTTCACTATCCGAACATTATCGACTTTGAAAAGGCCGTCCAGGTCGCATACCATGAAATTCTTTCAAACGCAAAGGCGGTTGAAGCCTACCGCAGACTCGGAGGCGATGGCAAAATCGGCATCATTTTAAATTTAACGCCATCCTATCCGCGAAGCCGGCACCCGGCAGATGTGAGAGCTTCTGAAATAGCCGACGCTTTCTTTAACCGGTCGTTTCTTGATCCTGCCGTCAAGGGTGAGTTTCCGCAGCTTTTAACAGATATTTTAAAAGAAAAAGGCTATTTGCCTGTCATGGAAGAAGGAGACTTGGAGCTGATCAAAAATCACACTGTCGATCTGCTCGGCATCAATTATTATCAGCCGAGACGGGTGAAAGCGAAGGAGCACATGCCTCATCCGGACGCGCCTTTTATGCCGGAGCATTTTTTTGACCATTATGAAATGCCCGGACGAAAAATGAACCGCCACCGCGGCTGGGAAATATACGAAAAAGGAATCTATGATATTTTAATGAATGTCAAAGAAAACTATGGAAATATTGAATGCTTTATTTCTGAGAACGGAATGGGTGTTGAAGGAGAAGAGCGTTTCCGCGGCGAAGACGGCATAATCCGCGATGACTACCGAATTGCGTTTATCGAAGAACACTTAAAATGGGTGCACAGAGCGATTCAGGAAGGAGCGAATGTCAAAGGCTATCACCTTTGGACATTCATGGACAACTGGTCATGGACAAACGCCTATAAAAACCGCTACGGATTTGTATCTGTCAACCTTGACCAAAACGGCGAACGAACGATTAAAAAAAGCGGATACTGGTTTAAGAAACTTGCCGAGAACAACGGTTTTTAAAAAGGACTCGGTCTAAAAGATGGTCTGCTTGGCCATCTTTTTATTTCCGCTTCAAAACCGATATAATGATAAGGAAGGTGTTACAAGCATACAGAATCCTTAGTAATGGTGGTTAAAACATGAGAAAATACGAATATATTTCAAACGAAATGAGGAGGCGGATTCAGGAAGAATACTATCCGATTGATCAGCCCATACCTGATGAGCTTTCTCTCGCCAAAGAATTTTCCTGCAGCAGAATGACGATGAAAAGAGCCCTCGATATTCTCGTGTCAGAAGGCATGCTGTACCGCAAGCGCGGACACGGCACCTTCATTGTAAAATCATCGATTCAGCAGCTTCCCGTCAGTGTGACAGACCGCGAAAACCTCGGGCTGACCAAGCTTCTCGCCAATAAACAAATCGAAAGCCGCATCATTCAATTTGATGTTGAATTCCCTTCAGATGAAGTGGCTAAGCAATTGTCAATCGAAAAGACCGTTCCGGTGTATCATATCATCAGGCTCAGAAAGGTTGAAGGCGAACCGTATGTCATTGAAGAAACGTACATGCCTTCGAATGTCATCTCTGAATTAAATGAAGACGTCCTTCACGGCTCCGTTTACCGGCACATCACCGAGACGCTGAAACTGACAATCGCCGGCTCGCACCGGAAGATCAGGGCGGATAAGTCGAATGCGCTCGACCGAGAGCACTTGGAATGTGCCCCTGACGATCCGGTTCTTGAAGTTGAACAGGTCGCTTTTTTAAATACAGGGGAACCGTTTGAATATTCTTTTGCAAGGCATCGCTACGACAAGTTTGTGTTTTCCAGCGTCCATGTTCGGAAATGAAAAACCTGCATAACCGCGGGTTTTTTGTTTTGTCATGCAATCTTCCGGCATGCTTGTCCTCCGAGGGGATCGTGGGCTACCATCGCTTTAGCGGACGGGAATTTCCGGGGCCGTACGCATATTCAGAACCAGCTGCTCATAAAATTAACTAAATAATTAGAAATAAAACAATATATTGACAACTAATACATTTTTCGTGGTACGATAGGATTGTTATTTGTCCAACAAGCAAAGGGGGAGAATGAATGAAAAAGTGGAAAAGCTTTTCATGGATTGTACTGCTGCTGACGCTTGTCATGGGATTGGCAGCGTGCGGAAGCGGCAATGCATCAGGAAATAAGAACGGCGGATCTGCGTCAAAAGGATCAGAAAGCTACAGTCTGCTGACAGGGGGAACCGGCGGTACATATTATCCGCTCGGCGGTCAATTTGCAAACCTTTGGGAGGATGCAACAGGAGACAAATTTACGACGCAGACTACAGGGGCTTCTGCTGAAAACATGGCAACTCTGCAAAAAGGGGAAGCTGAGGTCGCTTTTTCTCAGACGGACATTGCCACTTATGCCATAGAAGGCAAAGAAATGTTTAAAGAAAAAATTGACGGAATCAAGGCGATTGCCGCCCTGTATCCTGAAACTGTACAGATTGTGACAACGGAAAAAAGCGGAATCAATTCGATTGAAGATTTAAAAGGCAAAACGGTTTCCGTGGGCGCTGCGGGTGCAGGGGTCAATATTAATGCCAAGCAGATTTTGGAGGTTCACGGGATGTCTTTTGACGACATCAAACCGCAAAACTTGTCTTTTGAAGAGTCGACCGACGGCATTCAGTCAGGCGCGATCGATGCCGCCTTTATCACGGCTGGAACGCCTACCGGCGCTGTCGAAGGGCTTTCTGCGCAAAATAAAATCAAAATTTTAAATATTGAAAAAGACAAGCAGGAAAAGCTGATGGAAAAGTATCCGTTCTATGCGGAGGATACGATCAAAAAAGGCACCTACGGCATCGGCAGCGATGTGAACACGGTCGCTGTCAAAGCGATGCTCGTCGCATCCGACAAGATGGATGAGGACACCGTCTATAAAATGACGAAAGCGCTGTTTGAAGCCGATAAAATCAATCATGCCAAAGGCGAGTTTATCAAGCCTGAAACCGCGCTTGAAGGATTGGGCGATATTGAAATTCATCCGGGAGCGGCTAAATATTTCAAAGAAAAAGGGATAGAAAAATCGTAAAGCCGCAGGCAGATAAACAATGAACAAGTCCGGACAATCGATAGACCGTTGCAATGAAACATCGGTCTATCGTTTTTCTATTCGGCAGGGGATTTGGAAAAATGGGGAAATTTAAAATGGTAAAACGGCTTGTGCCGGCGCTGATCATTGCCGCTTTTGCAGCGGCATGCCTGATTCCTTATCAGACCGCTGTCGTGTTCGAGAAAGAGGACAGCGGCGAGATCATCGCTTTTCTTCCCCTCCAAAAGAAGAAAAGCTTTGATGTGATTTATACGCATTCCATCCATCGGACAGAAGTGATCGAATCGTATGTGTGGGAAAAAGGAATGATTCGGCAGACCGCTCTGACCTATCATGATCCGGCCGTCGGAATGCCCGCAAACGCGGAGCAAGGTGAAAGGCTCGTCATCAATAACGGTGTCTACACCATTTCGGACATGAAGAGGACCTTTCCGTTCATTGATATGCGGATCGGAAGGGTGAGGGCGAATCACAGGATCAAGTATTCAGGCGCTGAACATGAGTTAAAGCGGTACATCAGCCCCGGCACATGGACAAGGATGAGTGTCCGAAAACTAAATGTCTTGCAACAACTGAGGGGAGTGAAGATCAATGACTGAGCAGCTTTCGGAAAAAGATCAGCAGAAACTGCTGGAGAAATACGATCCTGAAGCGGGCACGAGAAAGCTCAAAGGGTTGACGGGGATTATTGCATTTGCCGGCCTGCTCGCTTTTTCTTTGTTTCAATTATACACAGCCATTTTTGGCGTTTTTCCGGCTCAAATTCAAAGGTCGGTTCATTTAGGGTTTGCGCTCGGTCTGATTTTTTTATTGTTTCCGGCGACAAAAGGTTTACGGAAGACCGGCAAATTCAAAGTCGCCTGGTATGACGCAATCTTAGCCGTATTAGGAGCGGGTGTCGGCGCTTATTGGGTCGCCAATTATGAAACGATTGTAGGCGGGATCGGATTGATCACGGAAACTGATTTTTATGTCGGGCTGTTGGCCGTCCTGCTCGTATTGGAAGCGACGAGACGTGCTGTCGGACTGCCGATTACGATCATCGCTGCCCTGTTTCTTTTGTACGGCCTTTACGGCTCGTATCTGCCGGGCTTTTTGTCTCACAACGGCCTGACGCTGGAAAGGCTCGTTCAGACGATGTATTTTACGACGGAAGGAATTTTGGGCACGCCGCTTGCTGTGTCCTCGACATTCATCTTCCTGTTCATCCTTTTCGGTTCATTTCTTGTCAGGACAGGTGTGGGACAGTATTTTAATGATCTTGCTGTGGCGATCGCCGGACGAAGCACGGGCGGACCGGCAAAAGTCGCGATTTTTTCAAGCGCGCTTCAGGGAACGATCAGCGGAAGCTCTGTTGCCAATGTCGTCACTTCCGGATCGTTTACGATTCCGATGATGAAAAAACTGGGCTATAAAAAAGAATTTGCCGGTGCAGTCGAAGCTTCCGCATCTACCGGCGGACAGCTGATGCCTCCGATCATGGGAGCCGCCGCCTTTTTAATGGTTGAGTTCATCGGCGGAGGCATTACGTACTGGGATATCGCGAAAGCCGCGATGATCCCGGCTGTTTTGTACTTTACGGGCATCTGGATTATGACGCACTTTGAAGCGAAGCGCCTCGGCTTGCGCGGTTTAACGAAAGAAGAAATGCCGAACCGCAAGGAAGTATTCAAAAAGATTTATTTGCTGCTTCCGATCGTTTCGGTTGTCGTTTTGTTAATGTCGGGTATTACGGTCATGCATGCCGCTTTGTATTCGATCGTTCTGGCGATTCTGGTCGGTTTGTTCAACAGGGAAACGCGAATGGGCCTTAAAGGGATTGTGCTGGCTCTCGCGGAAGGAGCGAGAATGGCGCTTTCCGTTGCGGCGGCAACGGCTGCCGCCGGCATCATCGTCGGAGTCGTCACAAAGACGGGCCTCGGCCTTAAACTTGCAAACGGTCTGCTCGATTTGGCAGGAGGCGCATTGCTGCCTTCGCTCTTTTTGACAATGATTGCCGCTCTCGTTCTCGGAATGGGGTCGCCGACGACGGCAAACTATGTGATTACGTCGACGATTGCCGCACCAGCCTTGATTTTGCTGAATGTTCCTGATCTGTCGGCCCACTTGTTCGTGTTTTATTTCGGTATCGTAGCTGACATTACGCCGCCCGTTGCGTTGGCAGCATTTGCCGCCGCCGGTGTTGCGGGAGGAGAGCCGATCAGAACGGGGATCAATTCAGCAAAGCTTGCGATTGCCGCTTTTATCATCCCGTATATATTCGTCCTGTCTCCGGAGCTACTCATGATTGACGCGCATTGGTATGAAATTCTCTGGGTGATCTTTACCGCATTGTCCGGAATGATAGCCATCGGTGCGGGCATGATCGGATTCTGGATGAGAAAAGTGTTCTGGTTTGAAAGAATACTGGCGGCTGCGAGCGGTCTCCTGCTGATTTATCCGGAGGGCTATTCCGACATAATCGGTCTCGGCATATTCCTTCTGCTGTTCGTCCTTCAGCTGATGTGGAAGCGGGACAAAAGCCATCCGGAAGAAATGCAGGCCTTAAAAGCATAAATAAAAAACAGCCTTCAATGCGAAGGCTGTTTTTTATTAAAGCGGCCACCAATGAAAGCCGTCTTTTGCGAGCAGGTCATCAGAAGCTTTCGGCCCCATAGAGCCCGCCTCATAGTTAGGGGAAAGGGTTTTGTTTTCCTCCCAGTTTTGAGAAATCGCATCAACAAAACTCCAGGAAAGCGCAACTTCATCCCAGTGGGCAAAGTTTGTCGCGTCTCCGTGCAAACAATCCAAAATCAGCTTTTCATAAGCTTCAGGAGTGTTGATGCCGTCCCCGCAGTTATGGCAGTAGTCGAGCTTGATCGGCTGGGCAAAAGTGCCGCCTCCAAGCTTCCTTGCGTTTAGATGAAGGGTGATGCCTTCATCCGGCTGAATATGGATCACCAGCAGGTTAGGATGCATCGTGTTGCCGTTTCCGTAATAAAGATTCATCGGAATGTCTTTAAATTGGACGACAATCTGCGTCGATTTTTTCTGCATCCGTTTGCCTGTCCGGATGTAGAACGGCACACCGGCCCATCTGAAGTTGTCGATCAGCAGTTTGCCGGCAACGAACGTTTCCGTATTCGACTCTTTTGCTACATTTTGCTCATCGCGATAAGCCGGAACCTGTTTTTCGTCAACGACGCCCGCGTCATACTGGCCGCGCACAAAAAATTGATCGACTTCGTCTTTTCGAATCGGACGAAGAGCTCGGAGCACCTTCACTTTTTCGCTGCGGATCTCTTCCGTGTTCAGCTTGATCGGCGGTTCCATCGCAAGCAGCGCCACCATTTGAAGAATGTGGTTTTGAACCATGTCTCGAAGCGCACCAGATTTTTCATAATATCTCGCTCTGTCTTCCACACCCAAATCTTCACTTGACGTGATTTGAATGTTCGAGATGTATCTGTTTGTCCAAAGCGGCTCAAAAATCGCGTTGGCAAAGCGGATGACTTCGATGTTCTGTACCATTTGCTTTCCTAGATAGTGGTCAATCCGATAGATTTGATCTTCTGTAAAGGCTTCACGGATTTCCTGATTCAAGGCTTTTGCGCTCGGCAGATCATGCCCGAAAGGCTTCTCGATAACGAGCCTTGACCAGCCTGTTGTTGAAGTGACACCCTCTGATTTTAGGAACTTTGCAATCGTTCCGAAGAATTCAGGAGCCATCGCCAAGTAAAACATCCGGTTATTCGGAATATCATATGTACTTTCCAGCTTCTCTAAAAGTTCGTTCAATTCCCGGTATGAGCCGGAATTTGTAACATCAAAAGGATGATAGTAGAAGTGAGATGTAAACTCATCCACATCCTTTTCGTTTAATGGAAACTTCGAAACCGATTGCTGTACGGTACTGCGAAAGTCTTCATTTGTCCAAGGGCGTCTGCCGACTCCGACAACCGCGAATTCATTCCCGATTTGTCCGTTTTCGTAGAGCCTGTGGATAGAAGGATATAGTTTTCGTTTTGCCAAATCCCCTGTTGCGCCAAATATTACGATAACTGCTTTTGGTTCCATTTGATCTTTTTTCAATTAAACGTACCTCACTTTATTCGAAGCTAAGTTTATTTTCTTCATTTTAAAGCTAATAATCCCTTAAAGCAAACATTTGAGATCGAATCGTATGAAAAGTTTACTGAAAACGGGCAGGGTATTTAGTTGCATTGCCTGGCGTGAAGCCGGCGTTTCTTTTTTGTCAGACTTCCTGTATGCTTGTGATAGATGAAGTTTTTAGCAGGAGGAAAGGATATTGGAGTTATTATTTTTAGGAACGGGAGCAGGCATCCCAGCAAAAACGAGGAATGTCACATCCGTTGCATTGAAGCTTTTAGAAGAAAGGCGGTCTGTTTGGCTGTTTGACTGCGGGGAGGCCACACAGCATCAAATTTTACATACATCGATCAAGCCCAGAAAAATTGAAAAGATTTTTATTACCCATCTTCACGGCGATCATGTATACGGGCTTCCGGGTCTTGTCAGCAGCCGCTCTTTCCAGGGAGGGGAAGGTCCGCTGACCGTGTACGGACCGCAAGGAATCAAAACGTTTCTTGAAACGGCGCTTGACGTATCGGGGACGAATGTCACATACCCGCTTGTGATTAAGGAGATTGAAGAAGGGACAGTCTTTGAAGATGACCAGTTTATCGTGACGGCGAGAAGCGTATCTCACGGCATCCCCGCTTTTGGATACCGCGTGCAGGAAAAAGATGTTCCAGGCGCACTTGACGCCGAAGCGCTGAAAGAGACCGGAGTCTCGCCTGGCCCTGTTTATCAAAAGCTGAAAAACGGGGAGACGGTCACATTGGAAGACGGCCGGAAGATTCGCGGTGCAGACTTTATCGGACCGCCGAAAAAAGGGCGGATTGTCGCTTTTTCCGGAGATACGAGACCATGCGAGAATGTGAAGAAGCTTGCCGAAAAAGCCGATGTCCTCATCCATGAAGCAACATTTGCGAAAGGTGACAGGGAGCTTGCCGGAGACTATTATCACAGCACTTCAGAACAAGCGGCGGAAACAGCGCGGGAGGCCAGCGCAAAAGAACTGATTTTAACCCATATCAGTGCAAGATACCAGGGGGAAAACGTGCTTGAACTGGTCAATGAAGCGAAAGCGATCTTTCCTGATACCGTGGCAGCTTTTGATTTTTATGAGCATGAGATTAAAAGAACTTAATTGGCATTCGAAGCTTCTTTGTTCCGACAATGCGGGACGGGAAGCTTTTTTTGTTGACACGGTTCTAAAATGATGTATAATAAAGCGTAATCATTACGTTTTGATAAGGAGGACAACATGAGAGTCAAAATTACATTGGCGTGTACTGAAACAGGGGACCGCAATTATATTACGACAAAAAACAAACGTACAAATCCGGATCGCCTGGAATTGAAAAAATATTCTCCGCGTCTGAAAAGACACACGATTCACCGTGAAACAAAATAACCAAAAACCAGCAGAATGTCTGCTGGTTTTTGATTTAATTGGCGGCTTGATAAGCGTATGTTTGCTGTTGTGCGGCATACCACACATCATAGATCGCAAGCTGGACGATGTGGGGCTCATCATGATGGATTAAGTGCGAGCTGTTTTTCGCTTGAATCCAGCCGCTTTGATGGGAAAGAGACAGCAGTCTGCTGTGAAGCTTCAGCCACTCGTGATGAGCTTGTTTCGCCGCCTCCGTTCTTTTTCCCGCCGAAAGGACGAGCAAAGGGACCGAACCGAGGTGTTTCTTTTCCTGCTTTAGAATGTCCAGGCTATGTTGAAAGTCCTCATGGGACCCTTCGATCGAAAACTGTTTGCTGTAGTCTTCTTTTAATGCTTCCGGAAGAAGTGGTAGCACTTTTTCCTCCTGATCTTCACAAGCGGGATCAAGCAGCACCATGCCGATGACTTCATCGCTGTACCGGCTTGCAAACAACCTTGCAATGACGGCGCCGAACGAATGGGCGACAAACAGGTAGGGCGGTTTGACGCCTGCTGCTGCAAGCAGCGCTTTCAGTTCCTTCACCATCTGATCCGCTGTTCTTTTGCTGCTTGCCTGCCCGCTGTTGCCAAGGCCTGCACGATCGTATGCAAACAAGCCGAGATCTTCGTCTATATCGGGTAAAATGGGCTGCCAAGTTTTTGAAGAAGAACCGTAGCCCGCTTCAAAAATAATGGTTGCGTTCTTTTTTCCTTTTCTCTGCTTTGTGTAAAACATGCATCCTTCAACTGTATATATTCTTTCCGTTATGGTCATAGAGGTCATCCTCTCTCTGTATATGGTGTTCTATTAGGAAAGACGCACGAACAAGGATGTTCGTTTCTCACGAGTTTGAAAAAAAGAAATATCCCGCCTTGAGGCGGGATATCAGCAACTTACCAGGCTCTGTCGTACTGAACAGGTCCTTCAATTTTTGTGTTCAGCTGTTTGGCAGCGGTTTTCGGCCAGTATGGATCTCTCAGCAGCTCTCGCGCAACGAAAATGAGATCTGCGCGTCCATTTTGGAGGATTTCCTCAGCTTGAAGGCCGCTTGTGATCAACCCGACTGCACCTGTCTGGATTTCGGCTTGGGCGCGAATTGTATCGGCGAAGCCGACTTGGTAGCCCGGGAAGACGTTAATGTCGGCAGGTACGACGGCACCGGAGCTGACATCGATCAAATCAACGCCCTGTTCTTTCATCCATTTGGCGAAACCGACATAATCGGCGACATCAAGGCCTTTTGTTTTGTAGTCTGAAGCTGAAACGCGTACGAACAATGGTCCGTCCCAGACTTCTTTTACAGCGTCGATGACTTCGCGAAGCAGCCTGTAGCGGTTTTCCGGTGATCCTCCGTATTCATCCTCACGTTTGTTGGAAAGCGGTGATAAAAATTCGTTGATCAAATATCCGTGGGCTCCATGAATCTCAATGATGTCAAAGCCGGCGGCTTTCGCGCGTTCAGCTCCTTTTTTGAAAGCCTGAACGGTTTCTTTTATGTCTTCTTTTGTCATTTCAACAGGTATTCGCGAATTTTCGTCGAAAGGAAGAGCTGAAGGCCCGTAGATTGTGCCTTCGACCTCGGCTTTTCTTCCGGCGTGCGCCAGCTGAATCGCCGTTTTGCTGCCGTACGGCTTGATTTGTGACGTTAATGCGGCAAGTCCGTCAATATGCGCGTCATCCCATATCCCGAGATCCTGATCGGAAATTCTTCCCTCTGGGGTGACGGCGGTAGCTTCTACCATGATCAGTCCGACTTGTCCGACGGCGCGGGAGATGTAATGGGTCATGTGGAACGGCTGCACTTTTCCATCCTTTTCATGGGAGGAATACATGCACATCGGCGACATGACAATCCGGTTTTTTAGTGTAACTCCTTTTAAACTCCATGGTGTGAACAGTTTTCGATTACTCAAATTTTTTCGCCTCCCGTAAGTTTTCGCCTCGATTATACCAATTCTGTCCATCCTCGTCATATAAACTGCTCAAGTCATTTCCATATATAAGAATGTTCAGTACAATAAAGTTGTTCACATTCTATTTTTTACTAAATACGATATCGCATACACCTGCGGAAAACAGCGAAAGAGGGGGGTTGCTTTATGAAGTGGCAGACAGTGGAAGAACTGAAACAGCTGCTCATTTCTCTAGTTCAATACGAAAGCATCTCATGCACGGCCGGAGAAGTGGCGCTTGCGAAGTATATGCATGATATATTAAAGGACCGTTCGTACTTTCAAAAGAATCCTGAATATTTAAAGCTTCACCCGATGGAAGACGGGCGTTATTTTCTAACCGCCCTCGTTAAAAAGGAAGAAAAATCAAATACGGTGCTCCTCTTGAGCCATTTTGACGTGGTCGATACGGCAGACTACGGAGAATTCAAACATATGGCATGTAAAGTCCCGGAACTCATGGATGTATTAAATGATAAAAAAGAACTTTTGCCCGAACGGGTCAGAAGAGACTTGGAAAGCGGTGAATGGCTGTTTGGAAGGGGAAGCATGGACATGAAGGCGGGCCTTGCTGTTCAATTTTCGATGCTGGAACGGGCGATGAACGGAGAATTTGACGGAAACCTTCTATTAATTACGGTTCCGGACGAAGAAGTCAATTCACAGGGGATGCTTGAAGCAGTACCCGCACTGAAAGCTTTGGAAGAGGAATTTGGCCTTCATTATACATCGTGCTTAAATTGTGAGCCGATGTTTGAAAAACATCCGGGAGATCAGAAGCAGTACGTCTATTCAGGCAGCATCGGCAAAGCGCTTGCCGGATTTTTCTGCAAAGGGGTTGAGACGCATGTCGGCGAGCCGTTTGCAGGGGTGAATGCGAATTTAATGGTGTCCGAAATCAACAGGCTGCTCGAATTAAACGTCGACTATTGCGAAGAAGCGGACGGAGAGGTGACGCCTCCCCCGGCCAATCTGATGCAAAAAGATTTGAAGGAGGCGTACTCGGTTCAGACTCCTCACGCAGCGGTGTCGCTCTTTAATGTGCTGATGATGCAACGTTCCGCCGCCGAGCTCCATCACATGCTGCTCGACACAGCCAAGGAAGCGGCCGCCAATATTCAAACAAATATTGAGCGTAAAACGGCCGAATATCAGCGGTTTGAAGCATTCACGCCAATGAACCCGACCGTTTCCGTGCTGACGTTTGAGGAGCTGTGGAACAAAGCAAAGGAAAAGGCCGGGAAGCCCGAGGCGGAAAGCATACTTAACTTTGCATTTGCCAACAGGGGCGAGCTTGGAGACCGCGATTTTTCAACGAAAATCGTCTCTGAATTGGCTTCACTCTGTAAAGAAGATGCTCCGATGATCGTTCTGTTTTACAGTCCGCCGTTTTATCCGGCTGTTTCTTCAAAGGACGATCCTTTGATCCGCAAGGTGATGAAAGAAGTGAAGCAGTATGCGTCCGACAGGTACTGTATTGAATTTACAGAAGTCCAATATTTTCCCGGCCTGTCCGATTTAAGCTACCTTCAGCTGCAAAAGCAGTCTGTCGATGCGTTCACATCCAATATGCCGCTGTTTCAAAACGGCTATTCACTGCCTAAAGGACGAGAAAACGCACTGTTTGTGCCGGTCATCAATATCGGGCCGGCCGGGAAAGACCCTCATAAATGGACTGAACGCCTCCATGTGCCGTTTTCATTCGGAAAGCTGCCCGATATTCTCCGGCTGGCGATACACAAGCTTCTCTAAATATACGGACGGGACCGCTTGGGGAAAAACCGGGAACAAGCGAAACGCTGTCTCCCGGTTTTTTAAATTTTGGCCGCGAACATATCCCTGATTTCCGCAGAACGATTCGCCGCTTCTTTGACACAGGATATGACAATCTGTTCAAACTGATGGCCGTCAAGCACCCGAAGGCCTGCTTCCGTTGTGCCTCCGGCGCTTGTGATCTCTTTTCTCATGACAGAAGGATTCCTGCCGGTTTCAAGCATTTGAGCCGCACCTGACATCATATCGATAATCAGCTGTTTCGCCGTTTCTTCAGGAAGCCCCAATTCCGCAGCCGACGCCTGCAGGGCTTCGACAAATCGATAAACAAAAGCGGGCCCGCTTCCGGCTACGGCTGTCACCGCATCAAGGGCAGATTCCTCAACGATTGCAACGCTTCCGACTGTCGCAAAGAGGTCAGCCGCTTCCCGCATCTGCTCTTTCGTCACGAGCGGGCTTGCCGCAAAGGCTGTGGCTGATTTTTGAATGGCGGCCGATGTATTCGGCATGGCCCTTACAACTGGCAGCTCAAGCCCGGCATAGTGCTGGATCGTGTGAATCGGAATGCCTGCAAGGACTGAAATCAGCAGCTGATCTTTTCGCAAATAGGGGCGGAGTGCGGCCATTCCGTCCGCCGCGTCCTTCGGCTTCATTGCCAAAACGAGTGTATCCGAACGGGCGGCGACTTTTGCCGTATCGGCTTCTCCGCATACCCCGTATGTCTCGCTTAATTCACGAAGTCTGGCCGTATTCGACTGATTCGTAACGAATATCGCTTCCGGCTCCATCGCACCGCTTTTGACAAGCCCCTTAATCATCGCTTCAGCCATCGAACCGGCTCCGATAAATCCCATTCGTTTCATTATGAATTCCTCCTTCTAAAAAAATAAAAAAACCTTTCCGTCTTCACAAAGGACGAAAAGGTTTCGCGGTACCACCTTCATTAGCATATACATGCTCAGCTCTTGCCCCGTAACGCGGGATACGTTTAGGTTTGCCTAAGCGCTCTGAGGGCAGGTTCAACAGGCAAGCGGGCTGTGAAATCTTTCAGCCGTGGATTTCACTCTCTTTCGCCATTGCTCGTTTACTATTCCTCTTCATTGCGTCTTCGTTCATTTACCTGCATATATTTGTTGTTCATTATGCTATGAGGAATGATGAAATGTCAACAGGCATTTGAAGCAAAAATGACATGCGCGGGAGAAAAAGGTAAAATATGATCAACATCAATTCGCAGGATGAGGAGAATCAAAAGATGAAAGACGCAAGCATCATTCCTATATCATTGCCGACTCCGTTTGCAGTCGGAGACGTCAACATTTATTTGGTCAGAGGCGAGGCGCTCACTCTGATCGATGCCGGGCCCAACACAAAGGAGGCGGCTGCCGTTTTGAAGAAAGAGCTGGCCGGCCAGGGACTGTCATTAAACGATATCGACCAGGTCGTTCTGACCCATCATCACGCTGATCACGCCGGACTGCTGGACGAATTCCCCGCAGGGATCAACATCATCGGCCATCCGTTCAATGAACCGTATATCAGCCAAAATCCCGATTTTATTGAAAAACAAAAGGCCTTTTTTACATACCTGTTTCAGCGATTCGGCGTTCCCGGCGATATGAAGCCACCGGGCCTTACAGTAAAAGCGTCGTACCGGTTTTCGTGTCATCGGACATTGACAGAGACCGTTTCAGAAGGCGCGCAAATTGACGGGCTTGAAGGGTGGCGGGTTCTTGAGACGCCCGGACACGCCGCTTCACATATTGTCCTTTATCATGAAGAGCTTGGAAGCATGCTAGGGGGAGACTTGCTGTTAAAGCCGTCTTCTTCAAATCCGCTTCTGGAAGTGCCGCAAAAAGGGAAAAAACGCCCGACTCCGCTGCTGGACTATTTGAAATCGCTCGGCAGGCTCCGGGAGCTTCCGCTCAACATTATTTATCCCGGCCACGGGGAGGACATCACAAAAGTGAATGAGCTTGTCGCCAAAAGGCTGGAAAAGCAGCGAAACAGAGCCGAAGAGGTGTACCGCATCCTTACTGAAAAACCGCATTCACCTTATCAGATATGTCAAAAACTGTTCCCTGCAGTCTATGAAAAAGAGTTGTTCTTAACGATGTCAGAAACGATTGGACAGCTTGACGATTTGGAATCCCAAGGGAGGATCGGAGCAGAAACGGCCGATGGAATCGATTACTATTATGCAAAGTAGGTGACGAACATGCAGCAAAAATTGAAAGAGCAAAACGTGATGATTACAGGGGCTTCAGGAGGGCTTGGCGAACGGATCGCATACCATGCCGCCAAGGAAGGAGCCGAGATCATTCTGGCTGCGCGCAGAAGAGACCGTCTCATGGCTTTGAAGCAAAACATCGCCGATGAAACCGGTGCAAAATGCCGCATCATCGCATTGGACGTCAGCCGGACGGATGACATTGAAGCGGCGTTCCAAGAGGCCGGTCCGGTTGATATTCTTGTCAATAACGCGGGATTCGGTATTTTCGAAAATGCGCTTGACGCTTCCCTTGAAGATATGAAAGCGATGTTTGAGGTCAACGTATTCGGTCTGATCGCCTGCACGAAAATGGCACTCCCGCATATGATCAGGCAAGACAAAGGCCATATTATCAACATCGCCTCACAAGCGGGCAAGTTAGCGACGCCCAAGTCAAGCCTTTATGCGGCAACAAAGCATGCGGTGCTCGGGTATTCAAACAGCTTGAGAATGGAGCTTGCCGAGACAGGGGTCAACGTGACAACGGTCAATCCTGGACCGATTCAAACCGACTTTTTCAAGACGGCCGATAAAAAAGGGGATTATGTCAAAAACGTCGAGAGATGGATGCTTGATCCGGATCAGGTTGCTAAGAAAGTCGTCTCGGCAATGATGACGAACAAGCGCGAAATCAATCTTCCAGGCTGGATGAACGGCGTCAGCAAACTCTACCAGCTCTTCCCTTCCCTGGTTGAACGAGCAGGCCGGAGCGCTTTCTATAAAAAATGATCGTCTCTCGAAGAAAGGAACGGAATCGTCCGTTTCTTTTTTATTTGCATTTTTTTAGAGAATTTCCTGTCAGAGAGGCTCAAAATATCATATAAAGACAGGGAGACTTTGTCCCTCTTCAAACCGCTGCACCGAACCTGTGCTTCCTTCTATAGGCTTTGCTTGATCTGAAGGCACCTGTCCCGTCTGAGGCAATCGATATAAAAATACTGTATGCCGAAAGATTCCGTGCTTCCGGGAACACGTGCCGGCCGCTGATGAAAAATAAGGTAAAGGTCGCTTTCGTTATGCTGTTCTTCTTATATAAAATGGCAACTGGGTGACGAAAAGAAGTAATATTTTACCATTTATTGAAATTCTCTCATCCCGGCCGAAACATGATATCACGTGATATTCGCAACAAAATACACGATAAAAGGAGTTTCTTAACGGTGCAGGAAGAATGGAACCCATTGATGAAAAATCGTTGCATCATCTGGTTAGTCACGGGAATTTGCTTAACGGTCATCTTTCAATTTCCGCTGCAAAGCGTCGCTTCATCCGCAGACAAATACGCCAATTTTGCCGAGCTTGCCGAACATGAAACAGAAGGAGAAGATTATCAAATCGAATATACAGACATGGGCACCGAACTATTGATTCTTTCGCCGCACGGCGGAGGAATCGAAGGAGGTGTCAGTGAACTTGTCCGCGCCTTCAGCGCCGATTATTCCACTTACTTATTCGAAGGAATCAAACCCTCGCAAAACTGGGATCTTCACATCACAAGCAACAATTTTGATGAACCGCAGGCCGTCAAAGCGGTCAATGAGCACAACTATACGCTGGCTTTTCATGGATATCATGACATCGTTGAACATACGCTTGTGGGGGGAACGGATACCGGAGGGGCGAAAGCGATTGTCAGAGCGCTGCAGACCAAAGGTTTTTCAGCGGAGCTGGTCAGCTCAAGCCACCGGCTTGCAGGGGGAAATCCCGAAAATATCAATAATCAATGCAAAACAGGTCAAAGCATTCAATTGGAAATCAGCACGCCTCAACGAGAGGCTTTTTTTTCGGAGTTCGGCCTGTGGACGCGGGCAAGTTCTAAAAATGAGACGTTCCAAGCGTATGTCTCAGCTGTTAAAGAAGTTTTGGAAACACGGTATAAATAAGATTGTCTATTTGGGTCACATTAAAACTAAAGACATTTAAGAGGGTGAGTATGTTGATCTATATATACAACTGTTACGGCGGTACTCATTCATCTGCGCTTGCCGCCGCTTATCATCTGAAAAAGCTCCCATTCAGCAGAAAACCGACGAAAAATGAAATTTTAAGTACCGACTGTTTTAATCAATTAAGTCCGAAGGAAATGGGAAAATTAATTTTTCACGGTCTTGATGAAGAAGGCCACCAGGTGTACACGATCGGCCGAGGGTCATCAAAAGCGGTTATTCCAGCCATGCTTGGCGTTTTCGAGCTGTTTGAAAAAAACGGAAAACTGCAGGAAAAAGTCATTTTTTCGAACACGTCTCCGACTGTGCCTATTGCGATGACATTCGGCGGTTTATTTTCAAGGAGGCTGAAAATCGATCCGATCGGGGTTCCTTTGCTGGTGCTCGGAGCGCAGCAGGCATACCGAGACATCATCAAACTGGTACAGCAAACAAAAGACCGTTCAAAAACGACTTCTTCGGTGATCGAAGTGCTGGATAACAATTTCATAAAAAAATGAACATCTAAACAGCTTCCGGTATGCTGAGTCTTTCGGCTTCCATGTCGGAAGTGTTTTTTATTTTCTTGATATAGTAATTGCTTTTTGAAAAGGACATTTTCTAAAAAATTGAATATAAGATAGAGGATATTGTTGAAATAGGACGAATCTATAACCTTAGAATTACTTTTCATAAATTTACTTCTTTGTAAATTTGAAGGGGAGGGATCGGGGATTTCCCTTCCACTTTACTAGAGAATACTATCTGAAAGAAGAAACGGGGGGTTAAAAAGACGGCTGCAATCGTTATGAGAAGCAGCGATTTTATATTGGGAAATTCAATCTGCGACACTTTAAATGATAGAAGTGTAGTTTTAAAAATGAGAATCAACGTGATAAGAGACGGAAAATTAGAATGATGTTATTTTTTTAGAATAACGAATGAGCCGTCTGTCTCAATTCAAATTAGGAGGCGCCTATGAAAAAAATGTTTTCTATTTTTCAAAATAAAAATTATGCGCTGCTGTTCTTCGCATCCTTTACCTCACAAATGGGAGGGATCATCGGACTCACTGCCCTCTTGTTTTACCTGCTAGACCGTTTTTCCAATCAGCCTGCATATGCCACAATGACCGAGCTGATGCTGTCATTGCCTACATTGGCTGTATTTTTTCTCGTCGGTGTTTTCGCAGATAAGTTTGACCGGCAGAAAATCGCCAAAAACTGCGACTGGATTTGTATGGGACTATCCATTGTATTACTGCTGTCTCTCTATCTTGAATGGATGCCGTTTACATTTGCCGTTCTTTTTTTAAGAAACGCCGTTAAAAGTTTTTTCACCCCTGCCCAAACTTCTCTTATTCAAGGAATATTATCTGAAAACGAATATTCTCTGGCCGTCGGATTGAATCAAATGGTAGCCAGCTTATTTATGCTGTTCGGAAACGGGCTTGGCGTATTTTGTTATTGGACGCTTGGAGTTGAAGGAGCTGTTATGGTTGATGCAGCCAGCTTCGCACTGAGCGGGCTTTTGATTCAAGCCTGCCGGATCTCCGATGCCGTCCGCATGCCAAATGGAAAACATTCCATTAGACAGTTGAATATCGCTGGTATATGGAAAGATTTCACACTTGGTTTCACTTATATTCTCAACCATAAATTGCTGCTTGCCCTCGTGTCCGGATTCGTCCTTTTCGGAGTTGTCAATGGGGGGCTCTCGGTCATGCAGGTGTTTATACTAAAATACAAGCTTGCACCTGGAAACTATGAAGAGATGTCGATTGTACTCGGCATTGTTTTCGGTGCGGGGTTTTTGGCGGGAAGCATCGCCGCATCTTTGCTTTCTCAAAAATTGAAGCTTTATCAACTTTTGATCCTGGCGCTGATTGTTTGCGGATGTGCCACGATTTCCGGCTCCCTGGTTAAAAGTTTGTGGCTGTATATGGCCTGCTCCTGCTTTATCGCGGTTTCGCTTCCAAGCATCAACGTTGCCATCGGAGGATGGATACCAAACATCGTCAATCCGAAAATGATGGGAAGGGTGCAGGGGTGGGTTCACCCGCTTATGATGCTCTCACAGTCGCTAACCCTTCTGTTTATTGCGTGGCTTTACCCGGCATGGATCGCGCTTGAAAGCCTGTATTGGCTAGTCGGGGGAAGCCTGATTGCTGTTGGCGTTTTCTACATGATCATCCTTCCGAAGTTTTTAGCACTGAACCGGACGGCTGACGTATCTGTCGATTAACGGCTTATTCACCAAAAATATCTGCAACGAAAGGGAATGATAGAAATGAAATTATTTTGCCTGCCTTACGCCGGCGGATCCGAATCCGCATTTTATTCCTGGAAAGGCCATATGCAGCCCGACATTGAGATTTGTCCGATTCAGCTGAAGGGAAGGGGTCGGCGTTTCAATGAGCCTTGTTACGAAAGCCTTGAAGAAGCGGTTCATGACATTTTTGAGCAGGTTCAAGCTGAACGAAAAGGTGACGACTACGCTCTTTTCGGGCACAGTATGGGAAGCCTTTTGGCATATGAACTTTACTATCAAATGAGCGGGGCGGGAGCTGAAAAACCGGTTCACATTTTTTTCTCAGGCTATAAAGCGCCAAACAGGATCAGAAAGAAAGAAAAACTCCATACTTTGCCCAATCCTATTTTTAAGAAAAAAATTGTCGAGCTCGGGGGAACACCTGAGGAGCTCATCAATCATGAAGAGCTATTTGAATTGTTTATCCCCATTCTCAAAAGCGACTTCAAAATGGTAGAAAACTATATCTATCAAAAAAGAAACAGCAAAATAGATTGCGACATCACCGTTCTCAACGGAAAAGAAGACGCCATGACCAAGGAAGATGTATCCGATTGGAAACATCATACTTCAGGAAACTTTACAGCCTATTACTTTGACGGGAATCATTTCTTTTTGCACCATCACGTTGAAAAGATCACCGACATCATCAATCATTCACTGACAGCCAGCCGGACGTTTTAACCTACGATTTCGGCGAGATTCAAGACCGGGTCTAATCTCTTATTCCTTATAATCGGAACAGTGTTTTTTAGGTCTTTTGATCTAGCTGGTGTTTATCTTGTCTCATAAATACATGTTTAAACAATGTAAAATATAAAATATCCAATTCATAAAAAATTAACCATTATTAAACAATATTCCCATGGAAAATAATGATTATTTTTGATAATCTGTTTTCACAAGACGGAGGTTCAATAAAAAATCGGTAAAAGAGCAACTACAGACCAATATTATGGTGAATATTTTATCAAAAAGGAGAATTTTTATATGGTTGCTAAACATTCATTAGAAAATGGGGTATTTCACAAAATGACAGAGAATGAAAAAGAACTGATCCTACATTTTAACAACACAAAAACCGATTATCCAAAAAACAAGACGCTTCATGAGCTTTTTGAAGAACAGGCCATGAAGACGCCTGACCATACGGCTCTTGTGTTCGGTGCTCAGCGCATGACCTACAGAGAGCTGAATGAGAAAGCAAACCAAACCGCGAGACTTCTCAGGGAAAAAGGGATCGGCAAAGGCTCGATTGCCGCGATCATCGCGGACCGCTCCTTTGAAATGATCATCGGCATCATCGGGATTTTAAAAGCGGGAGGTGCGTATCTGCCGATTGACCCTGAAACGCCGAAAGACAGAATGGCCTTCATGCTCAGCGACACGAAAGCCGCGGTGCTGCTAACGCAAGGAAAAGCGGCAGACGGAATCGATTGTGAGGCCGACATCGTTCAGCTGGACAAAGAGGCTTCAGACGGATTCAGTAAAGAACCACTCAGTTCTGTCAATGATTCCGGCGATACCGCCTATATCATCTACACATCAGGTTCTACAGGAACGCCAAAAGGCGTCGTCACCCCGCACTACAGTGTCATAAGGGTCGTTCAAAATACCAATTATATCGATATCACAGAAGACGACGTGATCCTCCAACTGTCCAATTATTCGTTTGACGGATCGGTGTTCGACATCTTCGGTGCCTTATTAAACGGAGCGTCGCTGGTCCTGATTGAGAAGGAAGCGTTATTGAACATCAATAGACTTGGAAGCGCTATCAATAAGGAGAAGGTCAGCGTGATGTTCATTACGACGGCATTGTTCAACATGATTGCCGACATTCATGTCGACTGTCTGTCGAATTTGCGAAAAATCCTTTTCGGCGGGGAAAGAGCGTCGATTCCGCATGTGAGAAAAGTGCTGAATCATGTCGGCCGGGATAAATTGATTCATGTTTACGGCCCGACGGAAAGCACGGTGTATGCGACGTATTACTTCATTAACGAGATAGACGATGAAGCGGAAACAATCCCGATTGGCAGCCCGCTGGCGAATACGTCGGTTTTGATCATGGACGAAGCCGGCAAGCTCCTTCCGATTGGGGTTCCCGGAGAGCTGTGCATCGCAGGCGACGGTTTAAGCAAAGGATATTTAAACCAGGAGGAACTGACGGCGGAAAAATTCATCCCGCATCCGTTCATTCCGGGAGAAAGGCTGTACAAGACGGGCGATTTAGCGAAATGGCTGCCTGACGGCAACATCGAATTCATCGGCCGAATCGACCACCAGGTGAAAATCCGCGGTTTCAGGATCGAACTTGGCGAAATCGAAAGCCGGCTGGAGATGCATGAAGACATCAATGAGACGATCGTCATCGTCAGGGAAGACGAAGAAAGCCGCCCGTACATTTGCGCCTATATCACGGCGAATCGCGAGATTTCCCTTGATGAGCTGAAAGGATTTTTAGGTGAAAAGCTTCCGAAATACATGATTCCCGCATATTTTGTCAAATTGGACAAGCTGCCGCTCACCAAAAACGGGAAAGTCGACAGAAAAGCACTGCCGGAGCCGGACAGAACGGCGGGGGCGGAAAGCGAATATGAAGCGCCGCAAAATGAAACGGAAGAAAAATTAGCTGCCATTTGGTGCGATGTTTTGCATATTGAAAAAGCAGGCATTCATGATCATTTTGCACAAATGGGCGGACATTCATTGCATGCGATGGAGCTCATCGCAAAAATAAAGGAAAAAATGAATGTTGAAATTCCGCTGCATCAGCTATTTAAGCTTGCGACCATAAAGGAATTGAGCGCTTTTATCGAAGCTAATCAACAAGAAGACAAGGGAGACGGCTTCGTGACAAGGGCTGCCGATCCGGAAAATATCCATGAAACATTCCCGCTTACAGGCATTCAGCTGGCTTATTTGGTTGGCAGGGATGAGACGTTCGAAATCGGCGGAGTCGCTACGAATTTAACTGTCGAATTTGAAGCTGATGTCGATTTGAATCGATTTCAGCTGACACTGCAAAAACTGATTGACAGGCATCCGATTCTCCGCACGATCGTATTTGAAAACGGAACGCAAAAAATTCTCGAAGCAACACAACGTTATACGATCGAAACTCAGGATTTAAGAGGTTTCACAGAAGAAGAAATCAACGCCAGAATTTTAGAACAGCGGGAGAAGATGACATCAAAAATCATTGATCCAAGTGTATGGCCTTTGTTTGAACTCAAAACGTTTATGTTGCCTGGAGAGAAAAAATATTTTTTCCTCAATGTGGACCCGCTCATTTGTGATGACAGCAGTATGAAACGATTAATCAGAGAGTTTAAACAACTATATGAAAACCCCGGCCTCAAACTGCCTTCACTAGAATACAGCTTCAGAGATTATGTTTTGGCCTCAATCGATTTTAAGCAAACAAGCAGATATCAAAAAGATCAACAATATTGGCTGGATAAACTGGATCATTTTCCAAGTGCGCCTGAGCTGCCTCTTAAATCTGATCCAGCCCATGTAGCGAAACCTTCGTTCAAGAAGTTTTCAACGTTTTTGGATGGACATACATGGAATGAATTAAAAAAGAAAGCCCGGCATCATCATCTCACGCCGACTTCCGTCCTTTGTGCTGCATATGCCTATATATTAGCTTATTGGAGCCGGCAAAATCATTTTGCTATTAATTTAACCGTATTTAACAGAATCCCGTTTCATCCGGATGTCAAGAACATGATCGGAGATTTTACCTCTTTAATGTTGCTGGATATCCATGCCGAAGAAAACATGACCTCTTTCTGGAGATTTGCTTTAAATGTTCAGGACACGCTTTTGGAAGCACTGGAACACAGACATTATGACGGGGTTGATGTGATCAGAAACATCGCCAAAAAGAATGGCATGAATAAAAAAGCGGTTATGCCGATCGTATTCACAAGCGTGCTGAGTGAAAATCCCGACGATTCATTTGACAGTCTTGTCGATTTTGACAACATTCATTTCTTTAGCACGAGAACGTCGCAAGTATATATTGACAACCAAGTTTATGAAATAAACGGCGGCCTTTATATTACATGGGACTATGTGGAGCAAATTTTTGAACATGAAGTAATTGAATCGATGTTTGACCAGTATATCGCTGTCATCCAGAAAGCCGTATCCGGCGAGGACGTTTCAACCATCCAAATGAATGAAAAAAGCCGCCAAATGATCAGCGCCTATAATGACACAGATCAATCTTTCGATACCGAGCCCTTGCACGAATTGTTTACCGGCCAGGTTAAAGATGGACCTGACAGAATGGCCCTCAAGCATCATGATGAGGTGATGACCTATCAGGAGCTTGACGAAAAATCCAACCAGGTCGCAAGATTTCTCATCGGAAAAGGGGTTGAAAAGGGCGACTATATCGGTGTCATCGGCAAAAGAAGCCTGGGGACGATTGTCAATTTATTGGCTGTATTGAAGACTGGAGCAGCTTATATCCCTCTCGATCCGGATTATCCGGAAGAAAGAAAGGCGTATATCCAATCAAAAAGCAACTGCAAATTCTTCATCAGCCATGACGTGTATGACAAAGAACATATCGAGCGCTTCTCAAAAGCGCCGGTTGACCGAAAAGTCGATTTGGATGACATGGCATATGTCATCTTTACGTCAGGAAGCACAGGCAAGCCAAAAGGCGTTCAGATTACGCATGGTGCCGCAGCGAATACCATTCTCGATATCAATGAAAAATTCAATGTCACAGAACAAGATAACATAATGGGCATTTCCTCCTTGTGCTTTGATTTATCTGTGTATGACGTGTTTGGCGCTTTAAACAGCGGGGCCTCACTTGTCATCATTGATGACCAAAGGGATGTATTCAGTCTGAAAGAGACAGTCGAAAAAGAACGGATTACGATTTGGAATTCTGTTCCGGCGATTATGGGAATGACGGCTGATTTATACAAGGATAGCGAGCTCAATCATCAACTCAGACTCGTCCTGCTAAGCGGAGACTGGATACCGCTTCAGTTGCCTGCAACCATAAAGAAAACGTTTAAAAACGCAGAAGTGATTAGCTTGGGAGGCGCAACAGAAGGGTCCATCTGGTCGATCTACTATCCGATTCAAAAAGTAGAGGAAGACTGGAAAAGCATTCCTTATGGAAAACCGCTGGCCAATCAAAAAATATACGTATTGAACCAGAATAAACAATTATGCCCCGTCGGAGTCGAAGGAGAGCTGTACATAGGCGGAGCTGGGGTAGCAAGCGGGTATATTCATGATCAAGAAAAAACGGATCATTCATTTATCCAGCATCAGGAATTAGGTTACATCTATAAAACGGGTGACTATGGCGTCTTGAAAGAGGACGGTTATGTAGAGTTTCTCGGAAGAAAAGACAGCCAGGTGAAGATCAGAGGCTACAGAGTGGAAATGGGGGAAATTGAAAATACGCTCTTAAGCCATCAGGAGATTACGAAGGCATCGGTTATAGATTATACAAGTCCGGACGGAATCAAAAACTTATACGCTTTTGTTGTAGCCGAGAACGCGATCAGCCAATTAGATGTAAAGGGATTTTTGCAAAAAACGCTGCCTGACTATATGATTCCTGCGAAATTCGTGCAAATTGACGAAATCCCGTTAACTGTAAACGGAAAAGTCGATAAGCGCACGCTCCATGACTTGGCTGAACAGTATACCGCAGATGAAGGTCAACGAGGCGGATCAATGCTGCCGGAAAATGAAACACAAGCCATGCTTCTGGAGATTTGGAAAGATATATTTGGCCTGGACAGCATCAATCTCGATGTCAGCTATTATGAAATCGGCGGAGATTCACTCAAAGCGATATCCATCATTACGGAAATCAACAAACGAATGAATGTTGAGATGCCGATCAGCGAAATCTTTAAAAATGATACAATCATCGCTTTGGACCACTATTTGAAAAACAGAGAAGAAAGCGATATGGAACATCCGATTCAAAAGGCTCGCGAAAAAGAGTATTATCCGACATCCCCTGCCCAACAAAGAATGTATATGCTGTCGATGCTGGAAAATGAAAGGGGAGCTTACCATATTCCGATGGCCCTTCTTGTCGAAGGCCGGATCAACGCCATACAGCTCGAAAACGCATTGAAGACATTTTTGCAAAGACATGAAATGTTGCGAACCGGGTTTGAAATCCAAAACAATGAACTCATCCAAAAAATTTATGAGAATGTCGACTTCCGCCTGGAATACGAGTGCTTAGACGCTTCGATTACAGATCAGCATGCTTTAATGGAGATCACAAGCACGTACTGTAAAGAATCTATCAAACCTTTTGATTTAAGCCGGCCGCCTCTTATGAGGGCCAAGCTGATCAAAATCGAAGATATGAGGCATATACTGGTCATAAATTTCCACCACATCATCAGTGACGGGGTTTCTCAAGGCATCCTGATGAATGAAATATTGGAACTTTACAGCAATGTGCCATTGCCGGAAGTAAATGTGCAATATAAAGATTATGTGGAATGGAATCATACATTTAATCAATCAGACGCGATGAAAAAGCAGGAAGCCTATTGGCTTGACGTTTATCGCGATATACCGTCAAAGCTGGACTTTCCTTATGACTATAAACGTCATCATATTGACACGTTTGAAGGAAGCAGCGTGTTTTTGGACATGGAGCGGGAACTGTCAGATCATATAAGGAAGCTGGCGAAACATACCGGAACAACTCTTTATACGGTGATGCTGAGCGCATATTATGTGCTTTTAAATAAATATACAAATCAAACAGATATCGTTGTCGGAACCGCTGCTGCGGGAAGGCTGCATCCTGATCTGCAAGATGTATTCGGCGTTTTTGTTAATACACTTGCTTTGCGGAACGAGGTTGATACTTCCAACAGTTTTAAAGAATTTTTGCAGCAGACGAAAGAGCGTACGATAGCGGCCTTTGACAATTCCGAGTATCCGTTTGATGATTTGATCCGCAAACTCAATGGTGTACGGGAGTCTAACCGCAATCCTTTGTTCGACACGATGTTTGTTCTGGAAGATGCCAGGATGTTTACCAAACAGAAAGGCGATGTCAAGCTGAGTCCGATCATCTTTGAACTGGACAATGCAAAATTTGACATGATCTTTAATGTGTTGGATTTTGAAGAAAAGATCGTATTGAATATTGAATATTCGACAAGTCTCTTCAAGGAAGAGACGATTCAAAAGATAGCGGAAGATTATTTCAGGATTTTAGAGGAAGTTTCAGAAAACCTTGATGTTGCTTTACATCAAATTGACATGATATCCCGTCAAGAAAAACGGATACTTTTAGAGTCCTTTAACGATACAAAGACGGCATATCCAAAAGGAAAAGCAATCCACCAGCTGTTTGAGGAACAGGCAAAACGAATACCAGATCACACTGCAGTTGTTTTTGAAAATCAAAAACTGACGTACCGACAGTTGAATGAAAAAGCAAATCAAGCGGCAAGGCTGTTGCGAGAAAAAGGTGTCAAGCCGGATACGTTCGTCGGGATCATGATGGAGCGTTCGTCCGATATGATCGCAGCGATTCTCGGTGTGCTGAAAGCAGGCGGCGCCTATTTGCCGATTGATCCTGAGTATCCTCTGGAGCGGATGAGATACATGGCTTTTGACAGTGAAGTCAAAGTCATCATCTCTGACGTTCCGCTTGCCGAGGAGCTTACGGCGGAATCGATCGAGTTGATTCATATGGATGATGAGAGGATTGCCAGGCAGGATCGGTCAGACATTGACAATGTCAATCAAAGCGGCGACCTTGCATATGTCATCTATACGTCGGGTTCAACGGGAAAGCCAAAAGGCGTGATGATCGAACATCAATCATTGATCAACTTGTGCAGCTGGCATCAATCCTGTTTTGAAGTCGGACAAAACGACAACAGCTCGATTTATGCGAGCATCAGTTTCGACGCTTTTGTCTGGGAGCTGTTCCCTTATATAACAGCGGGAGCCACCGTTCATGTCCTCAATCAGGAGACAAGGCTGGATATTGAAAAGCTGAACCGGTATTTTCATGATCATCATATTACGATCAGCTTTTTGCCGACACCAGTCTGCGAACAATTTACAGCGCTTGACAATCATTCGTTAAGAACGCTGTTAACGGGCGGAGATAAATTAAACGTCTTTAAAGAAAAAAGCTATCAAATCGTTAACAATTACGGACCGACGGAGAATACAGTCGTCGCTACAAGTTTTTCAATAGATAAATCGCATCAAAATATTCCAATCGGAAAACCGATCGATAACGTCAAAGTGTATATATTGAACAAAGACCTGCAGCTTTGTCCGCTCGGAGCCAGCGGCGAGCTCTGCATCGCCGGGGAAGGGCTGGCCCGAGGGTATGTCAACAGACCGGAATTGACTCGGGAAAAATTCATCGAAAATCCGTTTGTACCCGGGGAAAGAATGTATCGCACAGGTGATCTTGCCAAAATGCTGCCGGATGGAAACATTCAGTTTTTGGGACGGATTGACCAGCAGGTTAAGATTCGCGGCTATCGGATCGAACCCGGCGAGATCGAGAACCGGCTGCTTAAATATGAAAAGATTGAAGAAGCGGCGGTCATCGCAAGAGAAGACGGAGATCATGACCCGTATCTTTGCGCATATGTAACGGTTAAAAAGGAAGTTGAACCGGAGAAGATCAGAACGTTTTTAAAGAAAAGCCTTCCGGATTATATGATTCCCCAGCACTTTGTCCAGCTTGACGGGCTGCCGCTTACCGTGAATGGAAAAGTGGATAAGAAAAGCCTTCCGGTTCCTGAACGGAGCGCCGCAATGGATCGCCGCTATGAAGCGCCGCGGGATCAGGTGGAAGAAAAACTTGTTTCCATATGGGAAGAGGCTTTAGGAATCAATAAAATCGGGATCAACAGCCATTTCTTTGAAGCCGGCGGGCATTCGCTTAAAGCCGCCGCTTTAGTATCAACCATTCATAAAGAACTGAATGTCAAGCTGCCTTTAAGACAAATATTCGAAACCCCGACGATTAAAGGGCTGAGGGAATATATCGGTGCGGCGAAGGAAAGTGTTTTTACATCGATAGGAAAAACGGAAGAAAAACCATATTACCGATTGTCTTCAGCGCAAAAAAGGCTCTATATCCTTTCTCAAGCAGGCAGTCATGTTGCATATAACATGCCTTTTGCCATGACGCTCGAAGGCGATTTTGATATCCGCCGATTTGAGAATACATTAAAAAACATGATCAAAAGACATGAATCATTTCGAACTTCATTTGTCATGATCGACGGTGAGGTGATGCAGCAGATTGAAAACGAGATCGATTTTCAAGTCGCATACAGTGACATCGGCAAAGAAAGCGCCGAAGAAAAAATCAAAAGCTTCATCAGGCCGTTTCATTTGGAAAAAGCACCGCTTTTAAGGGCGGAGGTCGTCAAAGTGAATGAACGTGAGCACTTGCTGATGTTCGATATGCACCATATCATTTCCGATGGCGTGTCCACCGACATCTTCGTTCAAGAGCTGGGAGCGCTGTATGAAGGGAAATCACTGGAGCCGTTCGATATTCAATATAAAGATTACGCAGAATGGGAAAATAGCCATGCCCGCAGCGATGAGCTGAAAAGACAGGAAGCATACTGGCTGAAGACGTATAAAGGCGATATCCGGGTCCTTGATCTCCCGACAGATCATAAAAGGCCGCTGACGAAAAGCTCTGAAGGTGACACCGTCACTGCAGCAATCGAAAGTGAAACATTCCGCAAGCTTCAGCATATGGCGAAAGAAAACGGCGTTACGATGTACATGCTTCTGTTGGCCGGTTATACAGCACTGCTTTCCAAATATACAGGTCAGGAAGATATCATCGTCGGGACCCCGGCTGCAGGGAGAAATCATGAGGATATTCAACATCTCATCGGCATGTTTGTCAATACCTTGGCGATCAGAAACCATCCGGAAGGGAAAAAGACGTTCAGACATTATTTGCAAGAGGTAAAAGAAAACACGCTTCAAGCTTATGAAAACCAGGATTATCCGTTTGAAGAGCTTGTCGAAAAAGTAAACATCAAACGCGACATGGCACGAAACCCGCTCTTTGATACGATGCTCGTGTACCATAACACAGACGTAAAGCCGTTTGAAGCAAAAGGGCTGAGAAGCAGGCTGGTGGAGATCAAGCGCGGCATTTCCAAGTTTGACATCACAGTGACTGCGAGTGAAGCGGCAGACGGATTAAGATTGGAAGTTGAGTATTCAACGACGCTATTCAACAAGGAAAGAATGGAAAGACTATCTGAACACCTGATCAGTCTGTTGGAACAAGCGGCGGATCATCCGGACGTTGCCATCAATCAGATAGATGTCCTGACAAAGGATGAAAGACATCGGGTTCTGTATGATTTTAACCGAACAGACGGTGTGTTCTGCAAAGAGATGACGATACCGGAACTGTTTGAAAAGCAGGCGGAAAAAACGCCTGATTATCCGGCGGTTGCCTTCGGGGATGAAACGATTTCTTACAGGGAGCTGAATGAAAGGGCGAACAGCCTGGCTTTCACCTTGCGTCAAAAAGGAGTAGGCCCTGATGTGATAGCAGGGATTCTCACAGAACGGTCAATCGAAATGATCGTCGGTATGATGGGTATTTTGAAAGCTGGCGGCGCCTATCTGCCAATCGATCCGGCGTATCCGCAGGAAAGAATAAGCTACATGTTAAAAGACAGCAATGTCAGCGTATTATGCGCGGCAGGCAATGTGGACCCGGTTGAAGCATATGCCGGAGACATCATCCGGATTGAGCAAACCGGGCAAAATGACCACGTGGAAAACCTTAAACATGACATCAAGCCGCAGCATTTGGCATATGTCATCTATACATCAGGATCCACTGGAAAACCGAAAGGCGTCATGATCGAGCATCACAGTGTGAACAATCTTGTTCATGGATTAAATGAAAGAATTTATCAGCATCTCGATTCCCATTTAAATGTAGCACTGGTTGCACCTTATATATTTGATGCCTCTGTCAAACAAATATTCGCAGCGCTTCTCTTCGGGCATACACTTTGCATCGTCCCGCGCGAGACAGCCTGGGACGCCATGAGTTTAATTGAGTACTATTCGCAAAACAACATCCATGTATCTGACATGACGCCTGCTCATTTAAACATGCTGGCTTATTTGGACAAATCGGAGCACGAATTCGATCTGAAGGAATTGATTGTCGGCGGAGATGCATTAACACCTGATGTCATAGGCGGCCTATTTCATAAATTCCCGAATCTGTCATGCAATATCACGAATGTATACGGTCCGACAGAGTGCTGTGTGGATGCTGCTTCATACAAAATAGAATATGGAAAAGTGCCGCAAACACCGTCCATTCCGATCGGCAGACCGCTTCTCAATACAAGCATCTATATTGTGGACAAAGAACTCCGCCCTCTGCCGGTCGGGATTGCCGGAGAACTATGCATAGCAGGTGAAGGGGTTGCCAGGGGGTATGTAAACAGACCTGAGCTTACGGCGGAAAAGTTTGTCGACCATCCATTTGAGCCAGGCAAAAAAATGTACAAAACCGGAGATTTGGCGATGTGGCTTCCGGATGGACAGATTGAGTTTTTAGGACGGGCCGATCATCAAGTGAAAATCCGCGGCTATCGCATAGAGCTCGGCGAAGTGGAACAGCAGCTCTTGACACATGAGAAAATCAAAGAAGCGGCGGTGATCGCCGAAAAGGATCAAAACGGCAACAGCTATTTATGCGCCTATATCGCCTCTGACAAGGAATTGCCTGCAGCTGATGTACGACAATTTCTTGAAAGGGAAATGCCTGATTATATGATTCCGTCCTATTTTGTGAAGCTTGACCGGCTCCCGCGCACACCAAGCGGTAAAGTGGACAGAAGCGCACTGCCTGAGGCGGACGGCAATTCAATAGAAGGAACTCGGTACGAGCCGCCCCGCAATGAAATCGAACGAAAACTCGTGCAAGTCTGGGGAGAGATTCTCGGTGCCGAGGACATCGGGATCAGCCACCATTTCTTTGCGGCAGGGGGAGACTCGATCAAGGCGCTCCAGATCGTATCCAGGCTGGCAAAAATGAACCTGAAACTTGAGATGAAGGCGCTGTTCGCCAATCCGAAAATAAAAGATCTCAGCCGATTGATCACAGAAGAAACAAGACATCGCAAACATAACAAACCCGTTACAGGTGAGACGGAACTGCTTCCTATCCAAAAGAGATATTTTACGAACAACAAAGAGGAGCTTGACCACTTCAACCAGTCATTTATGCTCTTTAGAAAAGACGGCTATGACGAAAACATCGTCAGAACAGCCTTCAATAAAATACTGGAGCAGCATGACGCGTTAAGGATGATCTATGAAGAAAAAGGTGGGGACTTCATTCAATACAACAGAGGCTATCGTGAAAACTTGTTCGACCTGGATGTTTATGATGTAAGAGGCCTTGACAATCAAGCGGAAAAGGTGTTCGAGCTGGCGACAGGCATTCAAAAAAGATCATCGATTAGAAAAGGAAAACTCGTTCATCTCGGCATCTTCCGGGCTGATGAGGGCGATCACCTGCTCATTGCGATCCATCATCTTGTCGTTGACGGCGTATCGTGGAGAATTTTGTTCGAGGATTTTGAAACATTGTACCTTCAGGCATTGAAAGGCGAACCTCTCGACATCGGATATAAAACGGATTCATACCAAGAGTTCGCCCGACAATTGAAGAAGTATGCCCAAAGCCGCAGGCTGTTAAAGGAAAGGGAGTATTGGCAAAAGGCTCTGGCAGCTGATGTTCCATTCATTCCTGCTGAAAAGCTTGAGCGAGACACGTTTGAACACAGCACCACTTTGAGCATCAGAATCGGCCCAGACGTGACAGCGAAACTTTTGCGAAACGCAAACAAAGCCTACAACACGGAAATCAACGATCTTTTGCTGACGGCATTAATCGCCGCAGTCAGGGATATCACCGGAGAAAACAAATTGAAGGTCATGATGGAAGGGCACGGCAGGGAGGATATCTTAGACGGCGTTGACATCACGAGAACGATCGGCTGGTTTACGACGGTTTATCCGGTCTTTATCGATTTGGGAGAAGAAAAAGAAATATCGCAAAATATCAAAATGGTCAAAGAAACGTTGAGAAAAATACCGAATAAAGGGATCGGCTACGGTGTTTTAAAATACATGACAGAAGAGCTTCAGAAAATACAAACACAGGCTCCGCTTTCTTTTAACTATTTTGGAGAAATGAAAAATGACATGAATAGAAAAGTATTTTCCCAGTCGCCATTTTCACCGGGAGAAAGTATCGGCGGAAAAATCGTAAGACACTGCGCCATCGACATGAATGCGATCTCTTTAAACGGCGAATTGATAATCTATACGACGTTCAACCAGGACCAATACCAAACAAACACAATCGAACAACTCAATCAATCATTCAAAGAAAACCTGGAAAAGATCGTCGATCATTGCGTTGATAAAGAAGGATCGGACATGACGCCTTCCGATTATGGCGATGTCTCGCTTAGTCTTGAAGAGCTGGAGCGAATTAAAGATAAGTACAGCGCTTTTCAAATCGAAAAGATCTATCCGCTGGCCAACATGCAAAAAGGAATGCTATTTCATAACGCTATGGATCAGACATCAGGGGCATACCTCCAGCAAATGGTCATCGAATTAAAAGGACGTGTCTATCCGGACATTTTAGAAGAAAGCTTTCACGAGATCGTGAAAAGGCATGAAATCTTAAGGGCGTCTTTTGAATATGAAATCACAGCCGAACCGAGACAAATCATAGCTAGAGAACGGAAAACGCCTTTGACATCAATAGATCTGACAGGAGAAAATCGGACTCACCAGCATAGGTTCATAGAAACATATTTAAAAGAAGATCAAGAAAAAGGCTTTGATCTGAGCAGTGAAGCCCTCATGAGGATTTGTTTGATCAAAATGAATGATGAATCGTATCGGCTGATTTGGAGTCATCACCACATCCTGCTGGACGGCTGGTGTCTGGGTATTGTTATGAGCGAGCTGTTCAGCCTATATGGAAAAATAATGAAAGGTGAATCCCGCCAATTAAAAGAGCCAAAGCCATATGGAGACTATATCAAATGGCTGGAAAAACAAGATCAAGAAGAAGCTGCGGCATACTGGAAGGAATATCTGAAAGGATATGAGACGCGGGCGGAACTTCCGGTGTTCAATCGCGGCGCAACGTCAGAAGAATATGGCGGCAAAGAAAAAGTCATATCGTTTTCAAAAGAACTGACAGCAAAAATCGCACGGATCGCCAAGACGCATCATGTCACCATCAATACGGTTCTTCAAGGAATTTGGAGCATGATTCTCGCCAAATACAACAATACCGATGAAGTTGTATTCGGAACCGTCGTTTCGGGACGGGAGGCTCCTGTTGACGGCATCGAAGAGATGGTCGGCTTGTTTATTCATACAATACCGACCCGGATCAGCTTTGAAGGCGCAAGAAGCTTTAAAGAGGTGTTAAAGAAAACACAAGCCGAGTCTATCGAAAGCAATCGATACAGCTATATGAATTTATCGGAAATTCAGGATCTGAGTGAAATGAAAAGAGAGCTGATCACTCATGTCATGGCCTTTCAAAATTATGCGTTTGATGAAGAGCTGTTCAGAAGCCAATCCGGGGAAACCGGTTTTGAACTGGAAGGTGTTCATGGAAAAGAGCGGACCAACTATGATTTTAATCTGACCGGCGTTTTAGAAGATGAGCAGCTGAAACTCAAATTGACATTTAACGAAAATGTGTATGACAACACCATCATCGAAACATTAGAAAAGCATATCATCACCGTCGCAGAACAAGTGGCGGAAGATGAGACACAAACATTACGAGACATCAACCTTGTGTCAAAAGAAGAACAACACAGGATTTTACACACATTCAACGATACAAAAACGGATTACCCGAAAGACAAGCCGCTTCATGAGCTTTTTGAGGAACAGGCCATGAAGACGCCTGACCATACGGCTCTTGTGTTCGGTGCTCAGCGCATGACCTACAGAGAGCTGAATGAGAAAGCAAACCAAACCGCGAGACTCCTCAGAGAAAAAGGGATCGGTAGAGGCTCGATTGCCGCGCTCATCGCGGACCGCTCCTTTGAAATGATCATCGGCATCATCGGGATTTTAAAAGCGGGAGGCACGTATTTGCCGATCGATCCTGAAACGCCTAGGGACAGAATCGATTATATGTTGAAAAATAGCGGTGCGGCATTGTTAGTAACAACAGATTCGCTTCTTCAACCTTTTGATATCAAAACCGTTGATTTGTGTTCGGGCGAGTTGCACTTACTAAGCGAAGAGAATCTTCCGCGTGTGAATCGCTCAAGCGATACAGCGTACATCGTCTACACGTCCGGCTCAACCGGAACGCCAAAAGGAGTGGTCATCCAGCATTACAGTGCGGTAAGAGTCGTTAAAAATACCAATTATATCGACATCACAGAAGATGACGCCATCCTCCAGCTGTCCAACTATTCGTTTGACGGATCGGTGTTCGACATCTTCGGAGCGCTCTTAAACGGAGCCTCACTCGTCCTGATCGAAAAAGAGACGGTCTTGAATACACATGAGCTGGCCGAAGTGATAAAAAAAGAACAAGTCAGTGTGATGTTCATTACGACGGCGCTGTTCAATACGCTCGCCGACATCAATATCGGCTCCCTTGCCAAGCTGCGGAAAATCCTCTTCGGCGGGGAAAGAGCGTCGATTCCGCATGTAAGAAAAGTGCTGGATCATGTCGGCCGGGATAAATTGATTCATGTTTACGGCCCAACGGAAAGCACGGTATATGCGACATATTATTTCATCAACGAGATAGACGATGAGGCGGAAACGATTCCGATCGGCAGCCCGCTGGCGAATACGTCAGTCTTGATCATGGATGAAGCCGGCAAGCTCCTGCCGATCGGGGTTCCCGGAGAGCTGTGCATCGCAGGAGATGGTTTAAGCAAAGGATATTTAAACCGCGAGGAACTGACGGCGGAAAAATTCATCCCGCATCCGTTTATGCCGGGAGAAAGATTGTACAAGACGGGCGATTTAGCGAAATGGCTGCCTGACGGCAACATCGAATTCATCGGCCGGATCGACCATCAGGTGAAAATCCGCGGCTTCAGGATCGAACTCGGCGAAATCGAAAGCCGGCTGGAGCTGCATGAAGACATCAATGAGACGATCGTCATCGTCAGGGAAGACGAAGAGAGCCGCCCGTACATTTGCGCCTATATTACGGCAAATCGCGAGATTTCCCTTGATGAGCTGAAAGGATTTTTAGGTGAAAAGCTTCCGGATTACATGATCCCCGCCTATTTTGTGAAAATGGACAAGCTGCCGCTCACCAAAAACGGGAAAGTCGACAGAAAAGCCCTGCCTGAGCCGGACGGAAGCGCAGTAACTGAAGCAGAGTACGAAGCGCCAAGAAACTATGTTGAACAGCGCATCATTTCCATCTTGGAGGACGTACTCGGAACAGAGCGGATGGGTATTTCCTGCCATTTCTTCGACAAGGGGGGGAATTCGCTGAAAGCGATGCAAGCTGTCCATTCCATTAACAAAACGTTTGGCATTGATATGAGGATCAGCACGTTCTTTAAACATCCGACTGCCAAATCATTAGCGCGTTTTGTATTAACCGCTGAAGCCGAATCGGCCGTTAGTGAGGAGTACGCGGAAGAGGAAGTGTAATGGAATTGCACTGTACAATCTATCATTTGAAATGATAGATTGTACAGCTGCCCCATTTTCTGCAAAAAACCGATTCTGATATTGGCAGCAAGTCTGACGAATGGAGTGAGATGAGTATGAGCATAATGGACTTCATAAATGATTTGAAAAAGAAAAATATCACCTTATACCATAACAAGGGAAAAATCAAAATCATCGGTCCTCAAGAATTATTGACAGCTGACTTAAAACAGCAAATCAAGCGGTATAAAGAAGACATCATCGCAGCGCTGGAAGCGGGCGAAACAGACATTGAGCGAAGCTTTCCGAAAGCGGCGCCGTCTAAAAGCGGAACCTACCCGTTGTCAAGGGAACAAAAAAGGATGTTCATTTTAAATCAGCTTGATGACAGCAAAACGGCCTATAACATGCCGCTGGCGGTAAAAATAAGCGGTGAAGTTCAAATCAGCCGACTTGAACAGGCATGGAAAGCGCTCATCAAACGGCATGAATCGTTAAGAACTTCTTTTGTTATGCTCGATGGCGAACCGGTGCAGAAAATCGAACAGGAAGCCGAGTTCCGACTTGAATACAGCGAGTTGGGGGATCAAAGCATTCAGGAGAAAATCAGCCGTTTCATCAAACCTTTTCAATTAGAAAAAGCCCCGCTTTTAAGAGCGGAAATCGTAAAAGTGGATGAAGCTGAGCATATGATGATGGTTGATATGCATCATATCATTTCAGACGGTGTCTCTATCGGAATATTAATGAAAGAATTCGCCGCCTGCTGTGAAGGCAAAGAATTGTCTCCGCCGGCGGTTCAGTATAAAGATTATTCAGAGTGGCAGAGAGACATCGAGCAGCAGAGCCGGTTGAAGAAGCAGGAAGCGTATTGGCTCAATACCTTCCGGGGAGACATTCCGGTATTGAATATGCCGCTCGATTTTCCGAGACCGAAAATCCGAAGCTTTCAAGGAAACAGAACAGTTGTTGAATTGGATCAGGGCACCACAAAAAAACTGAAGACGATCGCCGCCAAAAACGGCGTCACAATGTACATGCTTCTTTTGGCAGGCTACACCATTCTGCTGTCAAAATACACCGGACAGGAGGATATCATTGTCGGCTCGCCGATTGCCGGAAGACCGCATGCCGATTTAAACGGGACAATCGGGATGTTTGTCGGCACCCTTGCACTGAGAAACCGGCCAAAAGGGAACATGACATTTAGCGAATATGTCCAAACGGTTAAAAACAATACGCTGAACGCCTATGAAAATCAAGATTATCAATTTGATGCATTGATCGAACATCTGGGCTTGACACAGGACATGAGCAGAAACCCGCTGTTTGACACGATGTTTGATCTGCAGCATGCGGATGATTTCGCATCTGAAGCCGGCGGGGGGCATTTTGAAACGTATGATATTCCATTTCATGTCGCGAAATTCGATGTAAGCCTGACGGTATTTTTGCATGGAGACAACCTGAAATTCGATTTCCAATATTGCACTGATCTGTATAAAAAAGAAACGGTTGAAAGAATGGCCGGACATTTTTTGAATGTTTTAAAAGACGCTGCTCATCACCCTGAACTGGCGTTAAGCGAGATTAGGATGATGTCGGAAGAGGAGAAAGACATCATCTTACATACATTCAATCATGAGAAAACAGACTGTCCGAAAAACAAGACACTCAGCCGGCTGTTTGAAGAGCGGGCTGAAAAAACACCCGATCACCCCGCTGTTATATTCGAAGATCAGCAATTGACATATCGAGAGCTGAACGAAAAAGCCAACCAATTGGCCTGGCTTTTAAGAGAGAAGGGTGTAAAGCCGGATACAATTGTCGCGATCGTGACAGACCGATCACTCGAGATGATCATCGGAATTATCGGAATTTTAAAAGCCGGCGGAGCCTATTTGCCGATCGATCCGGATTATCCCGAGGACAGAGTCAAATATATGCTGGAAGACAGCGGAGCTGATACGGTCGTCATCCAGGAGCACTTAAAGACGAAAATAGACGGCCATCAAATGATAACCATCGAAGACATCCGATCTTTCGGCAAAGAAAATCCTCCAGATGTCAACAATGCTTCTGATTTAGCATATGTGATTTATACATCGGGCTCTACAGGCAGGCCGAAAGGTGTCATGACGACTCACCGCAATGTCGTCAACTATGTTGATGCTTTTACGAAAAGGATTCCTTTAAGCGAACATGATACAGTCCTGCAAGTCGTATCCTTTTCATTTGATGCATTTTCTGAAGAAGTCTACCCTATTTTATCCCGCTCAGGGCGCTTGGTGATCAGCAGAAAAGTAAGCGATCTGAACATTGATGAACTGGTGAAAACGATCAATAAGCATCGTGTCACACTTGTCAGCTGCTCCCCGCTTCTATTAAATGAAATCGATAAAAATCAGCACTTAACCTTTCATCCGCAGATAAAATTTATCAGTGGGGGCGACGTATTAAAATTCGAGTACGTCGAAAATATCATCAAAGGCGCTGACGTTTACAATTCCTACGGTCCAACGGAAGCGACAGTTTGCGCTACCTATTATCAACTAAGCAGCGCAGACCGCAAAAAAACGAGCATTCCTATCGGCAAGCCTTTAAGCAATTATAAAGTATACATTGCAGATCAATACGGCCGGCCGCAGCCGATTGGAGTACCGGGCGAACTGCTGATCGGCGGCGAAGGGATCGCAAGGGGATATTTGAATCATGAAACATTGACGGAAGCGGCCTTTGTGCTGGACGAAGCAGGCGAGAAAGTATATCGAACAGGCGATTTAGCAAGATGGCTGCCTGACGGAAACATCGAATTTTTAGGCAGAATCGACAACCAAGTCAAAATTCGCGGCTATCGGATCGAACTGGAAGAAATCGAACACAAGCTGTTAAAAAACGGTGATATTAACGAAGCCATCGTGGTGGCGAAGGAAGATCAGGAAAACAGCAAATATTTATGCGCCTACATTACATGCAAAAACAAAGACGCAGACATGGAGCAGATTCGAGAACGTTTGGCAAAGGAGCTTCCGGAGTACATGATTCCGTCATGCTTTATCAAGCTTGATCAAATTCCCCGCACGATCAATGGAAAGGCTGATCTTAAGGTATTGCCGGAGCCTGATCGAAGGGCATTTGCCCAAGCCCGCTACGAAGCCCCGCGCAATCAAACGGAAGCCTTACTTTTATCGATCTGGCAGGATATCTTGCAAGCGGAAAAAATCGGGATTAACGACCATTTCTTTGACATCGGCGGACACTCGTTAAAAGCTTTTTCAATGGCCGCGAAAATTCAATCGGCATTAAAAGTCGAAGTGACACTAAAGGAAATCTTCAGCCATCCGACGATTAAAGACATCGCAGCTTATATCGAACAAAAACAAAAACAAGTTCAATCAGACATTCAAAAAGCGGAAAAGAAAGAATACTACCCGCTTTCTTCCGCTCAAAAAAGGCTGTACATCCTCAATCAGATCGAAGAAGGCCAAACCGCCTACAATATGCCTTTTGCGATGAAAATAAGAGGTGGGCTCCAAACGGAAAAGGCGGAGAAGGCCTTCAGAACGCTAATCAAAAGACATGAGAGCTTAAGAACATCCTTTACCACCATCAATGGTGAACCCGTTCAGAAGATCAACGAGGATGTCCCATTTGCAATCAAATACAGTGAAGCCGACAATTGCAGCCTTCGGGAACGGATGAATCACTTTATCAGACCGTTTGACCTGGAAAAAGCCCCTCTTCTGAGAGCCGAGCTGGTGAGGGTGAACGCAGCCGAACACATTCTCCTGCTTGATATGCACCATATCATTTCCGATGGCGTGTCAATCGGGATCTTGCTGAAAGAATGGGCGGCTTTATATGAAGAAAAGGAACTTGCACCGTTAAAGATCCAGTATAAAGACTATTCCGAGTGGCAGCGAGAGTCCTGGCAAAAAGACCGGTTGAAAAAACAGGAAGAATACTGGCTATCCGTTTTTCAAAACGACATCCCTGTTCTGAACATGCCGACAGACTTTCCAAGGCCGCAAATGCAAAGCTATGAAGGAGATCGAATCGCATTTGCAATCGAAAGAGAGCTGACGGATAAGCTCAAAAAAACAGCGAAAGAAAACGGAGTCACGATGTATATGCTGCTGTTGGCCGGGTATACAATACTCCTTTCGAAATACACCGGACAGGAAGATATCATTGTCGGTTCACCGATTGCGGGGCGAACCCGGGAGGAGTTGGAACAGACGGTCGGGATGTTCGTAGGCACCCTTGCGATGAGGAACCATCCAAAAGGCGGCAGGACATTCATTGAGTATTTGCAAGATGTAAAAGAAAATACGTTAAATGCCTATGAAAATCAAGATTATCCTTTCGATGAGCTCGTTGACAAATTAGATTTGGAACGGGACATCAGCAGAAATGCCTTATTCGGCACAATGTTTGATATGCAGGCGCTGGATGATGCAGAGCCTGATATAGAGGGATTGCATGTTGAACCCGTCGATTTGGAGTTTCAGATTTCAAAATTCGATTTGTCGCTGGCAGCAGCAGAGTCCGCAGGCGTCATTACGTTTCATATGGAATTCTGCACAAGGCTGTATAAAAAAGAAACCGCCGAAACGCTGGCGCAGCATTTCGTGAATATCCTAAGAGATATTTCCGATCGCCCGCAGAAGACATTAAACGACATCAGCATGCTTTCAGAAGAAGAAAGACACACAGTGCTGTATCAATTTAATGATACGAAGGCCGAACACCCGTCAGGGATTTTTTCTGAGCTGTTTGAAGAGCAGGCCGGAAAATCACCGGATCATCCGGCGGTGGTCTTCGAAGACCAAATATTGACATACCGTGAATTAAATGAAAAAGCGAATCAATTGGCCAGAACATTGCGGCAAAAAGGGGTTCAGCGGGAGTCTGTAGTCGGAATCATGACGGAACGGTCATTGGAGATGGTGACCGGGGTATTGGCGATTCTAAAAGCCGGAGGGGCATACCTGCCAATCGATCCGGGACTTCCAAAAGAGCGTATCCAATATCTTCTCACGGACAGCGGAGCCGACCTTTTGCTGACACAGCACCAGCTTGTCAAGAGCATCAGCTTTGCCGGAGAGATCATCCAAATCGATCAGGCCGATGCTTACGACCCCGATGGAAGCAATCTGGAGCATCTTAATTCCCCCGGTGATTTGGCATACGTCATCTATACCTCGGGTACGACGGGAAACCCAAAAGGCGTGATGGTCGAGCACATGAATATCATTCATGCCCACTATACTTGGAGAAAGCACTATGAATTGGCATCATTTTCAGTTAACCTGCTACAGCTTGCCAGCATGTCGTTTGATGTATTCGCGGGTGATTTATGCCGTAGTCTTCTCAACGGCGGAACAATGTATATAGTCCCGGATGATGTCAAACTGGAAATGAATTTGCTGTATGACATGATCAAAAAACACAGCATTCATATGTTGGAATCGACGCCAAGCCTGATCATTCCTTTGATGAAATATATCGATCATCATAAGCTTGATCTTTCAAGCATGAAGCTGTTGATCATGGGTTCTGACACTTGCACGATCAAAGATTATAAATGGCTCGTTGAACGGTTCGGACAAAGGATGAGAATCATCAACAGCTATGGCGTCACAGAAGCTTCTGTCGATTCCGGCTATTATGAGGAAGCTTTAGATCGGATTCCAGAGATTGCGAATACGCCGATAGGAAAGCCGCTGGACAATACAGCATTTTATATATTGGATCCCTCATTAAACCCGCAGCCGGTCGGCGTTTATGGCGAGTTGTACATCGGCGGTGAAGGGATCGCGAGGGGATACTTAAACAAACCGGAACTCACGAAGGAAAGGTTTGTTCCAAATCTTTTTGCCGCCGGGGGGAACATGTATAAAACGGGAGACTTGGCAAGATGGCTGCCTGATGGAAATGTCGAATTCCTCGGGAGAATCGATCACCAAGTCAAGATTCGCGGTTTCAGAATCGAAACAGGCGAAATTGAAACGAAGCTTTTGGGAAATCAAAACATCAGCGAAGCTGTCGTTATAGACCGGGAAGACAAGAAAGGACATAAGTACTTGTGCGCCTATATTGTCGCGCGAGCGAAAATAAACGCAAATGAACTGAGGGAATATTTGTCCGATCACTTACCGGACTATATGCTCCCGTCCTATTTTATTCAAATCAACAAGATGCCTCTCACACCAAACGGAAAGATCGATCGAAAAGCGCTTCCTGAACCTGCCGGAGACGCGACAGCAGCGAGCGAATATGAAGCCCCGCGTAATGAAACGGAAGAAAAGCTGGCCGCTGTTTGGCAGGAAGTGCTGGGCAGGGACAACATCGGAATCAACGATAATTTTTTCGAAATCGGGGGAGATTCAATTAAGGCCCTGCAAATCGTTTCAAAATTATCAAGAGCCGATCTCAAGCTTCAGGTTAAAGATCTGTTTACCAATCCGTCCATTAGACACCTCAGTAAATATGTCAAAAAAGAAACGAAAGCACGCACCAGCGAAATCGTGCAAGGGCAAGTGCCGCTGACCCCTGTGCAAAGGTCGTTTTTTGAAGCAAATCAAAGGGAGCAAAACCATTATAATCAAGCATTTATGCTCTATAGGGAAAACGGTTTTGCTGAAAAGATCGTCGAAAAGGTTTTCCGTAAACTCACAGAACACCATGATGCATTACGGATGGTCTATCGGGAGAAAAACGGTGACATCATTCAGCATAACCGCGGCTTGGAAGACAGCGTCTTCGATCTGTATGTCTATGATTTGAAAACGGAAAAAAATCTCGAGGAAACCGCTTATCAGATAGCGACGAATATTCAAAAAGACATATCCATCAGCGAGGGCAAAATGATCAAGCTCTGCGTGTTCAAAACAACGGAGGGAGACCATCTGCTGATTGCGGTCCATCACCTTTTGGTAGACGGTGTTTCCTGGAGAATATTGTTCGAGGATTTTGAAGCGGCATACGGTCAAGCCCTGCAAGGCAAACCGATAGAGCTCGGTTATAAAACGGATTCGTACAAAACGTTTTCCGAAAAACTGGCTGAGTACGCAAGCAGCAAAAAGCTCCTGAAAGAACAAGAATATTGGCGGGAGATATCCAAAGGAAAGATGGCATTCCTCCCTAAACATCGCCAAGCGGCACATGATACCTATGAAAATAGCAGAACACTCAGAACATCCCTTAGTCAAACGGAAACGGAGCAGCTGCTGAAAGAGGCGCATAAAGCATACAATACGCAGATCAATGATCTCCTGTTAACGGCTTTGTTGATCGCCTCAAGGCGGCTGACGGGGGAAAACAGGCTGAAAATTCTTATGGAAGGTCATGGAAGAGATGATATTTTGCAAGATGTGGATATCACGAGAACGGTCGGCTGGTTCACCGCAATGTATCCGGTATTCATCGACTTAGAAGATGAGGCAGACTTGTCTGTGATGATTAAGATCGTGAAAGAAACTTTGCGGAAAATACCGAATAACGGAATTGGATACGGCATCCTTAAGTATTTGAGAAAAGACGAAGGGCTTTTAAAGGATGAAAAGCCTCCGATCTTATTCAATTATCTTGGTGAGCTCGATCATGATCTGACGACCGAACAATTTTCATCGTCAAAGCTTTCGGCAGGTCAAAGCATCGGAGAAAAAAGTGCAAGAGATGCTTCTGTTGAAATCGATTCAGTCGTGGCAGACCGGCAATTGATGATCAGTACGACATTTAACGAATACGAGTATTCTCCAGATACGATCAGCGAATTGAATCAAGCATTCAAAGAAAGTTTGCAAATGGTCATCAGCCATTGCACGGGCAAACATGAAACCGAAAAAACGTCCTCTGACTACGGTTATGACAAACTCTCATTGGAAGATCTTGAAGAATTATTAAATGAATATGAATCTGTCGACAGCTAGAAATCCTGACAAAAGAGCTGAAAAGTGGTTAACCTGCTGCTTAAAAAATGGGCGGCCCATGTGGATCTGAAAACAAAAGGAATTCTAGGAGATGAGATGACGATATGAAAACAAAAGTTGAGAAAATATATCCGTTATCAAACATGCAAAAAGGAATGCTGTTTCATGCCATGAAAGACGAAGCGTCACACGCATATTTTGAGCAGTTCATCATTGAATTAAAAGGTGATGTGGATGAGCGGATGTTTGAAGAAAGCCTAAATGAAGTCATGAAAAGGCATGAGATCCTAAGAGCATCATTTCATCACAGATTGGATGAGCCGCTGCACGTCATTATCAAAGATCGGCACATGAAGTTTGACTATCTTGATATACGAGGCCGGCATGATCAAGACGGCGTTTTCGAGAGATATTTGGCAGAAGATAGACAAAAGGGTTTTGACCTAGCCAAAGATACGTTGATGAGAGCCTGTCTCATCAGAACGTCTGATGATTCGTATCAATTTGTCTGGACGTATCATCACATATTGCTTGACGGATGGTGCCTTGGCATCATCCTGGATGAGCTGTTGACGATATATGAAATGAAGCGGAAAGGCCAAAATCATCAATTGGAAGACCCAAGGCCGTACAGCGATTACATCAAATGGCTGGAGGATCAGGATAAAGAAGAAGCTCAGAGCTATTGGGAGAGCTATTTGAGCGGCTATGATCAAAAAAATTCGCTTCCAAAGCTCCGCATATCTTCTGAGAAGGGTTTTAAAAGAAGAGAGAAAACGATTGAATGTTCCAAAGAATTGACAAATCGTCTGATTAAATTGGCCAACCGGAATCATGTGACGATCAATACCGTGCTGCAAAGCATTTGGGGCGTGATTTTGGCGAAATACAACAACAGCGAGGATGTGGTGTTCGGAACCGTTGTTTCCGGCAGAGATGACGAAGTGGAAGGTATAGAAACAATGGTCGGCGTCTTCATCAACACCATCCCGACCAGAATCAGGCTGGACAAAGATAAGCTTTTTAAAGATGTTCTGCGCCAAACCCAAGCGGACGCTTTGGAAAGCAGCCGCTACAATTACATGAATTTAGCGGAGGTTCAAGCGCAAAGCGAGTTGAAAAACGATTTGATCGACCATGTTATGGTTTTTGAAAACTATGCTGTTGACCAAAAAGCGTTTGAAGAAAAAAATGATGTAGGCTTTGAAATGGTGAATGTCAGCGGGGAAGAACAGACCAATTATCATTTCAGCATTTCCGCGGCTCTTGATGATCAATTAAAACTGCTCTTCATCTATGATGAACATGTATATGACAACACCATCATCGAAACATTAGAAAAGCATATCATCACCGTCGCAGAACAAGTGGCGGAAGATGAGACACAAACATTACGAGACATCAACCTTGTGTCAAAAGAAGAACAACACAGGATTTTACACACATTCAACGATACAAAAACGGATTACCCGAAAGACAAGCCGCTTCATGAGCTTTTTGAGGAACAGGCCATGAAGACGCCCGACCAGACGGCGCTTGTGTTCGGCACCCGGCGTATGACCTACAGAGAGCTGAATGAAAAAGCAAACCAAACCGCGAGACTCCTCAGGGAAAAAGGGATCGGCACAGGCTCGGTTGCGGCGATCATCGCGGACCGCTCCTTTGAAATGATCATCGGCATCATCGGGATTTTAAAAGCGGGAGGTGCGTATCTGCCGATTGACCCTGAAACGCCGAAAGACAGAATGGCCTTCATGCTCAGCGACACGAAAGTCGCGGTGCTGCTTACGCAAGGAAAAGCGGCAGCTGGAATCGATTGTGAGGCTGACATTTTATATCTGGACAAAGGGGCAGCAGACGGATTCAGTAAAGAACCGCTCAACCTAGTCAATGATTCCGGCGATCCCGCCTATATCATTTATACATCAGGATCTACGGGAATGCCAAAAGGCGTTGTGACTCCTCACTACAGTGCGGTACGGGTCGTTCGCGGAACCAATTATATCGACATCACAGAAGATGACGCCATCCTCCAGCTGTCCAACTATTCGTTTGACGGATCGGTGTTCGACATCTTCGGAGCGCTCTTAAACGGAGCCTCACTCGTCCTGATCGAAAAAGAGACGGTCTTGAATACACATGAGCTGGCCGAAGTGATAAAAAAAGAACAAGTCAGCGTGATGTTCATTACGACGGCGCTGTTCAATACACTTGCCGACATCAATATCGGCTGTCTTGCCAAGCTGCGGAAAATCCTCTTCGGCGGGGAAAGAGCGTCGATACCGCATGTGAGAAAAGTGTTGAATCATGTCGGCCGGGATAAATTGATTCATGTTTACGGCCCGACGGAAAGCACGGTGTATGCGACGTATTACTTCATCAACGAGATAGACGATGAAGCGGAAACAATTCCGATCGGCAGCCCGCTGGCGAATACGTCGGTCTTGATCATGGATGAAGCCGGCAAGCTCCTGCCGATCGGGGTTCCCGGAGAGCTGTGCATCGCAGGCGACGGTTTAAGCAAAGGATATTTAAACCGCGAGGAACTGACGGCGGAAAAATTCATCCCGCATCCGTTCATTTCGGGAGAAAGGCTGTACAAGACGGGTGATTTAGCGAAATGGCTGCCTGACGGCAACATCGAATTCATCGGCCGAATCGACCACCAGGTGAAAATCCGCGGTTTCAGGATCGAACTCGGCGAAATCGAAAGCCGGCTGGAGATGCATGAAGACATCAATGAGACGATCGTCACCGTCAGGGAAGACGAAGAGAGCCGCCCGTACATTTGCGCTTATATCACGGCAAATCGCGAGATTTCCCTTGATGAGCTGAAAGGATTTTTAGGTGAAAAGCTTCCGAAATACATGATCCCCGCCTATTTCGTGAACATGGACAAGCTGCCGCTCACCAAAAACGGGAAAGTCGACAGAAAAGCACTGCCGGAGCCGGACAGAACGGCGGGGGCGGAAAACGAATATGAAGCGCCGCGAAATGAAACGGAAGAAAAGCTGGCAGCGATATGGCGTGATATTTTAAAGGTGGAAAAGGCCGGTATCAACGATCATTTCTTTGAGATGGGGGGACATTCTCTCAAAGCGGCTGCAATGGCGGCAAGAATCCGAAAGGAGCTGAAAGCGGAAATCCCTCTTGGGCAAATCTTTAATACGCCGACAATCAAAGGATTGAGAGAATATATCAGATCGACAAAAGATAGTGTCTATTCATCTATTCAAAAAGTGGAAGAAAAAGAATACTATCGTCTTTCATCCGCACAAAAAAGACTATACATTCTAGGTCATATCGAAGGGAGCGGATTGTCCTATAACATACCATTTACTATGAAAGTCAAGGGCCGCTTCGATATCCGCAGGTTTGAGAACGCATTGAAAACCATCATCCAAAGGCATGAAGCGCTTAGAACGTCCTTCTTGATGGCGGATGGAGAGCCTGTTCAAAAGATTGAAAAAGAAGTAGATTTCAGCATCAAATGCAGTGAAATAGAGTCTCTATCGATTCAGGAGATCATCAAACAATTTGTCAGACCGTTTGATTTAAAAAAGGCCCCGCTTTTTAGAACAGAGGTGGTCAAGGTTGATGACGAGGAACATATCATTCTGTTTGATATGCACCATATCATTTCAGACGGCGCATCGATGGGGGTTTTGACAAAAGAAATTTGCGATTTGTACTGCGGAAAAGATCTGGAGCCGCTCAGCCTCCAATATAAAGACTATTCAGAATGGCAAAGGGATTTTTATCAAAAAGATGAGATGAAAAGGCAAAAAGAGTACTGGCTCAATATTTTCAAAGGCGAGATTCCAGTCCTCAACATGCCGACGGATTACCCGAGGCCGCAAATGCACAGTGTTGAAGGCGATAGACTCGGTTTTGCAATCGACAGCGAATTGACGAAGAAGCTCAAGCGGATCGCCAAAGACAACGGAGCCACCATGTATATGCTTCTTCTGGCGGCGTATACGGTTTTGCTTCGAACATATAGCGGGCAGGAAGATGTGATTATCGGAACGCCGATTCAAGGAAGAAAACATCACGAGCTAAAACATGTGATCGGGATGTTTGTCAATACGCTGGCGATGAGAAATCATCCGAAGGGCGACAAGACATTCGCTGAATATTTGCAAGATGTAAAAGAGACGGCGCTGAAGGCGTATGAAAACCAAGATTATCAATTTGACGATCTTGTCGAACAGCTTGACCTTGAACGCGACATGAGCAGAAATCCGCTGTTTGATACGATGTTTGTCCTGCAAAACCTGGAAACAGCGGATGCTGAAATAGAAGGGCTGACATTTGAACCGTTTGAAAGCGACATCCACATTTCAAAATTTGACCTCACGTTATCGGCAATCGAAAAAGGCTCGAAGATAGAATTTGATTTGGAATACTGTACAAAGCTGTTTAAAAGAGAAACGGTCGAAAGGATGGCGGCGCATTTCGTCCGTGTTTTAGAAGACATTTCCAAACAGACGGACAAGCGGCTGGATCAAATAGAGGCCATGTCAGAAGACGAAAAAAACGCATTGTTATATCGGTTTAATGATACAAAAACGGATGCTCCAACAGCCAAAACCATTTGTCAGCTGTTTGCGGAGCGGGCGGAGACATCGCCTGACAAAACCGCAGTCGTGTTTGAAGATCAAAAGCTGACATATCGACAATTGCATGAGAGGTCAAATCAGCTGGCCCGGTTTTTAAGAGAAAAAGGGGTTCAACCGGACACAGCCGTCGGCATTATGGTGGACCGCTCTCCCGAGATGATCATCGGCCTTCTGGGAATTTTGAAGGCCGGAGGCGCGTACCTGCCGCTTGATCCGGCATATCCTGAAGACAGGATCAAATACATCCTGGGCGACAGTCAAACAAAGTTTCTTCTGTCAGAAGAGGCGCTCATCAAAAAACGGGCCTTTATCAAAGAGGCCGGCATGATCAACATTGATATTCACGACAAACAAATTGCTGCACAGGATGCGGCTCGATTGGAGCCTGTCAGCCACAGCGGGGATTTGGCTTACATCATCTATACTTCAGGGTCCACAGGAAAACCGAAGGGCGTTTTAATCGAACAAAAAGGGCTGAGCAATCTCGTTTCAGCGGTTGTCAAATTGATGCATTTAAACACGGAGAGCAGAGTGATTCAATTTGCTTCACTATCATTTGATGCGTCAGCATTTGAAATCTTTCCGGCGCTGGCATCCGGGGCGGCTTTGGTTCTAGGGCGGCAGGAGGAAATGATGCCGGGGCAGCCGTTAACAAGCTTTCTAAGGCAGCATGAAATCACTCATGCGACCTTGCCGCCGACCGTACTGAATGTGTTGGATGAATCCGGATTGGAAAACCTCAAAGTAATCGTTTCCGCGGGTTCTGCCTGCAACGAAGAACTCGCAAAAAGATGGTCCGGAAATCGGCTGTTTATCAATGCCTACGGACCTACGGAAACGACGGTCTGTGCAACGGCGGGGGTTTACGGAGGATCCGGGCGTCCTCATATCGGCAGTCCGATTGCCAATACAAACGTATATGTATTGGATCAAAACCAGAAGCCTGTGCCGACAGGCGTTGTTGGAGAGCTGTGCGTCGGCGGAATCAGCCTTGCACGGGGATATTTAAACCGGCCGGAACTGACAGCTGAAAAGTTTATTTCACATCCGTTTGAATCAGGGGAAAGATTGTACCGGACGGGTGATCTGGCCAGGTGGCTGCCCGATGGACATCTCGAGTTTTTAGGAAGAATAGACCATCAGGTGAAAATTCGCGGATACCGGATTGAACTGGGGGAAATTGAGAATCAATTGCTCAAGCTAGACAAAATCGATGAAGCGGCCGTTATAGCCAGGAAAGATGACGACAACAGCGATTATTTGTGCGCTTATATCGTTTCCAAAGAAGACTGGACGTCAACCGAGCTCAGTGAATGGCTCGAGAAAGAGCTGCCACACTATATGATACCGGCTTATTTTGTCAGACTTGATAAGCTGCCGCTCACCGCAAACGATAAAGTCGATCGAAAAGCGCTTCCTGCACCTGACAGACATGTCGCAACAGGAGCGGAATATGAAGCACCGCGAAATGACACAGAAGCTAAGCTCGTTGACATCTGGAGGGATGTTCTCGGTGCCGGAGACATCGGTATCAGCCATCACTTCTTTGCAGCAGGAGGAGATTCGATCAAGGCGCTGCAAATTGTCTCAAGGCTGTCCAGGCTTGGCCTGAAGCTTGAAATGAAGGATTTGTTCGCAAATCCGAGAATCAAGGATCTTGCCAAATATGTCAAAAAACAATCACAGAGGCAAAATGGCAATACAATCGTCACAGGACATGCAGAACTCGCTCCGATCCAAAAATGGTATTTTGCTCATAACAAAGAAGAACTGGATCACTTTAACCAGTCATTTGTGCTCTTCAGAAAGGGCGGATTTGACGAAAGCTGTGTCAAAAAGGCTTTCAATAAATTAATGGAGCAGCACGACGCGTTAAGGATGATCTATGAAGAAAAAGGCGGGGACTTCATTCAGTACAACAGAAGCTTTCGGGAAGATCTGTTCGACCTGGATGTTTATGATGTAAGAGGTCTTGATCGTCAAGCGGAAAAGGTATATGAGCTGGCGACAAGCATTCAAAAACAATCATCGATTAGAAAAGGAAAACTTGTTCATCTCGGCATCTTCCGGGCTGATGAGGGCGACCACCTGCTCATTGTGATCCATCATCTTGTCGTTGATGGTGTATCGTGGAGAATTCTGTTTGAGGACTTCGAAACATTGTACAGTCAGGCATTAAAGGGGCAAACGCTCGAGATTGGCTACAAAACGGATTCCTATCAAGAATTCGCCCGCAGGTTAAAAGCATATGCCCACAGCCGAACATTATCGAAGGAAGCCGAGTATTGGCGGAACATTGCCAAGGCTCGTGTCCGGTTTATTCCGCCAAAGAACGTATTAAAGGAAGATGTATACGAAAACAGCACGACGTTGAGCATCAAGCTCGGCAAAGAGGCAACAGCGGACCTTTTGCGAAACACGAACAGAGCCTACAACACCGAAATCAACGATATTTTGTTAACGGCATTACTGACCGGAGCAAGGGACATCACAGGGGAAAACAAACTGAAGGTTATGATGGAAGGCCACGGCAGGGAAGATATTTTAGAAGGCGTTGACATCACGAGAACAATCGGCTGGTTTACGACGATGTATCCGGTGCTTCTTGATGCAGGAGAAGAAAAAGCCCTCTCCCAACAGATCAAAATGGTCAAAGAAACGTTGAGAAAAATACCGAATAAAGGAATCGGCTATGGGCTATTAAAGTATATGGCTGAAGACCCGGATTTCATCAACGAAGAAAAAGCCCGGATTTCATTTAACTATTTAGGTGAGATCGATGCCGACATGAACCGCGGCGAATTTTCCGGCTCCAGCTTCTCCGAAGGGGAAAGCATCGGCGGAAAAATTGCGAGAAGTCATTCTATCGAAATCAACGCCATCGTGATGAATCATGAGCTGGTGATTCATACAACCTTTAATCAAATGGAATACGAAAAAGATACGATCAGCCAGCTGAATCATCAATTAAAAGAACGCCTGGAACAAATCATTAAGCACTGCACGCAACAGACGGAAAGCGAAAGAACGCCGTCCGATTATGGAGATACAAATATCAGTTTAGCCGAACTTGAAGAAATCAAAGGAAAATACAGAAGCGCCATTGAAAAAATCTATCCGCTTGCCAACATGCAAAAAGGTATGCTGTTCCATGCCATCGAGGATCATACCTCAAATGCATATTTTCAGCAGACGGTCATGGATATTGAAGGATATGTCGATCCGGCGATTCTTGAGGCAAGCTTTAATGACATCATGAAACGGCATGAAATCTTAAGGGCCTCTTATGAATATGAAATCGTTGAAGAACCGAGGCAGATCATCATCGAAAACCGCAGCATCGATTTCACCTATTTCAATATCGCGAAAAGCTCCGCACAGCAACAGGAAATGTTCATTGAAAGATTGCTCAATGAAGATCGAAAAAAAGGCTTTGATTTAAGCAGAGATGTACTGATGAGGGTTTATTTGCTGAAAACGGCGGAGCGCTCGTACCGGCTTGTCTGGAGCCATCACCATATTTTACTCGATGGCTGGTGCCTTGGCATCATCATGCGTGAGCTGTTTGTCATCTATGAAAACCGGATGAACGGCAAAGCCAGTCCATTAAAGGAGACGAAGCCGTACAGCGATTATATCAAGTGGCTTGAAAGACAGGATCAGGAAGAGGCCCGTCAATATTGGCGCGAATATTTGAAAGGGTATGAGGAACAGGCCCAGCTGCCTACATTAACAAAACGCAAAAAAAGCAGCCGCTATGACCGCCGGGAGAAGGTCATCCATTTGTCAAAACAATTGACAAAACAATTGAAGGAGCTCGCTGCCAAAAACAGCGTTACGCTTCATACGGTGATTCAAACGATTTGGGGCCTGATGCTTACGAAATATAATAAGATCGATGATGTCGTGTTTGGAACGGTCGTATCGGGCAGGGAAGCAAACGTGGACGGAATCGAAGACATGATCGGTCTGTTTATCAACACCATCCCGACAAGAATCAGATTCAATGAGCAGGCGCGTTTTAACGAATGTTTGCAAAAGGTTCAGGAAGATGCGATTCAAAGCAACCGCTACAACTATATGAATCTCGCTGAAGTCCAGGCATTGAGCAGCTTAAAGAAAGATCTGATCGATCATATTCTCGTATTTGAAAACTATGAAGCTGATGAACAGGACTTTGAAGAGAGTCAGATGAAGACAGGCTTTAAGATGAATGAGATCAGCGCTGCGGAACAAAGCAATTACAGCTTTAGCATGTCGGTGACTCCAGGCGAAGAGCTCACACTTGTTTTGACATATGACGGCAATGGCTATGACAGGGATATCATCAACAATATCGAAGGTCATATCAAAAGGGTCGCTGAGCAAGTGACGGCAAATGAGAACCGGAAAATCGCTGAGATTGACATGCTGGCGGAGGAAGAAAGAAAGACGCTTCTATATGAGTTCAACCGGACAAACGCAGATTATCCAAGGAATCAAACGATCCATCAATTATTTGAAGAACAGGCGGAACGGACGCCTGGGCATATTGCGGTTGTGTTCGAAGAAGAGCAGCTCTCGTACAGTGAGTTGAATGCCAGAGCCAATCAGCTGGCACATGTCCTGCGGGAAAAAGGCGTCCGCCCAGATACTATTGTGGGAGTGATGATGGAGCGGTCTGCCGGTATGATCGTTGCTATGCTCGGAATTTTAAAAGCAGGAGGCGCGTACCTTCCGATCGATCCGGATTACCCGCAAGAAAGAATCAAGTATATGCTTGAAGACAGCGGAACGGGTATTTTGCTAATTGATTCCGAAACGTCCTGCCCGAAATCATTCACCGGACTTATCTTAAACACGGATGATTTATACAATGACAATGCAGAGAATGCGGGGAATCCAAAACTGATCAACCGTCCGGACGACCTTGCGTATATCATTTATACGTCGGGAACGACGGGCAAACCGAAAGGCTGTATGATTAAGCACCAGAACGTGGTGCGCTTGATGATGAACGAAAAACAGAAATTTGATTTCAATGATCATGATGTATGGACAATGTTCCATTCGTACTGTTTCGATTTCTCAGTATGGGAAATGTATGGGGCATTGCTTTATGGTGGAAAAGTTGTCATTGTGCCTAAATATACTGCAAAAGACAGCAGGGCATTCTTGAAGCTTTTGCGGGACAGATCGGTGACGGTGCTTAACCAGACGCCGACAGCTTTTTCTAAGCTGATGAACGAAGAATGTAAACATTCTGAGGCGCACTTAAACCTCCGCTACGTCATTTTTGGGGGAGAAGCCCTGAATCCTTCGATGCTGAAGCAGTGGCGCAAAAAGTATCCGCAGACAAAGTTGATCAATATGTATGGCATTACTGAGACGACCGTGCACGCCACATATAAAGAAATCACAAAACAAGACATTGAAACGAGTGTGAGCAATATCGGGTCGCCAATTCCGACGCTGACCTGCTATGTTTTAGACAGCCGGCGGAAACCGGTGCCGATCGGCGCGCCCGGTGAGCTGTACATCGGCGGGGAAGGCCTTGCCCGCGGATACTTAAACAGACCTGACCTCACGCTTGGGAAATTTGTTCCAAATCCGTTTGTTCCAGGAGAAAACATGTACCGGACGGGGGATCTCGCAAGATTTTTGCCTGATGGTCAAATTGAATATTTAGGAAGAATCGACCACCAAGTCAAAATCCGCGGATTCAGAATCGAACTGGGCGAAATTGAAAACCAATTGCTGAAAATAGAAGGCATTGACGCGGCGGCAGTCATGGCGCGGGAAGATCAAGCCGGCGGAAAATACCTATGCGCATATATCGTCGCGGACAAAACGGCCGGCGTTGCAGACGTCAGAAAATGCTTGTTAAAGGAACTGCCGGATTACATGGTGCCGTCATACTTTGTCAAGCTTGATCAATTGCCGCTTACGGCAAACGGCAAAATCGACAGAAAAGCGCTCCCTGAACCAAGCGGCACAATCAGTGAAGCGACGTACGAAGCACCGAGGAACCGCACAGAGGAAAAGCTTGTCTCAATCTGGGAGGACGTTTTAGGGATCGAAAACATCGGAATCAGCCACAATTTCTTTGAACTTGGCGGCCATTCCTTAAAAGCTGCGGCATTGACTGCAAAATTGCATAAAGAAATGAAGATTGAAGTCCCTTTAAGACAAATATTCGAAACACCGACAATCAAAGACATCGGTGATTTTATCGAATCCATGAAAGAAAGCCCTTATGCGTCCATCACACAAGCGGAAGAGAAAGAGTATTACGCATTGTCATCCGCACAAAGAAGGCTGTATATCCTTAACCAAATCGAACCAGGCGGCCTCTCTTACAACATGCCTTTCGCCATGAAAATTGCAGGAGATTTTCATGTCGACCGGTTCGAGGATGCTTTTCGGCAATTGATAGAAAGGCATGAAGCCTTGAGGACGGCCTTTGTGATGGTTGACGGCAAACCTGTACAGAAAATCGAAAAAGAAGTCGATTTTAAAGTGAAGTACGGGCGACTCGGACAGGACCGGCTAGAAGAAAAAATCAAAGCGTTCATCAAGCCGTTTGCTTTGGAAAAAGCGCCGCTTTTAAGAGCGGAAGTATTAAAAGCGGATGGTGATGAACATGTGCTGATGCTCGATATGCACCATATCATTTCAGACGGGGTGTCCATGGCCATTTTCACAAAAGAGCTGGCCGAGTTGTATGAGGGGAAAACATTGCCGCCGTTAACGATTCAGTACAAAGACTTTTCAGAATGGCAAAAACTTTTTTATCAAAAAGATGAGATTAAACGCCAGGAAGACTACTGGCTCAACGTTTTTCAAGGTGAAGTGCCGGTGCTGAATTTGCCGGCGGATGAAAAACGTCCGCAAAAGCGTTCGATTGAAGGAGATATCGTTCAGTTTGAAATAGACGGCGAAACGTCCGCCATGCTGAACAAACTGGCGAAAGAGAACGGCGCGACGATGTATATGCTGCTTTTGGCGGGGTACACAACGCTTTTGGCAAAGTATACGGGTCAGGAGGATATCGTTGTCGGCTCACCGATTGCGGGAAGGCATCACAGCGATTTGAAACATGTCATCGGACTGTTTATCAATACGCTGGCTATGAGGAACTATCCAAAAGGAGACATGCCATTTGCCGACTATTTAAAAGAAGTGAAAGAAACAGCGCTGAAAGCTTATGAAAATCAAGACTATCCATTTGATGAACTGGTTGAAAAACTTGATGTCAAACGGGATATGAGCAGACACCCGCTGTTTGATACTATGCTTGTTCTGCAAAACTTCGACGGCGATGAAGCGGACATCGACGGCTTGACATTCCAGCCGCTCCAAACCGAGGTGAACATCTCAAAATTTGATTTGACGCTGACAGCCGCTGAGACAAATGAAGGCATTCAATGTGTTTTCAACTACAGTACAAAATTGTTTAAGCGGACCACGATTGAAAGAATGGCGGGCCATTTGATCAATATTTTAAAGGAAGCGGCAAACGATCCGCAAATGCCGTTGAGCGACGTCAACATGCTGTCAGATGAAGAAATGAACGTGCTCTTGAATCAAAATCAAGGAAAACAAGCTGATTATCCTCAAGATCAAACGGTTCATCGGCTGTTTGAGCAGCAGGCTGGCAAAACGCCGGAGCAAACAGCGGTGGTCTTTGCGGATGAAAAGCTGACGTACAGGGAACTGAACGAAAGAGCAAACCAATTGGCGCGGCTTTTGAGAGACAAAGGAGCAGACGCCGATCAGCCTGTGGCGATCATGATTGAACCATCGCTTGAGATGATCATTTCCATGCTGGCGGTACTGAAAGCCGGAGCGGCTTACGTGCCGATCGAGCCGGAGCAATTGGCCAAACGGACGAATGAGATTTTAAGTGACAGCAGAGCCGCAATATTGCTTGTCAAAGGCTCTGTCAAAGAAAACGTCGCGTTCGCTGGAGAAATCGTCAATGTTGCCGACGGTTTGATTGATGCGAAGGCCGCGTCAAACCTGTCTGCATCGGGTTCAGCCGATCAGAATGCATATATTATATACACTTCAGGCTCCACCGGAAAGCCGAAAGGCGTATTTGTCAGACACGGGAATGTGGTGAATTATACAACATGGTTTATGAAGGAAGCGGGTCTTACAGAAAACGACAAAGCCATGCTTGTGTCCTCATATGCGTTCGATTTGGGGTATACTAGCATCTTTTCGGCATTGTTAAGCGGAAGCGAACTGCATATCGCACGAAAAGAATGTTATACAAATGCGCACCGGGCTTTAAAGTATATCAAAGAAAACGGCATCACCTATATCAAATTGACGCCGTCTCTGTTTAACATTTTTGTCAATGATCCGGGCTTTTCCGCCGAAAAACCTTGCGCTACTCTCAGGCTGGTCGTCTTGGGCGGGGAGATGATCAATACAAGGGATGTTGAGACATTTTACAACCAATATCCGGATCATGTAGTCATGAATCATTATGGCCCGACGGAAACGACAATCGGCTCAGTCTTTAAAGTGATCGACCCGGAACACCTCGATTCTTTCAAAGAATATCCGGTGATCGGCACTCCAATTCATAATACGAATGCGTATGTGCTGGATGAAAACATGAAACTGCTTCCGGAAGGTGTGTACGGAGAGCTTTGCATCGCAGGAGCCGGAGTGACAGGCGGCTATGTAAACAAACCGGATATCACGAAAGAAAAATTCGTCGAAAATCCGTTTGCACCGCATACAAAAATGTACAGAACTGGAGATCTCGCCAGAAGGGTGAGCGATGGAAATATCGAACTTGCAGGCCGGATGGACAGCCAAGTAAAGGTAAGGGGCTACAGAATAGAACCGGAAGAAATCAAAAACAGGCTGTTGGCTCATGATGATATCAAGGAAGCCTTTATTGTTGCAAGGGAAGACCATAAAGGTGCAAAACAGCTGTGCGCCTATTTCACAGCAGACGCCGAATTGCCGTTCGAGGACATCAGGACGTATCTGATGCGTGAGCTTCCAGAATATATGATTCCGTCTTCTTTTGTCCAAATTGAGAAGATGCCGCTTTCAGCCAATGGAAAGATCGATACGGCTGCATTGCCTGAACCGCAGCCGGGAAAAGAGACGGAATACGAACCGCCGCGGAACGGGACGGAAGAAAAGCTTGTTCAAATATGGGAAGAAGTACTTGGCATTGACAAGATCGGGATCACTCATCACTTTTTTGCAGCAGGCGGCGATTCCATCAAAGCGCTGCAAATGATCTCAAGATTATCAAGAGAAGGCCTGTCACTAGAAATGAAAGATCTGTTTGCAAATCCGCAAATCAAGTCTTTGAGCCGATATGTCAAAGCCGAATCTGACAAATCAGCATCATATGAAACGGTAGAGGGCGAGGTTCTCTTGACCCCGATTCAACAAGAGTATTTCTCGTTGAACAAAACGGACAGGAACCATTACAACCATGCGGTTATGCTTTATCGGAAAAACGGATTCGACGAGAGCATCGTCAAACGTGTGTTCAAAGAAATCATCAAACATCACGATGCACTCAGGACGGTGTTTACAGAAGAAGACGGAAAGATCATTCAGTACAACCGGGGACCGGACAAACAGCTGTTTGACCTATTTGTCTATGATGGCTCGAGCGAAAACGACCAGCCTCAGAAAGTGTACCAATTGGCCACGGAGCTTCAGCAAAGCATCGATATTGAAACCGGCCCTTTGGTCAAACTGGCGCTCTTCAAAACGAATAATGGGGATCACCTGCTGATCATCATCCATCACCTTGTGGTCGACGGGATCTCCTGGAGAATATTATTTGAAGATTTAGCGATCGGGTACAGCCAGCTAGCGAATGGAGAAAAAGTCGAATTTTATCCGAAAACGGCTTCCTACCAAGCATATGCGCGGCACATAGCGGAATATGCAAAATCCGCCAAACTGCTTAGTGAAAAACAGTATTGGCTGAAGGCTATAGCTGAGGACGTCGAATTCCTGGATATGAATGAAAATACCGGAGCCTTCAAAGTTGAGGATAGCCGGACATTCAGCACGGAACTCGAAAAAGAGGAGACGAAGCGGCTTTTAAGAGAAACAAACCAAGCTTATCATACCGAAATCAACGATATTCTGATCACAGCGCTTCTGGTGGCGGCAAGGGATATGACCGGGCAAAATCAATTAAGAATCACGCTGGAGGGGCATGGAAGAGAACAGGTGGCTGATGGCATCGACATCAGCAGAACGGTCGGATGGTTTACCTCGAAATATCCGGTATTCATCGATCTGGGACAAGAAACAGACATGTCCAGGACGATTAAAATGGTGAAAGAGCACTTGCGAAACGTGCCGAACAAAGGCATCGGCTACGGAATTTTAAAGTATCTCATCCGGGACAGTGAGATCGCTAAAGGCGCAGCATCACCAATCTTGTTCAATTACCTGGGGCAGCTTGATGAAGACATCAACAGCGGAGAATTTTCTTCATCACATCTCCCGCCGGGAGAAGCAGCCGGAAAGGGCATCACAAGAGAACATCCGCTCGAAATCAATGCGGTGGTCTTCAGGGGAAAACTGGCCATTCAAACGACCTATAACACAAGAGCATACAGTGAAGACGTCGTCAGAGCTTTTGCTCAAAACTATAAAGAAGCTCTTAAAGCGGTCATTCGCCACTGCGCGGAACGAGAAGAGACGGAAAAAACGCCGTCCGATTACGGAGACAAAGGCATCAGCTTAGATCAGCTTGAGGAAATCAAACTGAAATATAAAGGGATGGAAATCGAAAAAATCTATCCGCTTGCCAACATGCAAAGGGGCATGCTGTTCCACGCACTCGAAGACAAGGAATCACAGGCGTACTTTGAACAAATGGCCATCAATATGAAAGGATTGATCGATGAGCGTCTGTTTGCAGAAACGTTCAATGACATCATGGAAAGACACGAGATTCTAAGGGCCTATATCGAGTATGAAATAACGGATGAACCAAGGAATGTGATCATCAAGGACAGAAAGATCAATCTTGACTATCATGACTTGCGAAAGAAGAGCCCGGCGGAACGGGAGCAAGTGATTCAAGCGTATCGCAAAGCAGATCGGGAGAAAGGTTTTCGCTTAAACAGCGAACCATTGATCAGAGCCGCGCTGATGAGAACCGAGGATGACAGTTATACGTTCATATGGACAAACCACCATATTCTGCTTGACGGCTGGTCCCGGGGAATCATTATGGGAGAGCTGTTCCACATGTATCATATGAAAGAAGCCGGGCAAAAACACCAGCTTGAAGAGGCAAGACCGTACAGCGATTATATCGGGTGGCTAGAGCAACAGAATAAAGAAGCTGCAAAAGCGTACTGGAGAAACTATTTATCAGGCTTTACCGAAAAATCGCCGATTTCGGTTTTGGCGGGTTCTTCCGGACATGCGAAATATAAGCGAAAAGAGGCCGTCATCGAATTCCCGGAACAATTGACCGGCCGGATCACAGAGCTTGCCAGCCGTAACAATGTCACCTTCCATACTGTTTTACAATGCATTTGGGGAATGCTTTTGGCAAGATACAATCAAACGGATGATGTCGTATTCGGTACAGTCATTTCCGGAAGGGATGCACAAGTAGCCGGAATTGAAAAAATGGTCGGATTATTCATCAACACTGTACCGACGAGAATTAGACTGGAAAAAAGCCAAAGCTTTAAGGAACTCATCAAAAGCGTTCAGGAACAGGCTCTGGAAGGCAGGACATATCATGACACGAATTTGTCGGAAGTACAGTCGCTCAGTGAATTAAAAAGAGAGCTGCTGGATCATATCCTGATTTTCGAAAATTACGCGGTTGATCAGAGTGCATTTGAGACAAGCGGCAAACGCGGTGCTGGTTTTGTGTTTGAAGAAATTCACGCCGAAGAACAAACAAATTACGGATTTAATATTGTGGCAGTCCCGGGCGAACGTTTGGTCATCAAATTGACTTATGACGGAAATATCTATCATGACCACATCATCGCAGGTATCAAAGGACACCTTCAACAAGTGATGGAACAGGTCGTCCAAAATGAAGATCAGTCATTAAACGACATCACAGTCCTTTCGGAAGCTGAAAGAAACAGGCTGTTGTACGAATGGAATGACACGAAAGCGGAATATCCGAATCAGACGATTCACCAGCTGTTTGAGGAACAAGCCGAAAAAACCCCTGAGCTTGCTGCGGTTGTCTCAGGAAATGACAAACTGACATACCGTGAGCTCAATGAAAAATCAAATCAGCTTGCCAGATACCTCAGGGACAAAGGGGTCAAAGCGGATACGATTGTTGCCATCATGGCAGAACGCTCACCGGAAATGGTGGTCGGAATCATGGGGATTTTGAAAGCCGGAGGAGCCTATTTGCCGATTGATCCCGATTATCCGGAAGAAAGGATCAAGTATATGCTTGAAGACAGCGGCGCGGCCATCATCCTTGCGGATCACAAGCAGGACTTGAGCACACTTCATCAAGAAGCCGTCGAATTAACCGGAGATTTCAGCAGTTATCCGGCTGACAATCTGGAACCGGCGGGTAACGCCGACAGCCTTGCATATATCATCTACACGTCAGGTTCTACAGGCAAACCGAAAGGGGTCATGATCAGGCAAAGAGGGCTGGTCAACTATATTACCTGGGCTGACCGTGTATATGTCCAAGGCGAACAGCTCGATTTTGCCCTCTACTCATCCATTGCCTTTGATTTAACGGTGACATCGATATTTACGCCATTAATCTCAGGCAATCGGGTGATTGTGTATCAGCATAGCGGGGACGGAGAACCGCTGATTCGAAAAGTATTCAGAGACCAAAAAGCCGGGATTGTCAAATTAACCCCGTCTCATTTAAGCCTTGTCAAAGACATGGATGCCAGCGGATCAAGCATCAAACGCCTGATCGTCGGCGGGGAAGATTTAAAAACGGAACTGGCCAAAGAAATCACGGAGAGATTTCATCACAACATTGAAATCTACAATGAATACGGTCCGACCGAAACGGTTGTTGGCTGCATGATCTATCAATATGATGCCGGACGGGACCGCCAAGTTTCTGTCCCGATCGGCAAGCCGGCCTCCAATGTCCAGCTCTATATTTTGGATGAGCGTCAGGAAGTGCAGCCGGTCGGAATTGCCGGAGAGCTGTATATCAGCGGAGACGGAGTCGCAAAAGGCTATTTGAACAAACCGGAGCTGACGTCTGAAAAATTCCTGCCAAATCCGTTTTTACCGGGTGAAAGAATGTATCGCACAGGAGATCTTGCAAAGATGAGACCGGATGGACATATTGAGTATCTGGGCCGGATCGATCATCAAGTCAAGATTCGGGGCTACCGTATCGAGCTTGGCGAAATCGAGCATCAATTGTTAAGGCACAGCGATATAAAAGAAGCGGCGGTTGCCGCCAAAACAGATCAAAGCAACAATCAAGTTCTTTGCGCATACGTCGTTTCCGAAAGAGACATCACACAGGAAGACATCAAAGCGTTTTTGGCGAAGGAGCTTCCGGAATATATGGTGCCGTCCTATTTGCTGAAGCTTGATGAGCTCCCGCTGACACCAAACGGAAAAGTCGACTTGAAGGCCCTTCCAGAGCCAGATCGAAGCGCGGGCGCTTTACTGGAATACGAGCCTCCAAGACATGAGCTGGAAGAAAAAATGGCCGCCATTTGGGAAGACATCCTGAATATCGAACAGATTGGCATCAACGCCAACATATTCGATATCGGAGCGAATTCTTTGAACGTCATGTCATTTGTCTCTAGGCTATATGCAGAGCTTGGCTTCAGAGTTCCGTTTAAGGACATTTTCTCCAAGCCGACCATTAAAGAGCTGTCTGATTTTCTGAAGCATGCACAAGACCTGCTGAAAGACTACACAGATGATTGCATGCAGCTGACCAGGACGGAAGAAGGCGGGAAAAACCTGTTCTGCTTCCCGCCGGCCGCGTCGATGGGCATTGCCTACATGGGCTTGGCCAAGCATCTAAAGCAGCATTCGGTGTACAGCTTCAACTTCATTCCATCTGCAAACAGGATTCGCAAATACGCGGACATCATCAAAAACATTCAAGGTGAAGGGCCATATACATTAATCGGCTATTCATCCGGCGGAATCCTGGCATTTGATGTGGCGAAAGAATTGAACCGGCAAGGATATGAAGTCGAGGATTTGATCATCATCGATTCAAAATATCGGACAAAAGCCGAGAAACATCAGTTCACAGAGGAGGAATACAGAGAAGAGATATCCAAAACATTTGAACTTGAGAAATACCGCGACGCAGAGAAATTATTGAGCGACTATTTAGTGGACTTGGTGATGAAGTCTTATGTATATATACAAAACACAGTCACAGCCGGCGCAATTGACGGACATATCAGCTATATCAAGTCAAGCGACAATCAGCGGGATGAAAACATGATGATGTGGGAAAAAGCGGCGTCCAAAACCTTTACAGTCGTTCAAGGAGCCGGAACCCATATGCAAATGATCTCCAAGTCCCATCCCGACATTCTTGAAAGAAATGCAAGATTGATCCATGATATCATCAATAAGACTGTCAAAATATGAACAAAAAGGCATCCTTTTCAGGGTGCCTTTTGTTTGCCTTATCAACTCTCTGTTATAATGAAAGGCAAAGAAAAGAGAGGAAATATTTCAAAAAACATGCAGCAGCGCGTGCTGCGGTGTGAACATCTATCAAGACAAAATAAAAGCGGGTGAACCAAGTGGAAGCCATTCGAGTGCTCATAGCGGATGATGAAAAAGAAATCAGAGATTTATTGAAAACCTATTTAAAAAGAGAGTGTTATGAGGTTGACGTGGCAGTTGACGGAGAAGATGCGTTAAGGCTGTTTGAACAAAACCATTACCACCTCGTGATATTGGATGTGATGATGCCGAAAATCGACGGCATCGAGGTTTGCAGAAGAATGAGGAATCATACGAATGTTCCGATCCTGATGCTGACCGCCAAAGACCTTGAAGGCGATAAAATTTTAGGACTGTCCATCGGTGCCGACGATTATATAACAAAGCCCTTCAGCGTGAACGAAGTGCTTGCGCGGATCAAAGCCATGCTGAGGCGCTTTTTGGTCCTCGGCAGCGAAAGCCGCTCCGATGAACAATCGCTGATTCAATTTAAAGGATTGACCATCGATTTGAAAACATATACGGTCACCGCAGGCGGACAGGAAATCTCCCTGACGGCGAAGGAGTTTGAACTGCTGAAGTTTTTCGCCTCAAATCCGGGGCAGGTATTTACGAAAACGCAGCTGTTTCGAAACGCATGGAGCGACCAATACATAGAAGATGATAATACGGTCATGGTGCATATCAGAAGGCTGAGAAAAAAAATAGAGCCGGACCCTTCCGATCCACAATTTATTCAAACCGTTTGGGGAATCGGCTATAAGTTTGTAGGTGAGAAAGATGCTGATCGATAAAAAGCTGCTGCTTCTCATTCTGCAATGTGCGGCGATTGCAGCACTTTTGTTCATCTATATGAAAACGGATTCCCTTGGGGTTTTCAGCACAATGTTGTTTATTTTTCTGTTTGCCGTTACCGCGCTGCTGTTTACGATGAGGCTTCGCTTCATCGATCGCTTAAAGCTGATCGAAACCGAGCTGAAGCGCGTGGCGGATGGAAATTTAAGAAGAAGATTGCTGGCGAAAGGCGGTCAGCCGTATAATGAAATCATTTTTTCCATTAACGAATTGATAGAGCAGCTTGAAAAAGTTCAAATCAACGCCGCAAAATCGGAAGCGGCCAGAAAACGGCTGCTGTCTAATATTTCTCACGATATCCGAACGCCGCTCACATCAATTATTGGCTATGTTGATGCATTAAAAGACGGGGTCGCGTCTTCAGAAGAAGAGAAACAGGAATATCTCAATATCCTTTCTAAAAAATCCAACAGCCTCAAGCAATTGATCGATGAAATATTCAACATGGCGAAATTGGACGCGAATGAAGTCCAGTTGAAAACAGAGTTTTTTGACCTTGCTGAAGTCGCTAGGGAAACGCTGATTGATTTTTTGCCGGAACTGAAAAAACATGACATTGATTTGAATGTGCAGATTCCGGAAAAGAAATGCTTTGTTATCGCAGATCGGCTCAGCTTGATCCGCGTGATCGAAAACATCGTGAGAAACGGCATTCATTATGGAAAAGCGGGAAAAGTACTTGGAATCGAACTGACAGAATCAGAGCATGAATATCAGCTTCTCATCTGGGATCAAGGTCCGGGAATTCCGGAAAACGAGATTGAAAACGTGTTTGATAGAATGTACCGCAGAGACCGGTCGAGAAGCCTTGATGACGGGAGCGGTCTGGGGCTTGCCATCGCCAAATCGCTCATCGAAAAAAACCGCGGACGCATATGGGCACAGAGCGTCCCATGGAAAAAAACGACGTTTGGTTTTTCGCTGCCTAAACAAAACCATCTTCAATCATTTAAGAATTAATTAAGAATTGGTTAAGAAGAAGTTAAATCCTTCTGTTTATGATGTAGTTATTAGGCTAGTGAAAGAGAGTGGATCAACTTTGAGCACAATTATTAAAACGACGGATCTCACGAAAATGTACGGGCCGCAAAAATCTGTAAACCATCTCAATATCAATGTAAAACAAGGAGATATATACGGCTTTTTGGGACGGAACGGCGCCGGCAAGACGACGACGATCAGAATGCTGCTGGGTCTGATCAAACCGACCAGTGGGCAGATAGAAATTTTCGGAGAAAACTTTTTCAAGAATAAAAAAGAAATTTTAAGAAGAATCGGATCTATTGTGGAAGTGCCCGGCTTTTACGCGAACTTGACGGCGAGGGAAAACCTGCTGATCAATGCAAAAATCATAGGTATCCATAAAAAAAATGCGATCGATGAAGTATTGGAGATCGTGGGCCTGCAGCATGAAACGAAAAAGCTCGTCGGCAAGTTTTCCTTGGGCATGAAACAAAGGCTGGGAATTGCAAGAGCCTTGCTTCACTATCCGGAGCTGTTGATACTGGACGAGCCGACAAACGGTTTGGACCCGATCGGGATCAAAGAAATGAGAAGACTCATTCATTCTCTCGCCAAAGAAAGAAACATCACCATCTTTATATCAAGCCACATTTTGTCTGAAATCGAACAGCTCGTCGATCATGTCGGGATCATTCATGAAGGAAAACTGCTTGAAGAAATTCCGTTTAACCATCTTAAAAAAAGAAACCGCAAATATCTGGAATTTCAATTATCCGATCAAAATAAAGCGGTCGTTCTGATGGAACAGCATTTTGATATTCATGACTACGAAGTTCACCAGGACGGGATCATCCGGGTATACTCCCATTTGGGCCAGCAGGGAAAGCTCAATAAATTGTTTGTCGAAAACGGAATAGATGTATTGAAGATTACGATGAGCGAAGACAGTCTTGAAGACTACTTCGTGAAGTTGATAGGGGGCGGGACGATTGGCTAATTTGCTATATACCGAATTGCTGAAGCTGAAACGTTCACAGATGTTTCTGGTCAGCATCTTGGGAGCGGCGGCAGCCCCTTTCATCTGTTTTATATCGTCTTTGGCTAAAAAAGCCAAGTACCCTGATGTACCGATTCGCTTCAGCGAGACCTTTTCCGATACCAACCTGTATATTGTGCTTTTGATCGGAGTCCCGTTGTATGGCGTGATTACATCATATTTATTCAATCGGGAATACGCTGAAAGCACGCTAAAGAATCTATTGACGATTCCTGTTTCAAGAATCAGCCTGATTGTCAGCAAATTGGTTCTGCTCCTCATTTGGATCATGATGCTGACGTTAATCGCCTGGGTGCTGACGCTGCTGTTCGGGCTGATCGGTCAGTTTGAAGGGCTCAGTTCGGCGGTTTTAATAGAAGGGTTTAAACAATTTATGATAGGTGGGGCACTTCTTTTCTTCTTGGTCAGTCCGATTATATTTGTGACATTGCTGTTTAAAAACTACGTGCCCACCATTATCTTTACGATCATTATATCAATGGTCAGCATTATGGTATACGGCACGGAATACAGCGCTTTATTCCCTTGGTCGGCGGTATGGGTGATCGCTTCGAGTACGTTCTTTCCGGAATATCCGCCCGAATATTCTTTTATTACTGTTGCCGCCACAACCGTTCTTGGATTAGCCGCGACAATCGTTTACTTTAAAAAAATCGATATTCATTGATGCAGGAGAGTCTAACGGAATGTGCGACACATGTTTGCACATTCCTCATTCCGATAAGGCTTTTTTGTACAATTTAAATGGATATATTTAGAATAAAAGTATAAAAAAGGAGATCGAAACATGTCTTTTTCAGAATTAAATATTGATGCTTTTCGTTTCATTAATGATTTGGGAAAAGAGTATTCGATGCTGAATCCGGTCGTTTACTTTCTAGCCGAATATATGATGTACTTTCTCGCCTTGGGTCTTGTCGTTTATTGGCTGACCCGGACGACAAAAAACAGATTGATGGTCATTTATGCAGTCATCGCATTTGTGATTGCCGAAATTCTCGGGAAAATCATGGGCTCTCTGCATTCCAACTATCAACCGTTTGCAACGCTTCCGAATGTCAACAAGCTGATAGAGCATGAAATTGACAATTCGTTTCCGAGCGACCATACGATTTTGTTTTTTTCAATTGGTTTTTTAATCTTTCTGTTTCACAAAAAGACGGGCTGGCTGTGGCTTGTACTTGCGTTTGCCGTGGGAATTTCCCGCATTTGGTCGGGCGTTCACTATCCGCTCGACGTTGCGGCGGGAGCCCTTCTTGGCGTGTTGTCAGCTCTGTTTGTATTCTGGACAGCACCGAAGCTGTCATTTATTCATCAAATGCTGTCCCTTTATGAAAAGGTGGAACAGCGGATTGTTCCTTCCAAAAGCAAATCGAACGATAAATCGAAGAACTTTTAAAGGATGAGGCTGCCTTGGATTAGGCAGCCTTTGCTATGTGCACTCACAAATAAACGCTCGGCTTCCTCATCCTCCAAATCGAAGGCGGTTCCCGGCAGTAAGAGTATATGACCGTCTCCATGAAGGAAGACGGTCTGTCGAGTGCTTTGTTTTTTACGAGTAGGAATTTTCAGCTGTTGAATCGCATTCCAGGTAGTATAGGTTCCTCTTCTTCCTCCTTTTTTCATTCTCATTATAAAAGGTGCGAGCTGCCCATGACAAAAATTCCAAATAATAGTAATTGAATATAAGTAAAAATATGGTATAATATCAAATACATAGGAGGTGATAATTTCCAATAGGTAATGATAAAATGGTCCATTCTTCTAGAAATCTATTTTTTCATCCATTAAAATGAGAGAACTCGGACCTCAAATTGTTTTGGATGCGGCAGTAGCTTATGGATGGCAGCTGAAGACGTACATACGAATATGATTAAAAATACGGAGGGAAACGAAATGAAAAAAGCGATTTTAGGGTTTTCTTTGTCTGCGGCGCTCCTGGTTCCATCCTCATTCGCTGCGGCTGCTGAGGACGGGCAGCTGACAAGTGAGCAAAAGGAACTGCTTGAAGCCAAGACAGAATACGTGCAATCACTTCCTGAACAGGCATCTGTCCAAAGCGGTGTGACGGCATATGCAGGAAAAAGGCTCACAATTAAAAGGGGAAGCTTCCTCGCCTGGTCGAAAGATTATATCGACTGGTACTACAACGGCAAAAAAATATCGAAAAGCAGCGGATCGCAGGATGTCGGCTACGTCTTTCCAAATGTCGTGAGGGCAAAGGGGATTAAAAGGTATTACAAGTCTTCAGGGCTTCACAAATGGAGAGCGAAAAAAACGCTGAGCTTCGGTACCGTTACACCGTGGGGAGATGTTGAATTCGCCAGCTCAACCTTTACAGACAGAAGGTGGGTCAATAAAAAAGGAAAATACGGAAATGATTAATTTGCCGTAAGCCATTTCATACAACGCTGCTAAAAGACTATTTTGAAATTAATGGCAGCGTTGTATAATGGAGAATGTTGCAACACCATCCTGATGCAAGAAAGGGTTTTTTAAATTGATCAAAATCGATGACCTGACGAAATCTTATGGAAACAAAACGGTATTCAACCGTCTCAACATGAATATCGAAAAAAACAAAGTCACCTTCCTGATGGGGGAAAACGGCGCCGGGAAAACGACGCTCCTGAAATGCCTGCTCAAGCTGGAACATTTCGAAGGCGGCATTCTGTACGACGGCGAGCCGCTTGAAGCCGTCAGGAGCAAAGTGCACGTCATCTATGACGATTCCCCGTTTTACGCTCATCTGAGCGGCTATCAAAATATTAAACTGTTGATCAATAAACCTGCCGGCAAAGAAGAGCTGGAACAATTATCGCAAAAGTTCCTCGGCCGGGCGCTGCTGAAAAAAAAGGTTAAGACCTATTCATACGGACAAAAGAAAAAGCTGGCTTTAATGATCGCTGCATTAAACAAACCGTCATACTTGTTTTTGGATGAGATATCAAACGGGCTTGACTACCGGTCCATGATGGAGCTTCAGAAGCTGATCAATGACTGGTCGAGCACGATGACGATTGTTGCCGCCGGCCATCAGTTTGAGTTTTATTCTTCAATCGTCGATCAATTATATGTGTTGAAAGACGGTTCAGCTATCCATATAGACAATTTTAAAACGAATGGAGCAGAATTGGGCGATGTCTATAAAGAATATTTATAATATTTTCAAAAAAGAGCTTGCATTTCAATCATATTCTAAAATGCTCATCATTTTATTGCTTCCTCTATTATTCATTTCATCCGGATACATATATGTTCATTATAAAAATACAATTGACAGCTATCAGCAGTTTAAAAAGACTGAAGACGAATATAAAGAACTCGGCATCGATATTAAGCAGGCGCTGGCGTCGCCCGTCAAGGTGAAGGAAGGGGAGCTGAAAAGCGAGGGTGGCGACGGAGAGATCGTCGAAAATATTTTAAGGTTTGACTATGAGAATTTCGTCTTGTCTCTCCATCATCTGGAGCCCAAGCAGTCGGTTATCATGACGCTTGAGCTGATGGGCTTCATCATTTTTCCCTTGGCTTTTACGCTGTATGCCATCTATATCTCCTCTTATGACATCAGGTTCAAGACGGTGAAAGTGAAAGCTGTCAGCCATGATTGGAAATCCGTTCTGTTGGCCAAACAGTGTTCGGTTTACATGGTGATGGTTTCCGCCGTGATCGCCGTTGTATGTACGGTATATGTGTCAAGCCTCGTCTTTTATTCCCTGGCTTCAAGGGCCATACCGGTCGGCGAGTTCACAATACCCGCTGTTTCAAAAAGCAATATCCCGCTTCAGCTCGTTGTCGTTCTGGCGGTCAGCTTCATTTTTTCGACGATCGGATTTTATTTGGGCGTCCTCTTCAGAAGCTTTATTACGCCTGCTTTGCTTTATATCGTTTACAGCCTGCTTATCCCTGCTTTGGGCAGGTTCGATTTGAAAAACCTGCTGTCTAATCTCGGGCATGCGGTTTTCAGTTTCAGCGGCGGCTTTAAACTGTTTACACCGGTGAAGGTGGACATGATTCCGGTCGTCATCATTTTAGCCGCATCCGTCGGCTTGCTGTCTGCGGTTACTTATTATATGGCGCACAGGCAAAGCAAATATGTCGTTTGAAAAAAGAGCGCAGGCACTTGCGCTCTTTTTTCTTTTACAAGCGACGGATGCCCGTTGGCTCAGGTTTGGCAGTCGAGTGTCAAACAGTTGGAACAACAGAATCTGCCGTCTCTGGATGAGGCGGTTTTTTTGATTGAAACCTTGTTCCTCGTAAATATTCGAAAAATTCTATATAATAATAAAGCGGTCTCAGAATTTCAGGAACTTTTTAGTAAACAGCTTTTGAACAGAGAGCAGGTGAGAATAATGGCGAATCAGGATTTGAATTTGCACACGTTATATACGAGTCATACCCGCGATGCCTGGGCAAATCTCGGCGGGCATATGGCGGTAGAAATGACCGAAGAGGAAGTAAAAAGGCTTGAAGGTTTAAATGACTATCTGTCTTTGGAAGAAGTCGAAACCGTTTATGTTCCGCTGGCGAGGCTGCTTTATTTACACCGGACAACTCAATATGAACGGAACACCCGGGTGAACGGTTTTTTGAACCATCCGCACGCGGCCAAAATTCCGTTCATCATCGGGATTGCCGGAAGCGTCGCGGTTGGAAAAAGCACGACGGCCCGCATCATTCAGACTGTGCTCTCCCGTTTGCAGGAACGGCTGAAAGTCAGTCTGATCACAACCGACGGTTTTCTTTACCCCAATGCGGTGCTGACAGAAAAACAGATGATGTCGCGGAAGGGGTTTCCGGAAAGCTATGATGTCAAAGCATTGCTTGAGTTTTTAAACGATTTAAAATCCGGCAAGGAAATCGTTCGCGCACCCGTTTACTCCCATTTAACGTACGACAGATTGGAAGGGGTTTACGAAACGGTTGAACAAGCGGATATCGTCATCATCGAAGGCGTCAATGTGCTGCAGACACCGACGATCGAAGACGACCGGACAAAACCGCGGGTTTTCGTTTCCGATTTTTTTGACTTCTCAATTTATGTGGATGCCGAAGAAGACCTCATTATCAAATGGTATCTTGAACGCTTTCGCATGCTCAGAGAGACGGCATTTCAAGATCCGAGTTCTTATTTCCATAAATTCAAAGACCTTGCGGACGAAGAAGCGGACCATATGGCAAAGTCAATATGGGAGACCGTCAACCGTCCGAATTTGTATGAGAACATTCTGCCTACAAAATTCCGGTCTGATTTAATCTTGAGAAAAGGTGAAGGCCACAAGGTGGAAGAGATTCTCGTCAGACGGGTGTAGAAGAGGAGACTTGCATGATCCATCATATTGAACTGTATGTTTCAGAGTTGGAAGCGTCGAAGCGTTTTTGGGGCTGGTTTCTCGGCGAGCTCGGCTATGAGGTTTTTCAACAATGGGAAGACGGGATCAGCTGGAAAGCAAATGGCGCCTATCTCGTGCTTGTGCAGGCGAAAGAGCAGTTTGTCAAAGCGGGTTATCACAGGTGCCGCGTCGGCTTAAACCATCTTGCTTTTTACGCGGCATCCAAAGAACAGGTCGACGAAATGACAATGAAACTGAGGGAGCGGGGATGCCGCATTTTATATGAAGACAGACATCCGTTTGCCGGCGGAAGCGGGCATTATGCCTTGTATACCGAAGATCCCGACCGCATCAAAGTCGAACTTGCGGCGCCTTGAGACGGGCGTCCGCCGGAAGGCCGTCCTTTGACCGGGCCGGCCCGTTTTCAATTAATGCTCCATCGTTTTTTTCGAACTTAATTTGACTTTTGCATCATCTATTTTGAGCTTCCGGAAGGCTGCCACCAGGAAAGGAACGCCGCAAATGGTGACAGCAGACAGGATTGCAAAAGTGAAAAACGGCTTTTCCGCTCCAAAGGCGTCCAGCAGCATTCCCCCCGCCCAAGGGCCGACCACGCTTCCCAGCTGGGTGAAGCCCATAGCCCCGAAGTAGGTGCCCTTCAGCTCAGGACGGGCAATCCGATCGACCAGTAAATCCATCATCGAAAAGAGAAGCACTTCCCCGATCGTAAACACGATAATGATCAAGACGATGGACCATAGATCGTGGAAAAACGAGAGGCTGAACAGGCTTCCGCTAATCAGCACATTTCCGACAATCAGCGATAAAATCGGTGAAAACCGTTTGGCGATATGTACGATCGGGTACTGTACGGCAAGCACGGCCAAGGCATTCAGCGTCAGCATCATGCCGAACACTTTCGTCCCGTCTTCGATGAACGAGCTGGCCGCCATGTATTGTGCGAGCGTCGATGTGAAGTGGGAATACCCGAATAAACAAAGAATCGAACCGATTAGTGTAATCGTAAATACCCGGTCTGTTTTTGTCACCTCCAGCGCGTCCCGCACTTTTATACGCTTATTCCGCTCAGTTGCCGGTACGGTGTGGTGTTTAAATTGAATGACCAGCACCGCCGCATAAATAAAATAAATGAAAGCTGCAATGAAAAACGGCAGCGTCGTTTTCGAAGATCCGAGGTACAGTCCTAAAAGCGGACCGAAGACGACGCCGAGGTTGATCGCGGTATAGCGGAGATTAAAGACGAAAAGGCGCGTTTCGGGTTTGGATACGTCTGAAAGCAGCGCTCTTGAAGTCGGTTCAAACAAGGCGCGGCATAATCCGTTTAAGGCATTCATGACAAAGAATGTCCAGACATGATCGGCGAGTGCAAAACCGGCGAACACGAACGTCCAGCCGAAAATCGAAACGAGCATGATGGTTTTCCGGCCGAACCGGTCTGACAAGTACCCGCCGTAAAAGCTTGCCGCAATTCCGATCAGAGAGCTCGCTGCAATAACGGCGCCGGCAAAGCCTGAAGAGGCGCCTTTCACTTGTGTCAAATAAATTGCTAAAAAAGGGATGCTCATGGCTGTGCCCATACGTCCGAAAATGGTTCCGACAATAATGGTCCAGCTGAGCGGGTGGATGTTCTGCCATTTTTGTTTCATGATAAATTCTCCGTTACGTTTTTATTTGTTTATCATACATGAAACAGATGGCGGTGAATAGAGGAATTTCTATATGCTGGATGATCAAAGGCTTCCTGCATAAAGGAAGCCGAAAGGAAAAATCGATTTATGATGAGAACAAGCCTTGATTTGTGACGTAATCATAGATGACATCCTCGATATGGGCATGCAGCCCCTCATTCGGTTCCTCGATCCGCCTTTCCTGCAAAGCCAGCTTCAGGATTTCTTTTTCGCCGGGGCTGAGCGGATCGGTTGCAACATTGCGCCCGTACTGCTTCAGCGCCTGTCCGAGCATTTTTTCAATCAGTTTCTCATCCATTTGTCTTCTCCTTTAGGAGCGCTTTTTCTTTTATCTTACTAGGAAAAAACGATGTTCTCAAGGGAGCTTTCAATTTGAGCCATTAAACCGAATGCGGCAGCATTCCGAACTGGAATGATCCGCCATGTCACCTTCTTTCCAAAGAAGGTGTTTTTTATTGCTTTCAGCCAGGAGTTTCTTTGGATAAAATTACGCCTGGAAATCGAACGTATATTCGGAGTATAGTATTCATACACTAATTGTGCGAACATCAGTTCTTTTTTGGAGGGAGAGAGATGGATTACGGTCAATATCCGTCGCGTTCGGTTTTGTGCGTTGATATGCGGAGCTTTTATGCAAGCTGTGCCGCAGTCCTGCTCGGACTTGATCCGATGACTTGCCTGCTGGCGGTTGTCGGAAACACGGAGCGGCAGGGGAGCATCGTTCTCGCTGCTTCTCCGGCTCTGAAAAGAGAGTTCGGCGTTCAAACGGGAACAAGGCTTTATCAGCTGCCGGATGATCCGCGCATCAAGCTGGTCAATCCGAAGATGGGGCTGTTTGTCCGTGTTTCTACAGAGCTCACCCGGTTGTTCTGCCGCTATGTGCCGCCTGATGCCATTCATACGTACAGCGTGGATGAAAGCTTTATTCAGGTGGACGGTGTTGAGAGCATGTGGGGAGACGCCCGAACGATTGCGATGAAAATTCAAGATGACATGGAAAGGGAGTTTGGCCTTCCCTGTGCTGTCGGAATCGGACCGAATCTGCTGATGGCAAAGCTGTGCCTTGACCTTGAAGCGAAAAAATCAGCAGACGGGGTGGCCATCTGGGGCTACGAAGACGTGAAAACGAAGCTGTGGCCGCTGTCTCCGCTGCGACGCATGTGGGGAATCGGCTCCAGGCTGGAAAAGACGTTAAACCGGATGGGGATCTTTACAGTCGGCCAGCTGGCCCACTATGATCTCAAGCGGCTTGAGAAAACATTCGGGGTGATGGGAAACCAGCTCTATTATCACGCCTGGGGCATCGACCTTTCGGCGATCGGAGCGCCGATCCTGGAAGGACAGGTCAGCTATGGAAAAAGCCAGATTTTGCTTCGCGATTATCCGAATCCGGAGGAAGTCAAGCATGTCATTCTTGAAATGTGTGAAGAAGTGGCTAAAAGGGCACGCGCTCACCGCCAGGCGGGCCGGACCGTCAGTCTTGGCGTCGAATACAGCCGCGATGAGCTTGGCGGCGGGTTTTACCGTTCAAAAACAATGGAAAGCCCTTCAAATATCACCCTTGATCTCTACCACACATGTCTGGCACTGTTCGAGCGGTTTTATGCCGGCAAAACGGTTCGAAAAATTTCCGTCTCTTTGTCCAATATTCAAGATGACACCAATATGCAGCTTGATCTTTTTCGCCCCGATCAGGAAAAGAAGCGGCAGCTCGGGTATGTGATGGACGGAATCAGAGAACGGTACGGATCAACAGCGCTTTTGCGGGCCGTTTCCTATACAAACGCCGGGACGGCCCGGCTGCGGTCAAAATTGGTCGGAGGCCATCAGGCATAGAAAGGAGAATCATTTATGCTTCGCGACAGAGGCAGTATCAAATGGGTTTCCATGATGCTGCCTGAGCACGTGGAATTGCTCAGGGAATATCATGAAAGCTTTCAAAAACTCAAAAAACCGATCCTGGATGAACAAAAATATGAAGAATTCAATGAAATCATTTGTGAAGCGATGGCAGAAAACAGCGTTTTGCAATTTGCCTATTATCGGCAGGGGGAAGTGAAAACGCTTGCAGGCCGGGTTCACTATGCCGACGCCCTGAAAAGGGAGCTGCGGATCGTAAGCCGAGCGGATGAAATATGCATTTTAAAGATGGAGGATATCATTGAGATTGAATACGATTGTCGTTTATAATAGAATCAGTATTCGGAGGTGGATAAAATGGTAAATGACATTCATTTGCCGACTGCAGCGTCTCATGCAAAGCCTGTTATCTTGAAAGGCGATACTTTGCATGAGGCGGGGTTATAAACAAAATCGCCTAAAAAGCAAGGTATCATTTCTGATCATCCGGCTTTGCACCTTATTTTAAAATATAGATCCATAAATAAGGAGCTGGCAGAAATGAAGACACCTTTTATCAGAAATGACCAATATAATTTTATTAAGTTTCAAACGGACAGCCTCGTCCAGGGACATGCGAACATCAATGACGAAAACGTACTTGACGCTTTGAAGTGCAATGCGCTCGATCAAGTGTTCAACCTCTTTCCTGATCTCGGCAGCGATCAAAAGTCTTTGCTGGAGAAGCTGGCAGAAGTGGAAGACAGCGGTGAAGCGATGCGCTTTTTAGCCGAATTAAAGCTTCATGTCATTCCATTTCAGCGTGTAACGGTAAAAACGGCTAAAAAGCTGTTCTCTAAAGTGAAAAAGTTAAAGACGCCCGATTTTGAGCAGATGGATTTCAGCGGATATTCCTACCTGGGATGGAATGATGCAGGATCAGGCAGGAAGTACATGATTGTGGATACCGACGGAAAGCTGACCGGAATACACGGCACGATCAAATCCAGCAATAAAAAAGGAATCTGTGCGATATGCAACAGGACCGAAGAGATCGGACTGTTCATGGCCCGGGTGAAAAGCGGGAAAGAAACCTATACGGACAGAGGCAATTATATTTGCTGTGACAGTGAAACATGCAATCAAAATGTGATGACGCTGGATCATCTGAACCAATTCGTCGCACAATTAACGAAAGAATAAACGTGAACACCCCGGCTAAGCTTTAGCCGGGGTGTTTTATGATTTGGCTTTTAGCCTGCCTCTCTCGCAGCACTTCGCTCTCCGAAGAGACGGGTGGTCAGCCCGGGAACAGCCATACATAAGAATACGGAACGTCCAAGGCTGAATAAAAGAAAAGCGAGCCACAGCCCATGGTTTCCGAAAGCAGGCACAGCGGTAAAAAAGGCGGCCAGGAAGACGAGAACAGCCAAAAACATTGAATTTCTGACCGGGCCTATTTCGGTGGCTCCTGTGAAAATCCCGTAAAAAACGAGTCCAAAACTTGCGGTCAAAGGAAAGAGAGCGATCCAAATATCGTAAGTTTTCGCTGCTTCCAAAACGCCTTCAAGCGGTGTAAACAATGGAAGGATTGCACCTTTCAAAAGAAAGTAGCCGACTGAAAGCAGCGCGGCCGAGATCAGCGACCACTGGATCGAAAGGGAAAGCGTACGGGAATATAGTTCCCGATCCATTCTTCCAACGGCTTTCCCGGCAAAAATGCTCGATGCATTGGCAAATCCGTCAAACACATAAGCCATCATATAATGAATTTGAATCAAGATCGCATTTGCGGCCAATACTTCAGCTCCGAAGCCTGCTCCTTTAGCCGTGAACAAATTAAAAACCGTTAAAAGGCACAATGTCCGAATCAATAGATCGCGGTTGACAACCATCATTTTTTTAAACGGTTTCGGGTCGAACAAAACCTTGACGGACGGCAACTTAAACCGCATGGCGGCATTCGATTTCACAAGCCAGCAGCCGATCAGGCAGCCCGTCACTTCCGCAATCAAAGTGGCTAGAGCGATGCCGTATACTTCCATGTGAAAAACGTAGACAAAAACGATGTCAAGCACGATATTCAAGACGTTCATCGAAATCTGCAAAAGCAATGTCACTTTGATAAGGGACATTCCCATCAGCCAGCCGAGAATGCAATAGCTGATTAAAGCAAATGGAGCGCCCCAAATCCTCAGCGAAAAATACTGCGAGGCGAATTCAGCGGTATGGCGGTCGGGCTGTATGAGCGTCAGCGCTGCGTATTCAAGCGGTTTTTGCAAGAGGATGAACATCAGTCCGGCAAAAACCGCGATGCAAACAGGCCGGGCAAGAGCCAAAACGCTCTCTGATCTGTTTTGGGAGCCGAGCGACTGAGCGGCGAACCCCGATGTGCTCACCCGCAAAAAGCCGAGGAGCCAATACATCGTATTAAAAACCATCGTTCCGACTGCAACACCGCCGATGTAAGCGGGGGAGGAAAGCTGGCCGGCGACCGCCGTATCAACCGCCCCCAGCAAAGGAGTGGTGATCGTTGAAATGATCAGCGGAACGGCGAGCGCTAGATAATGTCTGTGATTCATCTTTTATGCCCCCCTTAGGATTCAAACACTTGAAGCAGCTTTTTGGCATATGGGTGCCTTTCGGCGGAAAAAAGCTCTTCTTTTTTAAATTGATCGGCAATCTGCCCGTCTTTCATGACCATGATGCGATGGCTCATGAAGTGGACAGCGGCCAGATCATGGGAAATAAACAAATAGGAAAGCCCCATATCATCCTGCAAATCTTTGAGGAGGTCGAGGATCTTCGCCTGACTGGTGACATCCAGGCTTGCCGTAGGCTCATCAAAGATGATTAAAGACGGGTGAGTGCTGATGGCTCTGGCGATTAAGGCCCTTTGGAGCTGCCCGCCGCTTAATTCGTGCGGATAGCGGTCAAGGAGGCTCGAGGGAAGGCCGACCATTGAGAACAGACGCTCAGCCGTCAGACGGCGGCTGCCTTGGAAGTCCTTTAAAAATGACGGTATGTCTTGTTTGGAAACATCAAGCGGCTCCATAACTGAATCGATAATATTGAGCTTTGGATTCAATGATGCGGCCGGATTTTGGAAAACAGCCTGCAGCTTTCGGCGCAGTCTTCGGGTCTCTTTTTTGTTTATGCCGGGAAGCGGATGTTGATGAAGCCTAATCTCTCCGTGATCGATTTTTTCGAGCAGCAGAAGGCAGCGCGCAAGGGTGCTTTTTCCGCTGCCGCTCTCACCGGCGAGCCCGAGACATTCGCCTTTTCGAATGGAGAGCGATACATTGTCAACCGCTTTGTGGCCGCAAGCGTAATGTTTTGTCAGATTGCTGACAAAAAGAACGGTTTCTGCTGAATGGGTCATCACGCACCTCCTGTTCCCGCCAGCGCCCGTTCCTTTGTTTCAGGCGCGGCTGTCAGCCTCGGCGGAGGATTTTTCAGCGGCGGGACGGCTGCGAATAAACGCCTTGTACATTCATGTGCCGGTTGTCTGATTAAATCAGCGGTTAAGCCGCTTTCGACGATTTCTCCGTTTTGCATGACGGCGGTTTGATCGGCGTACCTTTTGACAAGCCGGAGGTCATGAGTGATAAAAAGGATGGCGCAGTTTGTTTTGGCGCGCATCACGGTGAGCTGTTGCAAGACGTCCGCGGCCGTGATGCTGTCTAAAGCCGTTGTCGGTTCGTCTGCGATGAGAAGCTTCGGGCGGAGCACCATCGCTTGAGCAATCGCGGCCCTTTGGAGCTGCCCTCCGCTCAATTGAAACGGGTAGCTTTCATATACTCTGTTTTCCGGCAGAGAAACCTCCTGAAAAGCGCGGAGAATCGCTTCTCTTCGCTTGTTCTTAGACCAATCGGTATGCGTTTTGACCATTTCGTCAATTTGTCTGCCGATCCGTATAAATGGGGTGAATGCTCCGTGACAGTCCTGAAAAATAAAGGCGATATCCTTTCCGCGCATGCGTCGGAGCGCTTTGCGGCCTGCTTGAAGCATCTGGCGGCCCTCAAATATCACGTCTCCGCCAGACACCGTTAGTCCGTCCGGAAGCAGCCCGGCTATGGCCGAAGCGGTCAGGCTCTTTCCGCTGCCGCTTTCCCCGAGCAGCGCGAACCATTCCCCTTCATGAATCGAGAAGGAGGCATTTTTGACAATGGTGTGCTGTCGGGAGCGGATTGATAAGCCCTCAATAGATAACATCGGCATGCTAAGAAACTCCTTTCTTGTGTTTAACGTCAAACCTGTCCCTTAAACGGTCACCGTACAGGTTGGACAACAGAACGATGAACATGATCGCAAGACCGGGAATCACCATAAGCTGAGGCGCATGCAAAAAGTAATGTTTTCCGTCATTCAGCATGGCGCCCCATTCCGGATATGGAGGCTGAGCACCCAGTCCGATATAGGAAAGGGCAGCAATCATTAACACCGTTTTTCCGATATCAAGTGTCGCAAGTACGGAAACGTTGCCGAGAACATGGGGCAGCAAGTGCTTTTTTAAAATCGCCCCGGAGCCTAAACCCGTCAGCTCGGCCAAGGCGATGTAATCCTTTTGTTTTTCCGAAAACACCGTGCTGCGGACCAGCCTTGCATAGCCGACCCATTTGACAGCGACGACGGCCAATATTAAGTTCATCAGCCCCGGGCCAAGCAAACCGCTTAAAACAATCGCGACAATATAGTCCGGAAACGCCATAACCGCGTCAACAATTCTCATGATCATCCGATCCAGCCGTCCGCCGAAAAAGCCGGAGACAAGCCCGACGGGAACACCTATGAAAACGGAGAGCAGAATCGCGGCCAAGGCGGTGCCGACCGTCGCTTTCGCACCGGCGATCATCCGGGAAAATATATCTCTACCCAAATGGTCCGTTCCGAGCCAATGCTGCATGCTGATCGGCTGAAGCCGGTTGGCCATATCTGTGCGGAGCGGATCGAACGGCAAAAAGAAGGGGACGGTGAAGAGCGCCGCGGAAAACAGCAGCACAAACCACAGTCCTGTTTTGGTTCGGAATATATGTTTGACGTTTTTTCTCATCGGCGTCCAGCCTCCTTTAAGCGAATTTCCGGATTGAGGTACCGATAGGAGAGGTCGACTAAAAGATTGATCAGGACAACCGTGATCCCCATGAAAAGAATGTACCCCTGAATGATCGGATAATCACGCTGAACGATGGCGTCAACGACAAGCTTGCCGACGCCGGGATATGCAAACAGGACTTCAATAATCACCGTGCCGCCGAGCAGGCTGCCGAGGCTGACCCCGAATATCGTGATGACAGGGATAAGACAGTGGCGAAACGCGTGAAAGAAGAAAATTCTAGCCTCGCTGATACCGCGCGCCCTGGCTGATCTGATGAAATCCTGACCAAGGCTTTCGATCAAGCTTGACCGTACAAGACGGACATAAACGCCCGACATCGCGATCCCAAGCGTGAGAGAGGGGAGAATCAAATGTTTAAACGTTCCGGCTCCCATTGACGGCAGCCAATTCAGCCTGACGGAGAAGAGATCGATCAATATCAATCCGAGCCAAAAGCTCGGGAGCGCGGCTCCCACTAAAGCGAGCAAGCGGCCGAGATGATCGATCCACCGATCCCGGTATAAAGCGGAAAGCGTTCCGACCGGCACGGCAATCAGCAGCATGACGAGAAGCGATGCGCCGGTCAGAAGCAACGTCGCCGGGAATTTCCGGCTGAGCTCGTCGATGACGGGTTCGTGTGTTGTATAGGAGTTTCCCAAATCAAACTGGAAAAAGCGCTTGAACCAGTTCCAATATTGAATATAAACCGGTTTGTCCAAACCGAGCTCCTCTCTGAAAGCCTCGATCTGCTCGTCTGTTACCGCAACATCATCTACGCGAAGCATCTGTTTCACCGGATCACCGGGAGCCGCTTTCATAAACACAAAGCTGATAAACGAAAGCAGGAATAAGAATAGAACCAGTTCAAACAGCCGCTTAGCGATCTGCTTCATTTCGTTTTCACATCCAAATCTTTCGTCAGCATATAATATTCACTTTTGCTCGTTTCCCAATTTAATACACCATCTCGGTATGCCGTGATGTTTTCGGGGGTGACGATAAAAGAGTTTAATGTCTCCTTCTCGATCAATTCAGCTGCTTTTTTGGCAAGGCGGTTCCGCTTCTCTTTGTCGATCGTGCGGTTGAATTCCTCAATCCATTTGATCAAGGTTTGATTTTCGATGCCGCTGTAGTTTAAAGCGCCATTCGGCATATAGGCGGTGTTCAGCAAATAGCCGGCATCGCCTCTGGGCGCGGTCATCGAGCTGTATGTCGCCAAATCCCAATCATCGTTCTTCGCCAAATACTCATCGATATTTTCGACTTGCTGAATCTTAATCGAAATGCCCAGTTCCTTCGCATTTGATTCAAGAATCTGCGCGATTAAGGGCAATTCCGGACGAGACTGATAGGTTAGCAGTGTAAAAGATAAGGCTTGTCCGTCCTTCACGGCTTTGCCGTTTTCAAGCTCGTAGCCGGCTTTTTTCAGCTCAGCTTTTGCCGCTTCCAGTCCGCCCGGCTTTTGAACCGCACCGGCGGAAAATGGGAAATCCGCTAAGAAAGGGCCGTCTGCCGGCTGAGCATGCCCGTTCAAAATGCTTTCAGCGATTTCTTTGCGGTCCAGTAATGCGTCGAAGGCGCGGCGCAGGTGACGGTCAGCGAAATGATCCTTCTTTGTATTGTAGAGAATCTGGTGAACGCGCAAGCTCGGCACCGAATCAACGGTAATTGATGAATCTTTTTGAATTTGGTCAATATCCTCCACGCTCGGTCTGTAAATGATGTCGGCATCTTTTGATTGGAGAGCCATGACGCGGGCGTTTGCGTCTTCATTAAACGAAAATGTGACGTGCTTCAGCTTCGGTTTGCCGTCCCAATAATCGTCATACCGTTCTAACTCTATTTTATGGCCGGCCTCAAAAGAGGAAACTTGAAAAGGGCCCGTTCCGACGGGCTGTTGAGAAATGTTTGCTGCGCTGACGTCAATGATCGATGTGTTTGGATGAACCAATTCTGAAGGGAATTCGGGAAATGGCTCCTTCGTTGTAATCGTCAATGTTTGTCCTGCAGCTTTGATTTCTTTGATTTTTAAGGCGTTCTTCATAGCTTTGCTCTCGCGTATCGTCCGTTCTAAAGACGCTTTTGCCGCTTTGGCATCCGCTTTTTTGCCATTTTGAAACGTCAGATTGTCTTTAAGGGTGAAGACCCATGTTTGTCCGTCTTTACTTTTCCAATCCTTGGCGAGCCAAGGTTCGATGGAAAGGTCAGCGCTGATTTTGACGAGCGTTTCGCTGATGCCGGCGCGGACCGCCGTATAATTGACATCGAGATTCGGGTCAAGGGTTTGACTTGGAATATTGAAAAGAAAAGTGAGTTTCTTCTCATCACCTTTCGCCGAGTCCGCGCCTCCGGAGGAGCAGGAAGCGAGAATGACGAGAAAAATAATCGGTATGATCATGCGTTTTGCTATGTAAGCCATCGGTTACACCTCCAAAAAGTAATGGTTTCGATTTACCCTCATTATCATAGGGGATATTTCCTTTGTTGTAAACAGGAATGTTTGCTCATGTTTGGTGAAAGTGCGGGGACAAATTTTTTGAAGTTCTGCCTGCTTTTCCATATAAAATAGGTCTGCAAAAAAGAAAGCCCGAATAATTTGAAACAAGGGATTTAATGGAACGATTTACAGGGGAAAAAAATATGCTGTTAATAAGATGTTCAAACAGCAAGTGAAAGGAGCCAAAAAGCGATGATGATTACAGTAAAAATACGCCATACAGCTGAAACCGAAGGCACAGACATAGGTGACTTCACTCCTGCTGAACTCGATAGCATCGTCCAGACGATCAGAAAATACGGAGCTTGGCTTTCACCTGATGCCGACACAGATGATTATAAATTTACATTCCAGGATGCTAAATACAACCTCGAACAAAGAGTCTTTGAAATCATTGTGGAATAATCATATATCGGACACTGAATGAACGGTCGGAAAAGGCGTTTATTTAGAGTCCTTTTTTATTTTTGCCCGGGCGGGAAAACAGTCCTGATAAATGAGGAGCCTTGAAGAGGTCTCAGCCCTTCAAGGTTCCTTCGCTTTTACTGCCCGCTGGCGGTCAGCCCGTCTTTAATCAAGGCATTCACTTTGCTGCTGAACAAAAGACCGACATGGCTTACGCCTGAGATTTGCACATTGTTTGCACCATCAAGTTTGGAGAGGCTGTTTAAGACGATATAGTCGCTTGTGCTGTAAATCGAAGTGTATGAGATTTCGTTTCCCTGAGGCGCCGTGTTTGTAACCAGACGGTTAGCGCCCCCAAGGGTAACGACATGTCCGACTTTATGTGCGCCGTCCAGATTTTTAATATAATAGAGCGTATTGGCCCCGCCCATGCTGTGAGCGACAATATCGACTTTTGACGCTCCTGTTTGATTCAGCACATGCTTGATGTATTCGGATAATCTCGGCGCATTGTTTTTATTATTTCCCGTTTTATCGATAAAGTTGATGGCGTAAAGCTCACTGCTCGTCCAGCCTTGAGATTGTAAATACGATTTAATGCCGATAAAGTTATAATCGGCTCCGCCGATGCCGTGAACCATGACGACCGGATTGCGGGAAGCGGCGGAAGCTGTAGCAGGCTGGAACGAAAAGACGGATACGGCAGACAGCATGCAAATCAATAGAATAGATAAAAATGAATGACGACGCATTGTTTCTCCTCCTAAAAAAGTAATAAATTCACAACAACGACAATTCTATAAAACGAACATATGAAAACGAAGTGTAATTTTATCTATTTTTCGCCCCGAAAAAAGAGCAGTATATGAAACGGTTTTTTGCCGCTCCGTATGTCGGCTGCCTGTAGGGTAAGGAGAGTGAAGCTTTCCTGAGAGATGGCAAATCGATTTGTGCTCTTGAATGAGGACTAAGAACATTCTCCTAATAAATCTACAGACAGATTAAAATGGTAAATTGGGAGCGGAAAACGGTATAATAAGGAAACATATCCATTACTGAGTTGCAGAACGTTTTGGCCGATGGTCAGGTCAATGTTGAAAAAGAGAGGTTAGATCTTAATGAAAGCATGCAGCGTGCAGGATGCAGAGCGGTCCGCTGCATGTCAACAAAGTATCGATTGCTTATCAGCGGGAAAGGGGGTTTTCGGTTGAAAAAAGAGACGTTTTGAATGATGACAGACCGGATCAGGATCAAGTCCTGTTTATCAAAGAACTGTGAATCAAAGGGGGATGAACATGATTTCAAAAACGCCGGAGCCGCCGTATTACGCGGTGATTTTCACATCGGTCAGAACAAACGGTGATCATGGCTACAAAGAGACGGCTGCGAACATGCTAAAGCTTGCCGCAGCACCAGCCAGGCTTTTTAGGAGCAGAAAGCGCAAGGGACATGAATGGAAAAGGAATAACGGTTTCTTATTGGGAAAGCCTTGAAGCGATTGAAAAATGGAAGTTTCACAGCGAACACCTGCAGGCGAAGGAAAAAGGCCGAACGGAATGGTATTCCGACTTTGCCGTGCGGGTTGCAAAAGTTGAAGACGCGAGAATTTCAGAGCGGCACGGCCGGCCCCCGTCAGATAGCACCGGCGGGGAGGAAATGCAATGATTCAATTGTTAAATCATAAAGATCCGCACACGGCCCGCTGCATAGTAAATGTTCAAAAGCCGGCTTATGAAAGAGAAGCGGAGATCATTCAATTTCAGGGCATTCCCCAGCTGAATGAAACAGCTTTTGATGTGATGGATTCTCGTGAAACTTTCATCGGCTGGTTTGAGGGAGAAGAATTAGCCGGAATCGGTTCCTTTATACATACAGCAGATAAGCTGACGATCTGCAGGCTGGCCGTTCATCCGGTTCATTTTCGAAAAGGAATTGCGATGGCATTGCTTCTTTATATGTTGATAGAGAAGGAAGCTGAATCATTTGAAGTGACGACGGGAGCGGGGAATGAACCGGCAAAAGCGCTGTATCAGAAATTGGGATTTTCCGAGATTGAGCAGTATGAACCTGAAAAAGGAATTGTTCTTTCAAGGCTGACGCTGCATGCGCCGAGAAAGGTTAAAGTCGTCTCCTATCAAGAGGAGTGGAAAGGCGAATTTTTCAAAGAAAAAAAGCAGCTTGAAGCGCTTTTCCAGAATGAAGTCTTGCATATTCACCACATTGGAAGCACGTCAATTCCGGGGATGATTGCCAAGCCTGTCATTGACATGCTGATTGAAGTGAAAGATCTCGGCTCTGCCGCCCGCTTCGAAAAGGGGATGAAAATGCTCGGCTATGAACCGAAGGGGGAAAACGGCATTCCGGGGAGAAGGTTCTTTCAAAAAGGGGGGCGGAAGCGTACACATCATGTCCATCTGTATGAAAGCGGGCATCATGATATTAGGCGGCATCTCGCGTTTCGGGATTATTTAATCTCGCATCCGGAGCGGGCCGAAGAATATGCTGCTCTGAAGATGAAGCTGGCGGAGATGTTTCCGCTTGACATGGCAGGCTATATTGACGGCAAAAACGGCTGGATAAAAGAGACTGAGCGCTTGGCTGAACAATGGAAAAAGGCAGGGGAGGACAGGTAAGCCCCCTCCTGCTTCAGGCTCTGACACAAGAGTCAAACGTTCCTTTATGGCTTCCGTCACAGTAAGGCATTTTCAGCGATTTTCCGCATCTGCAGAGCGAAAAAGCGGGTTTTTCAGGGAACGGGTTTCCATCCATATCGATCAGGTCGACGTCTCCCGTGACCCGGAAACCGCCGTTGTCCATCACTTTAATTTGCACTTTTTTGGGCATCATTCCACCTCCGAATCTCTTCATATTTATGCCTGACAGCCGGAAACAATGCTCTTTTTCCCGCTCCTGTGGTACAATGTCCGTAAACGAAACAAAGAAGGATGATATCATGCAGCTTGAAATCACTGCACAGGCAAAACAAGCCATTCAGCGGGCAACAGAGCCTTACCCTGATAAAAAGATCCAGCTCCGCTATGATTCCGAGGGCTGCGGATGCGCGGTCAGCGGCGTACCGGTTCTGTGGCTGACGGACGAATTATCGGGAAGTTGCGAGCCCCTTGAGACAAACGGGCTTCCGATTTATATTCAGTCATCGCAAAAAGTCTTTTTTGATGAAGCGATGACCATCGACTATTATGAGAAAGCGGGTGCCTTGATGCTGAAAAGTCCGGCACAGGTGCTTTCTCCCAGAATGAGTATTTTAGTGAAATAGGGTGGCGTTCGATTTGAATCAAAAGGTAAAATCTTTAAAGCAAACCGCTCAAAATAAAACATGGGCGTCCTTTTTACATCAAAATCATCCGTATACACTCCTTCATTGGTCAATCGGAGGGACAGAGTCCGTCAAAAAGGATGTCTGGCTTCTTCAAGATGAAATGACTTTTGAAACAAAGGAATTCGATACAATTGAGACGGCGATCTCCTGGATCGACGATCATATGAGCGACATTACGGATATTTTGTAGCACAAAAAAGAAGGCGGACGAGACTTATGCTCGTTCGCCTTCTTTGCGCCGGTTTGTGATCTCTTGAAGAAAGTCCCGCACCGTGTTTTTGTAGCTGTTTCTGTTTTGGGTGTAGCTCATCGCGTGCGCACCTTTTTCAGCGATATAAAGCCTTTTCTCCCCCGGCTTTTTCTCGTAAAGCATTTCGCTCGATTCAGCCGGGATATAGTCGTCGTGTTTGCTGTGAATGAACAGCACCGGTTTCTTGATCTTCCCGACGACGGATAAAGGGGAGACATCACGGATGCGGTAGCCGTCCCGCCATCTCAAAAAGAGGCTGGCAAGCGGCAAAATGAAAGCTCCCGGAAGATGAAAATCTTCTTTCAGCCGGTAAACGAGCTGATCCTCAAATGTGGCAAACGGACAGTCGGCCACATAAAAATCAGCGTCGGCTTCGTCCATTCCCGCGTAAAGAAGCGTCGTGACAGCGCCCATCGATTCGCCGTGAATCCCGATCAGCGCGTGTTCGCCGTGTTTTTCACGAAGCCAATTGACCACCGTTTTCAAATCGTTTTTTTCATAATATCCGTAGCTCGTCGTTTTCCCGCCGCTTGTGCCGTGCCTCCGGTGGTCATATATGACGGCGTTCCAGCCAAGGTCAAGAAACAGATTCATATATTTGATCGAATTCAGCAGATTCATCGTCACCCCGTGGCAGATAATCACGGTGTTTTTCGTTTTGTGCGGGTGGACGTAGTATCCTTTAATATTGTAGCCGTAAGAAGAAGCGAGGATGATTTCTTCTTTCGGGAGAGCGGCAAAAGCTTTTTCATCATAATGGCCGTCGGCCGTTTCCCGTTCGATAATGTATTCGTCGGTCCGTTTTTTAATGTACATGATTTGATTCGTAAAATAGATTCCGAGCGCGGCAATAAACAGCAAAACCGCCCCGATAGCAGCCAGCCAAATCAACATCTGATGTATTCTTCCTTTCTTAAATGCTTCTTTCTTTATCATAACACACAACGATTGGCATTTGCCGAGAGAGACGGCTCACGAGTGACGGCTTGCCTGAACTTTTAGATTCCTGATAAACTATCATCACACAAACAGGGAGAACGGAGGACAGGATATGGGAAAGAAAAAACAAGACCCAAATGCCCGGCAGCTGCTGAAAGATGCGCTCGCCGACGATTTGAAAGATAAACTTCAGCAAATAAAGAGCGAATTGAAAGAGGAGGACGAAAAAAGAAAAGAGCGTGAGAAAGAGCGGATCATCAAGGAAAGACAGGAAAGGGAAAAAAACAAAAGCTTTGAAGAACTCCTCAACGAAAGCGGAATTGACGATTGGAGGAAGTATAAGTAAGAAAGCCCCGTCTGACCAAGAGACGGGGCTTTCTTATTGCTTTATTCGCGATGTGCGGTGTACACGCCGCGTTTTGTATAAAAGCGGAGCGCTTTGATTTCCTGTTCTGTCAGACCGCGTCCGCCGACAGATTCAACGTTTTCCCGAAGCTGGGAGATTTTGCTCGCCCCGGGGATGACCGCGCCGACAGCCGGCTGGGCGAGAATATACTTCATCGCGGTTTCGGTCGCGGATAAATCAGGTGCCGTTTTTTCAATGTCCGCTTTTGTTTTAACGAGTTCATCGTAGGAATATGATAAATAGCCGTTTTTCTTGATCGCGGCGTTTGCGTCTGACAGAGGTTTTTCTGTCAGGATTCCTTTTGCCAAAGGTCCTCTTGCAATCACGCTGACTCCATGTTCTTCAAGGAGAGAAAGCCATTCCTCAGGCCGTCTGTCCAACAAGCTGTATTGCATCATGACCGTGACGATGTTTGATTTTTTGACGTATTCCTTAATGACGTTCGGCCGAATTGAAGAAATGCCGTAATGACGGATGACGCCTTCCTGTTTTAATTCTTCAAAGGCTTCGATCGTTTCGTCGATATTGTCTTCAATCGTGCCGCCGTGCAGCTGATAAAGATCGATGTAGTCGGTCTGCAGCCGCTTTAAGCTGTGCTTGACGGCTTCTTTTATGTACGCTTTCCGGGGATCCCAGAACCAGCCCGGTTTTCCTTCCTCCCAGCGGTTTCCCGCTTTTGTCGCAAGGATCACGTCTTGGCGCCTTGATTTGATCGCTTCACCGACAATCTCTTCGTTGCGTCCAAAATCGTACAGGTCGGCAGTATCCAAATAATTGATGCCAAGCTCCAAAGCTTCATCCAAAATTGACAGTGCGTGCTTTTTGTCTGTTCCGAGAGACATGCAGCCGAGGCCGACTTCACTCACCTGTAAATCGGAATGTCCGAGCGTCCTTTTTTTCATAAGCTTCACTCCTTTTTTTCTTACTTTGAACGTAATACAAAGGAGCGAAGTTTTCAACCCATCGGCATCGGTCTCAGAAGTACAGCTCGAAGATGATAACGCTTAGGGCGCAAATCAAACAAACCGCGGCAGGGATGGCCGTGAAAAAAGGCTGCCGCGCCCGGAATAGGTGGGCATGAATGGCGCCTGTCATAAGCAGGGAGAACAACAGCCCCGAGCCGACAGCCAGATGCACATTCCAAATCCCGGCGATCATGCCGAGCGCTCCGGCGATTTCGAGAAATCCTGTAACTGAAAGAAACCACAGCGGGTATTCATAATGGCGCCAATGTTCCACTTGAAAAGGAACGTGCAGCGCTTTGATTACGCCTCCGGTCAGCATAAATGCCGCCAATCCTGCTTTTACAAAAATAAATGCCACCATGTTCACTCCGTTTCTGGATGTTGCGGATTAACGAGCATCCCGTGGATCAAAAGATCCGTGATTTGTTTTGCGAGACTTGAAGGGTCTTTTGATCCGTCAAGCAAATAGGTATCGGCAAGGTGCTCAATCATGCCTGTCAGACATTCGGCAACGGTCTCCATTTCCAGGCTGGACCGGAAGTAGCCAAGCTCCTGCTCTGCTTTCAAGTTTTCTTTCAAGGCCAGTGTTAAATCTTTTTTCATTTTGCATGCGTCCAGGCTGAGAAAAAAACCGATGCGGGTCAAATCCGGGTCCTCTGCCAAAAACCGAAATACAGCCTCTACAGCGGCCGTCACCCGTTTTGAGACGTGTTTTTTCTCGATTCCTTCTTCTAAACGAAACGATTCGATCAGATTTTTTAAGTTCGCGTGAAAGTCATCGATCAGCTCGTTATAGATGGCGTCTTTGCTTGGAAAGTATAAGTAGAAAGACGGCTGAGTCAGCCCCGCTCTTTTGACAATCGTACTTACTTTCGTCTCATGGAATCCCCGGTTTGCAAATTCGTTTGCAGCGACTGCGAGCAGCCGCTTTCGGCTTTCTTTACCTTTGCGGCCTTTTTCATTTCCCACATCCATCCGCCTCCAAAATAATACTTATAAGTAACATTACTCATAAGTATTATTTCATGCGATCCTTCTTGATGTCAATGAAAATCAGGCGATTTTCTTTTTCGGAAAGCCAGTCTTTCACATAGTGATACGTTCGTCCGTATTCCTTCAGCTTGGCGCGGATTTCCCATGCTTTCCCCGACATGACGATGCGATTGTTCAGCCGGTAGACCTTCATGGCGCGTCCCCCTTCCATGGTGTATGATAAAATGTATGGGATCAAAAGCCAGAGCAGAACTTAGGAGATGATCAAACTGAAGCATTTAGAGGAGAAAACCATATGTAAAGAAAAACTTTTTTCAGGCAAGGTGATCGATCTTTATCTTGAAGACGTCGAACTGCCGAACGGTAAAACGGGAAAGCGCGAAATCGTGAAGCATCCGGGCGCTGTTGCGGTGCTTGCTTTGACTGATGAAGGAAACATCATTTTGGTGAAGCAGTACAGAAAAGCGCTTGAACGGACGATCGTTGAAATACCGGCGGGCAAGCTTGAAAAAGGAGAGAAACCTGAATATACCGCGCTGCGGGAGCTTGAGGAAGAGACGGGATACACGGCGGCAAAGCTGGAGAAAATCACCGCTTTTTACACATCGCCGGGCTTTGCGGACGAATTGGTGCACCTGTACCTTGCCGAAGAGCTGACACCGCTTGAAGAAAAGCGCGAACTTGATGAAGACGAATTTGTAGAAGTAATGGAGGTGCCGCTTACAGGCGCGCTGAAACTGATGGAAACTCAGGACATCTATGATGCGAAAACGGCTTATGCCGTGCAGTATCTGGAGCTGAGAAAGGCCCTGCAAGCAAAAAAATGAAAGAAATATTCGCAGACATGCATATCCATATCGGGCGGACGGAATCAGGCCGGCCCGTTAAGATAACGGCTGCCAGAACACTTACGCTCGACGAAATTTTGATTGAAGCAAGCGAGCATAAAGGAATGGAACTGATCGGCATTATAGATTGTCATTCACCCGAAGTGCTGGCCGAAATTGAAAAAGGGGTGTCTTCAGGCCGTTATACAGAGCTTGAAGACGGCGGAATCAAGTATAAAGATACCGTGCTTCTGTGCGGGTCTGAATTGGAAATCAATGATGACAGATGCCGCGGCCCGATTCATGTGCTTGCATTTATGCCGTCGATCTCCGCAATGAAGCAGTTTTCCGCCTGGCTCTCAGAAAGGGTAACGAATATCCACCTGAGCTCCCAGCGCATCTATGAGACGGGCATCGGTCTTCAGCGGAAAGTGAAAGAACTCGGCGGCTTGTTCATTCCTGCGCACATTTTTACACCGCATAAGAGCCTGTATGGAAAAGGAGTCAAATTTTCGCTGCAAGAAGTGTTTGATCTGAAGATGATTGATGCGGTTGAACTCGGGCTGAGCAGCGACACCGATATGGCTTCACACGTATCTGAACTGAATCCTTATGCATTTTTGACCAATTCGGACGCCCATTCTCTTGGGAAAATCGGCAGGGAGTATAATAAGCTCCACATTAAACATGCCAGCTTTCAAGAGTTTTCTCTTGCTTTAAAAGGACAAGAGGGGCGCTGCATTGCCGCCAATTACGGAATGAATCCGCAGTTGGGCAAATATTTTCAAACCGCTTGTGAAAGATGCGGCCGTTTGCAGGAGGCAGGTGAAACGGTGTGTAAAGCGTGCGGAAGCCGAAAGTTTACAAAAGGCGTCAGCACACGTCTAATGGAGCTTTACGATCAGGATGAAAGCCCGGTCAAGCGCCCGCCGTACGTTCACCAGGTTCCGCTGCAGCTGATCCCCGGCATCGGTCCGAAAACGATTCAAAAACTGAAAGATGCTTTCGGCACTGAGATGAATATCCTTCACCGGGTACAAGAAGACGAACTAAAAGAAACCATTCGTCCGCAGACGGCTGAGCTCGTGATCAAAGCAAGGAACGGGGATTTAGAGCTTAAAGCCGGAGGCGGCGGGACCTATGGAAAAGTGCAGAGCTAAAGGGGGCTTTAGAAAAAGGGATGGAGTGGAAACTAAAATCGTATGAGGAATTGTCGAAGGAAGAGCTGTACCGCATCATCAAGCTTAGAATAGACGTCTTTATCGTTGAACAAAACTGTCCGTATCACGAGCTTGATCACTTAGATGAGCGGGCACACCATTTATTTCTGAGCCAAGAAGGAGAGATCGCTGCGTATTGCAGGCTGTTCCCGAGCGGCACGGCTTATCCGGAGGCATCAATCGGCCGGGTGATCGTCCGCAAAGAAGACAGGGGAAAGGGATATGCGCAGACGCTTCTTGATCAAACGCTCCGCTTTTTGGAAGGCGAGCGCGGAGAGACAAAGGTCAAGATCAGCGCCCAGAATCATTTGCGTTCCTTTTACGGCTCCTTCGGATTTAAAGCAATATCAGACGTCTATATGGAGGACGGCATTCCGCATGTGAATATGATCAGAACGGCAGAAACCGAATGACTTGCGTTCAGCCCCACGCCTTTCTATAATAGTAAGGTAAAAATTTTACAGGAGAGTGGGGAACATGGCCAAAAGCAAAGCAAAGAAAAAGCGCGAACACATGTTGAGAAACTCAGGCAGAGATGCCGCCGCATCAAGAGGCAAGGCGCCTGACTTCAGCACGCACGTCAGAAAAACGAAAAGCAGGCGGGAAGTGCTTGCAAAGCTGCATATGAAACATAAACGAAAGAACCCTTATGATTTGCTTCATGAAGATCATAAGGGTTCTTTTTTTAGAAGATGCGCGAATACATGCATGTGTCCCGATGTTCGCTTAAATCATTCGAAAGGTCATCGCTTTGTAAAACGGCCTCCAGCTGAAAACCGAGGCGCTCCGCCATTTTTCTGCTTTTCGTGTTCATGCTGTCACAGCATATCTCAAGCCGCTTGGCTCTAATGTGTCCCCTCGCGAAATCAATCAGTCCGATAAGCGCTTCTGTCATGTACCCCTGTCCGGCAAATTCAGAACTGCGCCAATAGCCGATTTCAAACCGTTTCGCTTTCCAGTTCATGCGGTGAAGGCCTGTGCTGCCGACGAACTTTCCCGTTTCTTTATGGAAAATATGCATCCGTAAATCGTTGCGCAAAATAAAATCGGCCTGTGCCTGCCTGACGTTGATTTCTACATGTTCTTCCTCGGGCATCTCCCTTGCAAACGGCATCCACGGCTTGAGCTCTGAAAACGAAGCTGTAATAGCGTCATATACAGCCTTGCCGTCGCCGGCGCGCGGCGCTCTGATCAGCAGACGCTCCGTTTCAAAGCTGTCCGGAAAATCGAGCAGTATCGGATTCATAGCGTATTCCTCCTGCAGACGTTATTCATGGAATCTTGCCATCGCAAAGACGTGATCCGAAACGGCCTAACTGCCGCACTCGGCTCCCGTTTGCATCGTCTCTTTCAGTAGAATTGTGGAAAATATTTGATAATATGAGTCTATCATAAGCGGCCTCTGAAAAAAAGCGGACAGAAGAAAAGGCGTTTTTCTCTAGCAAAAAATCTTTTTCCCATATTAATTATCCGCTTATTTTTCTTCCGTCTTCGTATTGACGCCGTTTCATTTAAAATGGAGGCCGGCGGATGGATGCGCATCAAAAGGATATAGGCGAAGGAAGCGATCAGCACGCCCGAAAACCAGGAGATGTCATAAAGCGGCTTCATGGCGGGGATGTAAGAGCCGATCAGAGACATCAGCGCCCCGAGAGCAACCGCAGCAAAAGCCCTGTAATTATAGCCTTTATAATACATGTACTGCCCGCTTGCAGAATAGAGATCTTCGAGGCAGAGCGTGCGCTTCCGGATGATAAAATAATCGGCAAGCATTACGCCTGCGACCGGCCCCAATATGCCGCCGATTGTGCCGAGAAAGGAAAACACGCTCGCTTCATTCTCCATCAGCTTCCATGGGAAAGTGAACAGGGCCAAAACAGCTGTCAAATAGCTGCCTCGCTTAAAATCGATGTATTTCGGCAAAAAATTGGCCAAGTCATAGGCCGGCGAGACAATATTTGCCGCAACGTTTACCGAAATGGCGGCGATGCAAAGTGTAATGACCGAAAGCGCGATCACATACGGGTTGTCAAAATGGGCGAGAATATCGACAACATCCCAAATCGGCTCCCCGTAGGCAGCCTGTGAGCCGGAGGTGACGGTAATGCTTGCAAATGCAAACAGTACGAATGTGCCCGGCAAACCGTAAAACTGCCCTCTGATTTGTTCTTTTTGAGAGGCTGCAAACCTCGTAAAATCGGGAATGTTCAAAATGAGCGTCGCCCATATGCCGATAATCCCCGTCACACCGGCAAGAAACGGCCAAATCAATTCGCCGAATGTCTGGAAGTTTCCCGGCTGCGAATAAATCGGACCGAGTCCTCCCGCAATATCGACCGCCCACCACACCATTCCGCCAAAGACGAGATACACGAGCGGGCCGGCCCAGACTTCAAACTTTCTAATCGACTCCATCCCGTGGTGGAGGACGAGCAGATGAATTCCCCAAAAGAAAACAAATGACAAAAGACCCGATAAATGCAATCCAAACAAGTTCCAATCGCCGCCGATGTCTTTCCAGCCGTTCCACACATTTAAGATCAGGATGTTGATCGCCGTGCTTCCCGCAAACGCTTGAATGCCGAACCACATAATCGCTACAAAACCTCTGAGGAGCGCCGGAATATTGGCCCCGTATATCCCGAAAGAAGATCTGATTAACACGGGAAAAGGCACACCGTATTTTGCGCCGGCATGTCCATTTAAAGCGAGGGCTGCATAGAGCACGATCGAAGCGACAGCGATAATCCCAAGCACCTGCCACGGAGAAAGTCCGATCGCAATCAGCCCGCCAACCGTTGCGTAAGTGGGGATGTTATGGATACAGCCCATCCAGATCGATGCGAAATTGACTGCTTTCCATGTGCGTTCCTCAGGCTTCAGTGGCTGCAGGTCGCTGTTTGAGAGTGTGCTGTCTGTTTGAACTTTTTTATGATAAACAGATTTCATGTAATCCCTCCGGTTATTTTTAAGGGAAAATATAACTTATTATTATGAAAAATCCATTAGATAAACTAAACAAATGTTTCAAGGCGTTTGTTGAGGTTAACTAAACGAGCCGTTTGAAACCGTTATAAAAATATTGATTTTTATGAAACAGTTGTCTATCTCGATCATAGGATAAAAGACCAGGTTGAAATATGACTCCGCACTATAATGAAAGCGTTTTCTGGATAGCGGAGAAAAAGGTGAAGCTGAAGGGGGTTAACAAATAATGAAGAAAATTTTATTGGTTTGCGCGGCAGGCATGTCAACGAGCCTGCTTGTCAGCAGAATGAAAAAGCATGCCGAGACACTGAACGAAGAGGTCGACATCATCGCACTGCCTGTATCCGAAGCCGGGACTGCCGCGTCAAGCGCGGACGTCGTATTGCTGGGGCCGCAAGTCAGGTACCAAAAGTCACAGGTTGAGGCGAGCGCGGGAGACACGCCGGTTCAGGTAATCGACATGCGCGACTACGGCACCATGAACGGCGAAGCTGTGCTGCAAAAAGCGCTGCAGCTGATGAAATAAAAAGGAGGGGAGACAGGGATGAGCGGATTTATGGAGAAGTTTGAGCGGAACGTGGAACGGTTTTTGGTTCCCGTTGCTGCAAAACTGAACTCACAGCGCCATATATGTGCGATCAGAGATGCTTTTATTCTATCATTTCCGATTATTATGGCAGGATCGATTATCATTTTATTAAATTTCGCTATTTTATCTCCGGACGGGTTTATCGCCAACATTTTGTTCCTTGAAAAGATATTTCCAAACTTGGCTGATTATCAGTCGGTCTTTACCCCCGTACTGCGGGGGTCGCTCGATATTATGTCGATATTTGTCGTGTTTCTCGTCGCACGCAATTTAGCCATCTCAATGAAAGCGGATGAACTGCTTGCCGGATTAACGGCCGTATCCTGTTATTTTATCATTTATTCACCGTACCGCCTGATCGAAAACGAGAGCTTTTTAACGACGAAGTGGCTTGGCGCGCAAGGACTGTTCGTCGCCTTAATCATCGGGATCATCGTCGGTGAAGTGTTCAGCAGGCTTTCAAATGCCAAGCGCCTGCAAATTCATATGCCTCCGCAGGTGCCCCCTGCGGTTGCCCGGACATTTAAAGTGCTCTTTCCGATCATCTTCATTACGATTGGTTTTGCGGTGTTAAGCTTTGCGCTGATGTCTCTGTCGAAAAACGGTTTGCATGAATTGGTGTACACCGTGCTGCAGGCGCCGTTGAGAGAGATGGGAACGAATATTTTCACCGTTGTTTTTCTTGGAATCGTCGCCAACTTTTTATGGCTGTTCGGCATTCACGGTCCGAATACAATCGCGGCGATCAGAGAAACGATTTTTGCCGAAGCAAACCTTGAAAATCTCGCTTTTGCCGCCAAAACAGGCTCTGCCTGGAACGCTCCGTTTCCTGAAACATGGGCGCTGAATGACGCCTTTGCAAACTACGGGGGATCGGGCATGACGCTGGGGCTTTTGATCGCAATATTCATCGCTTCAAAGCGCCGGGATTATAAAGACATCGGCAAGCTTTCGATTGGGCCGGGGATATTTAACATTAATGAACCTGTTATTTTCGGACTTCCGGTCGTGCTCAATCCGATCTTCATGATTCCCTTTATTATCGTTCCGGCAGTCAATACTGTCATCGGCTATTTGTTCATCAAGTTTCAGCTGATTCCGCCGATCGCATACGCTGTTCCGTGGACAACGCCCGGGCCGTTGATACCGTTTCTCGGGACAGGAGGGAACTGGCTTGCGCTCGGGGTCGGCTTTCTTTGCCTCGCCATTTCAACGGTGATTTATCTGCCTTTTGTAATGGCCGCCAACAAGACTGTGAATACGGACAGGGGGCATTCTGCAGAAAACAGGGAGGAATCATAACGTTATCGGGGCGCCTTTTACGGGCGCCTCAGCGTGTCGACAAACCCTCGCATTCGTTGTCAGGCCTGCTAAGTCGGTGCTCACGAATAGAGGTAGGATCGGCGACTAACTGCCCAGACGTCCTGCCTGAACGCCGCCGTCATCACCTCCTGTGAAAGTCAGCTCCGATGCTCGGCCTTCCTAGACTGCAAGGGTTGCGGGTCACGCTGAAGGGATGACAAAATCCAAAAACTAAAAGCCGTTTTGCGATTTTGTCAACAATCTGGGGCGCCTTTTACGGGCGCCTGTCTTTTTTCAAAAAAAGTCATGCGGCAGTCATGCGGCTCTCTTTTCTCTCATACAATCTATTAAAATCAAAAGCACGTCTGGGAGGAAGATACATGCGGAAGCCCACAATCAAAGAGCTCATCTTTCAACATATGAAGGATCATCTGTCGATCTATTTATTTGTTTCAGTGCTGTTTTTAATGGGTGTGATTTTCGGCGCGGTCATCGTCAACAGCATGACGATCGGTCAAAAAGAAGATTTGTTCTACTATTTGAATCGATTTTTTGGACAGCTTTCCGAAGGAAAAGCAGCCAGCTCAAAGGAAATGTTTTTGCAGAGCTTTCTTCATAATATGAAATATTTAGGCTTAATGTGGATTCTCGGGATTTCCATCATCGGCTTGCCCGTCATTTTTATCATGGTCTTCTTAAAAGGGATCGTTGTCGGATTTACAGTCGGCTTTCTGGTCAATCAAATGGGAATCAACGGCTTTTTCCTGTCTTTTGTCTCCGTGCTCCCGCAAAATATTCTGCTGATCCCGGCTTACTTGATCATGGGGACTTGCGCCATTGCTTTTTCGATGAGGCTCATCCGCCAGCTTTTTGTCAAACGCAGCCTTGCAGAAGCGCCTGTCCATTGGTTTGGCCGGTACGCTTTCGTGCTCGTCCTGATTCTCGCGATGTCTCTTATATCCTCTTCCTTTGAAGCATATCTTTCGCCGGTGTTGATGGAAAAGCTGACAGAGTACGTCTTGCCGAAACAGCATTAATTTATAATGATTATTAAAAAATATTCATTTTGTTTATCAATTTATAATGATTATAGTTGGCTCCCTGCGCTTGTTTTGTTATAATAAGCTAGGTAATGCGGCGTAGGAGGGAAAGTCAATGGAAACACGTATTGATCGGATTAAAAAGCAACTGCATTCTTCCAGCTATAAACTCACCCCTCAGCGCGAGGCTACTGTAAGGGTGCTGCTTGAGAATGAGGAAGACCATTTAAGCGCAGAAGATGTATACCTCCTCGTAAAAGAGAAATCTCCTGAGATTGGTCTTGCGACAGTATATCGGACTCTTGAACTGTTAACTGAATTAAAAGTAGTGGATAAAATCAATTTTGGCGACGGTGTGTCAAGATATGACCTCCGTAAAGAAGGTGCCGCCCATTTCCATCACCACCTCGTTTGCATGGAATGCGGTTCGGTTGTTGAAATTGAAGAAGATTTGCTTGAAGACGTGGAAGAAATCATTGAAAAGGATTGGAAATTTAAAATAAAAGACCACAGGCTGACGTTCCACGGCATCTGTCATGACTGTCAGCAAAAGGAATCGGAATAGTCTAAACCGGAGAGAACCCTTTCAGCCATGAGCGGGTTCTTTTTTGATTCAGACGTATAAAACTTGTCTCATTTGGCATAAGTTTTAGTAATCGAATCAAAAGAAGGGACCTGAAACCGTATGAAAATGCTGAAAACGGCTGCCGATATGATCAAGGTGTTCGTGCTGTTTACCGGTTTTACCGTCTTGTTTTATTATGCTATGATATGGATAAATTCAGAGTATGAAAACTATCATCGGTATGATAAACCTGAAGGAGCAGCCCTCAAGGTCGCCTCGATGGAAGGGGATGAGCAGGGCAGCTGGTTTAACCGGTTAATCTTTTTTTATTTAAACGGGGAGTAGGATAGCGTGAAAGTTCATATTAAAGACTTTATCCACTACGCCGTTGTTGAACGGGGGCTTTCCCACAACACGGTTGTGAGCTATGAACGGGATTTGAACAGCTACGCCGCCTATTTAGAGGAACAGGAGCAGCTGAGCTCTTTTGACCAGGTGACAAGGCTTACCATCATCCAGTTTTTAAAGCATCTAAAAGACGCCGGAAAATCCGGTAAGACGATTGCGAGGCATCTCGCTTCAATCCGCAGCTTCCACCAGTTTTTGCTGAGAGAAAAAGTAACGGCCCAGGACCCGTCCGTCCATATTGAGTCACAAAAAACGGAACGGACGCTCCCGAAGGTGCTGTCATTACAAGAAGTCGAAACGCTTCTGGATACGCCGAAGCTGACGGGGCCGTTCGGCTATCGCGATAAAGCGATGCTGGAGTTATTGTATGCGACAGGAATCCGCGTCAGCGAGATGATCGCATTAAAGCTGTCCGATGTCCATTTATCGATGGGTTTTATCCGATGCTTCGGTAAAGGAAGGAAGGAGCGGATCGTTCCGCTCGGCGAAGCGGCGTCACATGCGGTCGGCGAATATCTGTCAAAAGCGAGGGGAAAGCTTTTGAAAAAAAATACCGAAGACGCCCTGTTTCTGAATCACCACGGCAGACAGATGAGCCGGCAGGGATTTTGGAAAAATTTAAAGAAAATCGCCTTGGAAGCGGGAATTAATAAAGAGCTGACGCCGCACACGCTGAGGCACTCATTCGCCACACACCTGCTCGAAAACGGAGCCGATCTCCGGGCCGTTCAGGAAATGCTCGGACACGCCGACATTTCGACGACGCAAATTTATACGCACGTGACGAAAACAAGGCTGAAAGACGTATATAAGCAGTACCATCCCCGTGCATAGCCTAAAAGAACAGGCGAAAGCACGGTTTTTCATGTTGAGTGAGCAGCAAATTGCGGGAAGTTTCTCACTATTCCCGTTCGTATTGTCAAGTGTTGTGTAAACGGTTTATACTTGGCTAATAGCGGTATTTTGGTTTTTTTATGCCAAGCGTGACAGCCTACAGCTGACAGAAAGAAAAAAAGGAGGCCGACAAATGCCTGCATTTGATTACAACCGCGTATTTTTAATTGTGATGGATTCCGTTGGAATCGGCGAGGCGCCTGATGCCGATAAATTTAATGACAAAGGCGCAGATACATTAGGCCATATTGCCGAACATATGGGAGGCATCAGCCTGCCGAACATGTCGAAGCTCGGACTCAGCAACATCCGAGAAATCAAAGGTGTCGAAAAGGCAGAAGAGCCGCTTGCCTATTACGGCAAAATGAAAGAAGCCTCAAACGGAAAAGATACGATGACTGGTCATTGGGAGATAATGGGGCTTTACATAGACAAACCTTTCCGGGTGTTTCCCGAAGGTTTTCCGGACGAATTGATCCATGAACTTGAACAGAAGTCCGGAAGAAAAGTGATTGGAAACAAGCCTGCATCAGGCACTGCGATTTTGGATGAGCTCGGTGCGGAGCATATGGAAACCGGTGCGCTGATCGTCTACACCTCAGCGGACTCCGTTCTGCAGATTGCCGCACACGAAGAAGTCGTGCCTCTCGAGGAACTGTACAAAATCTGCGAGATCGCGCGCGAGCTTACGCTTGACGAGAAATATATGGTCGGACGCGTCATTGCGAGGCCGTTTGTCGGCGAGCCGGGCGAATTTAAACGGACGCCGAACCGCCATGATTATGCGCTGAAGCCGTTCGACAGAACCGTGATGAATGAATTGAAAGATGACAGCTTTGATGTGATTGCGATCGGCAAAATCTCCGATATTTACGACGGCGAAGGTATTACGGAATCGCTTAGAACGAAATCGAATATGGACGGGATGGACAAGCTGGTGCAAACGCTTGACAAAGATTTTACAGGGATCAGCTTTGTAAACCTCGTGGACTTTGACGCGCTGTTCGGACACCGCCGCGATCCTGAAGGATATGGAAAAGCGCTTGAAGAGTTCGACGCGCGCCTTCCTGAAGTATTTGAAAAGATGCGTGAAGACGATCTGCTCATCATTACCGCCGACCACGGCAATGATCCGGTTCACCATGGCACAGATCATACAAGGGAATACGTACCGCTTCTTGTATACAGCAAAAAGCACGAAAAGCCCGGTGCGCTTCCGCTCGCAGATACATTCGCGGACATCGGCGCGACGATCGCCGACAACTTTAAAACGAATATGCCAAAGTACGGAAAAAGCTTTTTATCCCTGCTGAAATAGGAGGAAACGACGTGAAACAGATGATTGCAAATGCCGCAGACTATATTAAAAGCAAAACAGAAATCAAACCGGCAGTCGGCCTGATTTTGGGATCGGGCCTTGGCGTGCTTGCTGATGAGATAGAAGACGCCGTTCGCATTAAATATGAAGACATCCCGGATTTTCCTGTTTCAACCGTTGAAGGGCATGCCGGACAGCTTGTCATCGGCAGACTTGAAAATGTGCAAGTCGTCGCCATGCAAGGGCGTTTTCATTTTTACGAAGGGTATTCAATGGACAAGGTAACCTTCCCCGTACGTGTCATGAAAGAGCTCGGAATCGAGACTTTAATCGTGACCAATGCCGCAGGCGGCGTCAATGAATCGTTCCGTCCCGGCGATTTGATGATCATATCTGATCATATCAATTATATGGGAACGAATCCGCTGATCGGGCCGAACGATTCCTCGCTGGGCGTCAGATTCCCTGACATGTCATCCGCATATGATAAGGAACTGCGCCTCTTGGCGAAAAAAACAGCCGATGAATTGAACATCAGTGTACAAGAAGGGGTTTACACAGCCGTCACAGGACCTACATACGAAACGCCTGCCGAAGTGCGCTTCCTCAGAACGATCGGATCGGATGCCGTCGGAATGTCGACGGTTCCGGAAGTCATCGTGGCAAAACATGCGGGCCTTCGCGTGCTCGGTATTTCGTGTATATCAAACGCGGCAGCCGGAATCCTCGATCAGCCGCTCTCCCATGACGAAGTGATCGAAGTTACCGAAAAAGTAAAAGCCGACTTTTTGCGGTTTGTTAAAGCGGCCGTCGCCAAAATCGGCTAAAACCGCAGCGAAATTGAAACGTGAGCCAATGCAAGTTCAAATGAGAACCTGTATTGGCTCTTTCTTTTTGACTTTAAAGAATTTTTTTCCAATAGATCCGTATAAATCCAACCGGATTGGAAAAAATAGAGAGGATTACGAAATGGAGGTCTGGGTGATGAAACGTCATTTATCCAAATTGCTGATTTTTACGATAATTCTGATGACTGCGCCGTCGGCGTTTGCGAAAGAGAGCGCAAAGAAACCGTCGGAGCTTGCTGATGACGCAAAATCTGCCGTTTTAATCGAGCGGGATACCGGTAAGGTGATGTATGACAAGAACAGCCGTGAAAAGCTTCCCCCGGCCAGCATGACAAAAGTGATGACCATGCTGCTGATCATGGAAGCTCTTGATGAAGGCAAGATCAAAATGAAAGACAAAGTCAGAACAAGCGAGTATGCCGCTTCAATGGGGGGCTCGCAAATCTTCCTTGAGCCCGGCGAAGAAATGACGGTTGAAGATATGCTGAAAGGAATCGCCATCGGATCGGGTAATGATGCCTCTGTGGCAATGGCAGAGCATATTGCCGGATCTGAAGAGGAATTTGTCAAAAGAATGAATGAAAAAGCTGCTGAGCTCGGCCTCAAGGATACATCTTTTGAAAATACGACAGGTCTGCCTGAAGAAGGCCATTACAGCACAGCCTATGACATGGCACTTATGGCGAAAGAGCTTTTAAAATATGAAAACATCACGAAATTTACGGGAACGTATGAAGACTATCTGAGAGAAAATAGTGACAAAAAATTCTGGCTCGTCAACACAAACCGCCTCATCAAATTTTATCCCGGCGTTGACGGAGTCAAGACAGGCTTTACAAATGAAGCAAAGTACTGCCTGACAGCTTCAGCGAAAAAAGGAAACATGCGCGTCATCGCGGTCGTTTTTGGAGCCAGTACGCCAAAAGAACGAAATGCCCAAATCACAAAAATGCTTGATTTTGCGTTCAGCCAATATGAAACGCATCCGATGTATAAACGCAATGAAATCATTTCCGATTTGAAGGTCAATAAAGGCCGTGAGCAAAAAATAAACCTTGTCACATCAGAACCGATTTCCCTTTTGACGAAAAAAGGCGAAAATATCGAATCTGTTAAAAAAGAAATCAAACAGAAGGAAGATATCCAGGCCCCTGTCAAAAAAGGCACAGAGCTTGGGACGCTCGTATTGAAAAAGGACGGAAAGGTTCTCGCTGAAAGCCCTCTTGTCGCGGAAAAAGACATGGATAAAGCAGGGATGTGGACGATGTTCAAGCGGACGATGACCCACTGGACGAAGTGGAGTGAATAATGCCGAACGGTCACTAGTTTTGTCACGGTGAAGGAATTTATAAAGTCTGAAGCGAAACACTCATTATCCGATTTAAACCAAGGAGGAATGAGGATGAGCCTCGGAATCGATATTCACGTCAAAGAATCCGTACTATGCATTCGGTTGACAGGTGAACTCGATCACCATACAGCAGAAACCTTGAGAAAACAAGTCAGTGACCACCTGGAACAATCCGGCATTCGCCATATTGTCATGAATCTTGCAGACCTTTCGTTTATGGACAGTTCAGGGCTTGGCGTCGTGCTCGGCAGATATAAGGAGATTAAACAGCTCGGCGGAGAAATGATCGTCTGTGCCATTTCTCCTGCTGTCAAACGTTTATTTGATATGTCCGGGCTGTTTAAAATTATTCGTCTTGAGCAATCAGAGCAGCGTGCACTTGAAACGTTGGGGGTGGCGTCATGAAAAATGAAATGAATATCCAGTTTACGGCACTCAGCCAAAACGAATCGTTTGCACGGGTGACAGTCGCTGCTTTTATCGCTCAGCTCGACCCGACGATGGATGAACTGACCGAAATTAAAACGGTCGTATCTGAAGCGGTCACAAACGCGATCATACACGGTTATGAAAACTCAGGGCAGGGAGACGTATACATTTCCGTCACCCTTGATGATCATATCGTCTACTTAACGATTCGTGACGAAGGAGTCGGCATCCCTGATCTTGAAGAAGCGCGCCAGCCCCTGTTCACGACAAAGCCTGAACTCGAGCGGTCGGGAATGGGCTTTACGATCATGGAAAATTTCATGGATGATATCTCGATCGACTCCTCACCTGAGATGGGAACCACAATACACTTAACAAAGCACTTATCAAAAAGCAAAGCGCTTTGCAATTAAGGGAGATTTGTTATGGATGTGGAGGTTAAAAAAGAAAACCAGAACACTCAGCTTAAAGACCATGAAGTGAAAGAACTGATTAAAAACAGCCAGAACGGCGATCAAAAAGCAAGGGACCTCCTCATAGAAAAAAACATGCGTCTTGTTTGGTCAGTCGTTCAGCGTTTTTTGAACAGAGGCTATGAGCCTGATGACCTCTTTCAAATCGGCTGCATCGGCCTCTTGAAGTCGGTGGACAAATTCGATCTTTCCTATGACGTTCGGTTTTCCACCTACGCCGTCCCGATGATTATCGGCGAGATTCAGCGGTTCATCAGAGATGACGGAACCGTCAAAGTGAGCCGCTCGCTGAAAGAACTCGGCAACAAAATCCGGCGGGCAAAAGACGAGCTTTCCAAGTCAAACGGCCGGATTCCGACCGTTCAGGAAATCGCCGATTATCTCGAAATCAGTTCGGAAGAGGTCGTGATGGCCCAGGAAGCGGTCCGCTCTCCCTCATCCATTCATGAAACGGTTTACGAAAACGACGGAGACCCGATTACACTTCTGGATCAAATCGCCGATCAGTCGGAAGAGAAGTGGTTCGATAAAATCGCTTTGAAGGAAGCCATCAAGGATTTGGAGGAACGGGAAAAGCTGATTGTTTATTTAAGGTATTACAAAGACAAGACGCAATCTGAAGTTGCCGACCGCCTCGGCATATCCCAGGTGCAAGTGTCGAGGCTTGAAAAAAAGATTTTAAAGCAAATCAAAAACCAGATGGATCAATTTGAAAGCTGATGCTGCTCGGATGTCTAATGAAAAACCGGAACGCTCCAAAAAAGAGCGTTCCGGTTTTTTTGTGGTAATTTATGGTCTTTTGCCGCTTGCTGAATGATAAATGGGATGTACTTCATACTACAACTATAACCATCATATAGGAAGTGACCCAGATGGAACGTCAAGTTTTTATCAGACTCCGCCACCGGCTTGAGGCCGATCCCGATGAATTGATTCTGCTCGGCCATATCGCACAGGTAGCGGGCGACCGCCGATACAAAGAAAAGCTTGAACGGCTGCCTATTTATCAGGTCAGCAAAGCGGATCAAAGCATGGTGGTGTTGGACGTGATGAAGGTGATTGAAGCTGTACATAAATCGTTTCCTGACCTTGACGTCCAAACCGTCGGCGGTTCTGAAACCATCGTGGAGATCCAATATCCGAAAAGGGGTCTGTCTCCCGTACTGTTCGTCGGCGTCTGGCTGCTCCTGTTCGTCGGTGCCGGCCTTGCCGTCATGAACTTTCATGAAGATGTCAGCATGAGGGACGTACACATCTTGCTTTACGAAATGGTGACGGGCAAGGAGAACCGCTATCCATACCTTTTGCAGATTCCGTACAGCATCGGTCTCGGTCTCGGCATGATTTTGTTTTTTAATCATTTATTTAAAAAACGGTTTAACGAGGAGCCGAGCCCTCTGGAGGTCGAGATGTTTAAATATCAGCTTGATTTGGACCATTATGTGGCCTTGCACGAAAACAAAGAAACGACAAAGGATATTCATGATCATTAGCGTAATCTTTATCATCTTTCTCGGACTCGCAGGAGGGATTGCGGTTGGATCCGGCTTTGTCGCTTTTCTTACCGTGCTTGGCATTATCCCGAGGCTGACTCAGCTGACGAAAACGCAAGGGTTTATCCAGGCGTATGAATGGGCTGTCATTCTGGGCGCGGTTTTCGGAGGATGGGAATCGCTGAACATGTCCCGCTTTTTTTTATCCAAATGGCTGCTTGTTCCGCTCGGCCTTTTTGCGGGCGTTTTCATCGGAATGCTTGCAGCGGCGCTGACAGAAGTGTTGAACGTGCTGCCGATACTGGCGAAACGCATCGGTATGGGGGACAGGATTTTGATTCTTTTAATGGCCATTGTGTTCGGAAAGATCCTTGGCTCGATGTTTCAATGGCTCATTTTTGTTCATTTGTCATAAAAGGAGGAATATGATGTCAAGTTTGAAAGATAATTATCAATCGAAAGTCAAAGCTTATCAGCCTACGCCGCCTTATGTCCTGAACTGTATCAAGGCTTTTCTTGTCGGAGGCCTGATCTGTGCAATCGGCCAGGCGTTCCAGAATTTTTATATGGCCGTGTTCAACTTTGATGAAAAAACGGCGGGAAATCCGACGGTTGCCACGCTCATCTTAATCTCCGCCCTGTTAACGGGTCTTGGCGTCTACGACAGAATCGGCCAGTTTGCCGGTGCGGGTTCTGCTGTTCCAATTACAGGGTTTGCCAACAGTATGACGAGCGCCGCGCTTGAACACAAAAGCGAAGGATACGTCCTCGGCGTGGGAACCAATATGTTTAAGCTGGCGGGAAATGTCATCGTCTTCGGCGTTGCGGCCGCTTATATTGTGGGGATGATCCGCTTTGCTTTTGACAAGCTGTTTTAGGAGGAAAACAACATGAAATTAACAGGAAAACAAACATGGGAGTTCGAGAACCCGCTGTTTGTTAACTCGAGCGGAACAGCGGTCGGTCCCAAGGAAAAAGAAGGGCCTCTAGGACACTTATTTGATAAAACGTATGATGAAATGCACTGCAACCAGAAAAACTGGGAGATGGCAGAGCGCAAGCTGATGGAGGATGCGGTTCAGTCCGCGTTATCAAAACAAAATCTTAAAAAGGAAGACATCGATATCTTTTTAGCGGGCGATCTGCTCAATCAAAACGTGACAGCCAACTATGTGGCGAGGCATTTGAAAATACCTTTTCTTTGCTTGTTTGGAGCATGCTCGACATCAATGGAATCGATCGCAATCAGTTCGGCATTGATTGACGGAGGTTTCGCAAAGCGTGCCTTAGCGGCAACAAGCAGCCATAATGCGACGGCTGAAAGGCAGTTTCGCTACCCGACGGAATACGGGGGTCAAAAGCCGGGAACTGCTACATCCACAGTGACCGGAAGCGGAGCAGTCGTCCTCAGCCAGCAGCCCGGCGGCATCAAAATCAGCAGCGCAACCGTCGGAAAGGTCATCGACTTGGGGATTACCGATTCCCAAGATATGGGGTCAGCGATGGCACCCGCTGCGGCGGATACGATCAAGCAGCATTTGGAGGATCTGGGACGCACCCCTGATGATTACGATCTGATTTTAACCGGCGACCTTTCAGGTGTCGGCAGCCCGATTTTAAAGGATCTGTTAAAAGAGGAAGGAATCAATGTCGGGACCAAACATAATGACTGCGGACTGATGATCTATACGCCTGACCAGCAGGTTTTTGCAGGTGGAAGCGGATGTGCTTGTTCCGCTGTTGTCACCTTTGCCCACATTTTTAAAGAAATTGAAGCGGGCAGGCTGAACAGAGTGCTTGTTGTAGCGACAGGCGCTCTTTTAAGCCCGACGATCATTCAGCAAAAAGAATCGATTCCATGCATTGCCCATGGCGTCGTATTTGAACGGGCCGAAAGGGGGAACGCCTAAGATGGAATATGTCATTGCTTTTATTGCAGGAGGACTGATTTGCGTCATCGGACAGCTCTTGCTTGATGTCTTTAAAATGACGCCGGCTCATGTGATGACAACTTTTGTCGTATCTGGAGCGATCCTTGACGGTTTCGGCATTTACGACCGTTTTATCGAATTTGCCGGTGCCGGGGCTACGGTTCCGATTGTCAGTTTCGGCCACTCCCTTTTGCACGGTGCAATGCACCAGGCTGAGGAACACGGCTTTATCGGGATTGCCATGGGGATATTCGAACTGACGTCTGCCGGTATATCCTCCGCTATTTTGTTTGCTTTTCTTGTTGCCGTGATTTTTAAACCGAAAGGATAAAGGATAATGCCAGCAAAACGCAAAGTCATTTTGGTCACAGACGGCGATATATACGCTGCAAAAGCAATCGAATATGCAGCAAGAAAAACGGGTGGCCGCTGCATTTCCCAATCGGCGGGGAATCCGAGCGTTAAAACAGGACCGGAGCTTGTATCCATGATCCTAGAAACCCCTCATGACCCTGTATTAGTCATGTTTGATGATTCCGGACTTCAAGGCGAAGGGCCGGGAGAGACAGCGATGAAATATGTAGCGATGCATCCCGATATCGAGGTGCTCGGGGTCATCGCCGTCGCTTCAAAAACTCATTATGCAGAGTGGACGAGGGTCGATGTATCAATCGATGCAGAAGGCGAGCTGACAGAGTACGGCGTCGATAAGCACGGCGTCAAAGAGCTCGATGTCAAACGAATGAACGGTGATACGGTCTATTGCCTTGACCAGCTGGATGTTCCGATCATTGTCGGAATCGGTGATATCGGTAAGATGAACAGAAAAGACGATGTGGAAAAAGGGTCGCCGATTACAATGAAAGCGGTCGAGCTCATTTTAGAAAGGAGCGGGTATCATGAGTGCTCAAAAGCAAGAGAAGACGAACATATTCCTTGATCCTTCTAAGAATGAAGCGTATTTCAAGAATCGGGTCGGCATGGGAGAAAGCTTTGACCTTGGCGTACGCAAGGTCTTTATCCTCGGCCATGAAGTTCAGCTTTATTATGTCAACGGGTTGTGCGACACACAATACATCATTCACCTGTTAAGGGAACTGGTGCATCTCAATGATAAAGAAAAAGAGTCGGGCGAGGTCGAAGACATTGTCGAAAACAGGCTTTTGAACCAGCAGGTTTCAAAAGCAGAAACGCTTGATGAAGCGGTCGACCAAGTGTTGTCGGGACTGGTTGCCATCATCGTCGAAGATGCGGGCTTTGCTTTTATCATCGATGTCAGAAGCTATCCGGGCAGAACGCCGGAAGAGCCTGATACAGAAAAAGTCGTACGCGGTGCAAGGGATGGATTCGTCGAGAACATCATTGTCAACACAGCCCTGATCAGACGCCGGATCAGAGATGAACGCCTGCGCTATAAAATGCTTCATATCGGTGAACGCTCCAAAACAGACATCTGTCTCTGCTATTTGGAAGATGTCGCAGATCCCGATCTTGTTGAAGTATTAAAAAAAGAGATTGAAAATGTGAAGATCGACGGGCTGCCGATGTCGGATAAATCGGTAGAGGAATTCCTTGTCGGCCAAGGTTTCAACCCGTTTCCGCTCGTCAGATTTACGGAAAGGGCGGATGTAGCCGCAAGCCATATTTTAGAGGGGCATGTCATCGTGATCGTCGATACGTCGCCAAGCGTCATCATCACGCCGACCACTTTGTTTCACCATGTACAGCATGCTGAGGAATACAGACAGACGCCGGCTGTTGGAACGTTTTTAAGGTGGGTGCGGTTTTTTGGCATTTTTGCCGCCACCTTTTTGCTGCCGCTTTGGCTGCTGTTTGTCATTCAGCCGTCGCTTTTGCCTGATAATTTATCGTTTATCGGTTTAAACAAAGACACTCATATTCCGATTATCATGCAGATTTTCCTGGCGGATCTTGGCGTCGAATTTTTAAGAATGGCCGCTATTCATACCCCAACGACACTTTCAATTTCAATGGGCTTGATTGCCGCTGTGTTGATTGGGGACATAGCAATCAATGTCGGCTTGTTTTCTCCGGAAGTCATTTTATACGTGTCCCTCTCGGCAATCGGAGCTTACACGACACCAAGCTACGAACTGAGTCTCGCGAATAAAATGGTGAAGCTGTTTATGCTGATATTGGTGGCGCTTTTTAAAGTAGAGGGATTTGTCATTGGATTAACGATCTTAACTATAGTGATGGCTTCGATCAGGTCATTGCGGACTCCTTACTTATGGCCGCTCCTCCCGTTCAACGGAAAAGCGTTTTGGCATATTCTCGTGCGCACTTCCGTTCCCGGGGGAAAAGTCAGGCCGAGCATCGTTCATCCGCGAAACCGCTCCAGACAGCCGTGAAGACGGTATTCCAAGAGGCTTTTCCCCGGGGAAAAGCCTCTTTTTCAGTAAGCGAATCTTTGGGTCCTGATGCCTCTGTATTCGTTCGCAGAGATCGCGACTGCCCGGAGGCTACAGATGTTGTTCTGTCTTCTGATTGGATAGACGACATACAGCATTTCGCGGCCGGACGGGTCAATCGTTGACGAATGAAGGAAAACCTCCGTTCCTCTCCGCCAAAATCTCGTATTCGCCGGAGCTGTAATAATCTGCCCTTCATAAGGCTCGTAAATTCGCTGTTCATGATGTACAGCCGGCTGATAAGGGCCGTATTCATCTTCCGGTGTATAGCTTGGAGCCGGGGTGTAGGGGTAACGGTTTGGATACATATGATAACCTCTTTCGTTTTTTTAGGTTTCATCTTTAAGATTATATTCAGGTAAATGCCTATTTGTATGGGCGAAAATCTGGGTTTTTCGGCTCTTTTTTTAATTGAAAGACGTTGTGTATGCCTATTTCTATCAAGTGCTGTTTTCTGTTATTCTATAATCAATAGAATGGATTAGTTTTTTAGGGAATCATTCCCTTTGTAAATCAAGAAAATTTGGACAAATGGTGGTTTAGTTTTTAAAACGAAATGTTATAATACAACATAAGAATCGCACTATCATGAAGCCGGAAGATGCATCGGGCAGCAACCGGACCGCCCCTTGCACCTTTGTAGATAAAGAAAGAGGGAATGACAATTGTTTTTACATGGTACTAGCAGACAAAATGAAAGTGGACACCTCGAAATCGGCGGTGTCGATGTTCTATCATTGGCAGAAAGATACGGAACACCTCTTTATGTATACGATGTCGCGCTGATAAGAGAGCGCGCCCGAAAATTCCAGAAGGCATTCAAGGAAGCCGGTTTAAAAGCGCAGGTAGCGTATGCAAGCAAGGCGTTTTCATCGGTCGCCATGATTCAGCTTGCCGAACAAGAAGGGCTGTCTCTGGATGTGGTATCGGGAGGAGAGCTTTTTACTGCGATCAAAGCAGGGTTCCCGGCTGAACGGATTCATTTTCACGGAAACAATAAGAGCCCTGAAGAACTAGCCATGGCTCTGGAGCATCAAATCGGCTGTATCGTGCTCGATAACTTTCACGAGATCGCCATTACAGAAAAGCTTTGCAAGCAATCAGGACAAACTGTAGACGTTTTGCTCAGAATCACGCCGGGAGTTGAAGCGCACACGCACGATTATATTACGACGGGACAGGAAGATTCGAAATTCGGTTTTGATCTGCACAATGGGCAGGTCGAACAAGCCATCGAACAAGTCCTTCACTCATCTGCGTTTAAGCTCCTCGGCGTGCACTGCCACATCGGTTCGCAAATTTTTGATACGGCAGGATTTGTTCTTGCGGCAGACAAGATCTTTGAAAAGCTCGCTGAATGGAGGGAGACTTACTCATTCATTCCGGAAGTGCTCAATCTCGGCGGGGGTTTCGGAATCCGCTATACAAAAGACGACGAGCCGCTCGCAGCCGATGTCTATGTTGAAAAAATCATCGAGGCGGTCAAAGCAAATGCCGAGCATTTCGGCTTTGACATCCCTGAGATTTGGATCGAACCAGGCAGGTCTCTCGTCGGAGATGCGGGGACTACGCTGTACACGACCGGTTCGCAAAAAGAGGTGCCGGGCATTCGCAAATATGTGGCCATTGACGGCGGCATGAGCGATAATATCAGGCCAGCGCTTTATGAGGCAAAATATGAAGCGGCCGTCGCCAACAGGATGAACGATGCTTGTCATGATACTGTATCAATCGCAGGAAAATGCTGTGAAAGCGGAGATATGCTGATTTGGGATTTGGAAATCCCTGAAGTTCGTGACGGAGATGTGCTCGCCGTTTTCTGCACCGGTGCATACGGCTACAGCATGGCCAACAACTACAACCGCATTCCGCGCCCGGCCGTCGTCTTTGTCGAGGATGGAGAAGCGCAGCTCGTCATTCAGAGAGAGACGTATGAGGATATTGTCAAGCTGGATCTGCCGCTGAAATCGAAAGTAAAACAATAAAAAAATGGAGATTCCCTAAGAGGGAGTCTCCATTTTTTATTCAAGCATGAAAAACACTTCCCGGCCAGCGGGAGGTGTTTTTTGTAAAAAAGATCATGACATGCATAGAACAGCGACCGGGCTGATTGTATATAATATTGGGAATTTAACAAAAATTTAACAAAGGAGATGGTAAAGGCAATGATCAAGATGAAAAGGATGAGATTTGCTGATTTCACGGATTTAGAGGCGGAGTAGATGAAACCGGCCAAAGTATCCCTACTCCACCGCATGCTCCAGTGCCTGAAGCAATGTGTTGATTGTAACATAGTGAAGTGTTTTACAGCAATAAACAGTTCTGTGAATATTTTATTAATTTCAGCTGTGATTTCATTCCCATGTTCTGCTGCGGCTCATAGTGCAACACAGTCTACTGATAAATATTCAAGCTTTGAAGAATTGGAGCGGAATGAAGATCCGGCGTCTTACCGAATGACGGAGAAGGACGCAAAAGTGCCGATGCTCATCATGGCCATCCATGGAGGCGGCATCGAACCCGGAACAAGTGAAATCGCCAATGAAGTGTCGAAAAATTATTCCTTGTACTTGTTTGAAGGGCTGAAATCATCAGGCAATAGAGATCTTCACATTACAAGCACGCGATTTGACGAGCCGGCGGCGCTCGCCATTACTGCGAGCCACCAGTATGTCATGTCGCTTCACGGCTATTACAGTGAAGACCGCATGATTAAAGTGGGCGGGACAGACCGCGTTAAAATCAGAATATTGGTTGATGAGCTGAACCGCTCGGGATTTGCCGCTGAAATGCTGGCGACAGACGACAAGTATGCCGGAACCCATCCGCATAACATCGCCAACAAGTCGCTTTCCGGGCTGAGCATTCAGCTTGAAATGAGCACAGGATTCCGCCAATCTTTATTCGATCGGTTCACGCTAAAAGACAGGGCCGCGACGCAAAACGAAACGTTTTACCGATTTACAAAACTGCTGACCGATTTTATTCACGACAACTATGAAGAAGACGGAGGGGACTTCCCCTCTGCAAAAATAAAACACCCCCTTCAATTGAAAAAGGAGGTGTTTTGGCGGTTGTGTTAACCGTTGGACTCTGAGGTGCCGCCGCCGGTGAATATGGAAACGATGGCGTTCCACAGAGACACAAAGAAGTCGATCAGTTTTTGAAGGAAATTTTGTCCTTCTTCAGAATCCAGGAATTTCGTGATTTTATCTTTTGCTTTGTCAAGCTGGTCTCCAACCTGGTTCCAGTCGATATTAATATTTTTCATGTTATTAAATAAAGACATGAGAGATTTTTTCTGATCCTCTGTGAGCGTCACGCCCAGATCGGAAGCAGCCGAATCAATCGTTTTCTCCAATTCCTCTTTTGATTCGGGAACCCCGTTTTTCGAGATTTCTTCCTTGACTTTGGCCATCAGCGCCGATGCGTTCTCACTGCCGATTTTCTCGCCAAGCTCTGAAGTAGTGACTAGCTCTTCATTCGCGACTTTTTTCACGTCTTCGGAGATCTTTTCGCCCGAAGTCGTTTCATAGGCTTTCATTAAGCCGGTCAAAGCGGCCGTGCCTGATACTTCAAATGGTGCGGTGATATAGACTTTAGCGTCTTTTACACCGGCTGTCATCAGCGCGTTTAAATACATTTCATCCGTAATTCTGCTGATATTGTGTGTCTGCACTTCCAAACCGGTGCCTTTTTTCGCTACGGTAATCGAAGAAGAAGAAATCGCTCTTGTTCCGATTTGTGCTTTCGGTATATAATCCCCTAAATATTTATGCTCCTCATCATTTGTCACCTCGATGATGGTCGCATTTTCAGGCGCATTCATTTCTTTTAATACCTTTTGTCTGTCCTGGCTTGACAAGTCTTTCCCCAGCGTGACGATCACATCACCCACTGCGGCGTCAGCAAAGCTGACCTGCGGGAAAATGAGCAGACACAATGCTGTAAAGATTCCTAGTATCGATTTTTTCAAGCTCAATGCCCTCCTTAAAAATGCAGGCTTCAGGCAGAATTGCTGTACTTTTAAAGAAGCCTGCCGGAACGGAAATAATGCGTTCCGAAATATAGACGGATGAAAGATGAGAGAGGTTTCAAAGAAAAAAAGAGATCAATTTCTCTTCAAGTCAAATGCCCTCCCGGTATCGGATCACACCGCCCTTTTATCATTCATGATTTTCACAGGCGATTCAACCTTTTTTTTAAATCTTTTACAAAAGCGATACAAGATCGCCGTTTATTTCAGGTTGATTGGCTCTGTGCTTCTTCGATATGATATAATGACCCTTGTGAAATGAAAGGAGAGAATCAAGATGGCTAAAAAAGGATACATACAACTGACAAACGGCAAAAAAATCGAGTTTGAACTATATCCGGAAGCGGCGCCGGGAACTGTCTCCAACTTTGAAAAACTTGCAAACGAAGGATTCTATGACGGGTTGAAGTTCCACCGCGTCATTCCGGGCTTCGTCAGCCAGGGAGGCTGTCCGAACGGCACCGGAACAGGCGGACCTGGATATACGATTAAATGCGAGACAGAAGGGAATCCGCATAAACACGAAGCTGGTTCTCTCTCAATGGCTCACGCAGGAAAAGATACCGGCGGCAGCCAATTCTTTATCGTCCATGAGCCTCAGCCGCACTTGAACGGCGTTCACACTGTTTTTGGAAAAGTCACATCAGGTCTTGATGCTGTCACTTCAATGGATCAGGGACAAGGCATGGAAAAAGTCGAAGTATTTGACGCATAATCAGAAAGCGCAGAAACAGCCCGCTAAGCCGGGCTGTTTTTTTGTCTGAAACGGTGTTCATTTTCCAGTTGCAACAGGACCAGGGACCGATTCTTCGACCGCATTCTGCTAAGAAATGACGATGCTAATAAATAAAATAATTGTGAAAAAATGACCCTTTATGTAAAATATATTCAAGTGAAGAGCTAGATAGAGAACGCAATCTGTAAAAAAGGAAGGGGCGTAAGGGGTGAGCGTAAAAATCCCATCGACGGCAGTCGGCGTAAAAATTAATGACTGGTATAACGCGATACGCAAATTTAATGTTACGGACGCCGAAATGCTGAAGGCAGAAATTGAGCGCGAAATTTCTCAAATGGAAGAAGATCAAGACTTATTATTGTATTACGCCTTAATGGAATTCAGACACAGAATCATGCTTGATTACGTAAAACCATTGAAAGAAGGCGAAACCCCGCCTGACTTTTCTGAAATATTAAAAGATATCGAAGATGAACAAGGGAAGCTGACAGGCCTGCTTGAATATTATTTCAACTTTTTTAGAGGGATGTATGAATATAAAAACCATGATTATATTAAAGCGATCTCTTTTTACAGGCGCGCTGAAAAAAAGCTGCTGCATGTCGAGGACGAAATAGAGAGAGCCGAGTTTCATTTTAAAATGGCTGAAGTGTTTTATCATATGAAACAGAGCCACGTGTCGATGAACTATGCGCTTCAAGCGATTGAAACCTACCAGGCGCATGAAACTTACACGGTTCGGAGAATCCAATGCGAGTTCGTCATCGCAGGGAACTATGACGACCTGGATTCGAATGAAAAGGCGCTTTCGCATCTTGAACAGGCGCTGAAGCTTTCACAGCAAGAAGGCCAGCTCATATTGGAAGGACACACTTATTACAATTTGGGAAACTGCTATTATAAGATGGGGGATTTCAATCGGGCGGCTGAATACTTCAACAGAGCAGCTGCGATTTATCAAGAAGAGTCATCAGATATTCTTCCAAAAACGTTTTTTAGTCTTGCGCATGCATATTTCAAGCTGAAGCAGCTGCAGCAGGCGGATGACGCGTTAAACAAAGGGATTGACATCGCCCGGCGATCAGACGATTCGATCTATCTATCAAAATTTCATTTTTTGAAAGCCTTGTATCTTGATGATGACGGAAGAGCTCAAATGCTGGAAACTTTTCAGCTGCTCGGGTCAAAAAAGATGTATCCCGATATTGAGGACTTGGCATTGGAAGCAGCTGAATACTATAATGAAATTGGGCGCTTGAGCGACTCTGTTTATTTCTATCAAACGGTATTCAGTGCTCGAAAACAAATGAAAAAAGGGGACTGGTCGTATGAAATCTAAACTGTTGTTAACCGCCGCTGCTTCAGTAGCAGGACTTTCTCTGGCAAGTGCTGTGCTGATGACGCAAACAGATGGTATGAAAGTCGCCGAGAGAAACGTAACGTCCGCACCGATGCAAATCGCCGAGAGAAACGTAACGTCCGCACCGGTGCAAATTGCTGAGAGAAATGTAACATCCGTACCGGTACATGTCGCTGAGAGAAACGTAACATCTGGCAAAACGTCACCGATTCATATTGGAGAACGAAATGTAACATAATATTCCGTCAAAGGGCAGTGCTGGTTATATCAGCACTGCCTTTTTTATGTCCGATAAAAAGAGGATAGATGTGAAGTTTCATTAAGGACACGAAAAAAGTCCCTTTTAGGGGATCTATTTTTGAAACAAAATGCAAATAAGGACGTATATTATTGGAAGAAATGCTAAATTTTTTTATAATAAAACTTATCAGAACTGAATAAGGAGATCAATCATGAGGACTTTGGTACTGCTTAGAGGCTGCCCCGGCACCGGAAAATCAACCTGGATCAGGGATCATCAATTGAATCAATATACGCTTTCTGCGGATCAGCTGAGGCTGATCCATCAGTCACCCGTGTTAAATTTGGAAGGGAAATACGACATTTCCCAAAAAAATGACGGCAAGGTATGGAAGCTTTTGTTCACCCTCCTTGAAGAAAGGATGGAAAGGGGGGAATTCACCGTCGTTGATGCCACCCATGCGAAACCAAGCATGATTTCAAGCTATAAAACTCTCGTTTTAAAGTATCGCTACAGAGCGTATGTGGTGGATTTTTCCGATATTCCGCTTGAGACGGCTCTGTTGAGAAACCGGGAGAGGGCCGAGCATAAGCGGGTGCCCACGCCATGCACGAGCGGATTTTAACCGAACCTGCGCCTTCCTGGACAACGGTCATCAAGCCGGAAGAATTTGACGATGTGATGCAGTATAAGCCGAGGCGGCTCGACAGCTACAAAAAAATACATGTGATCGGGGATGTGCACGGCTGTTTTACGGTGCTGGATTCTTATTTGAAAGGCAGACTCGAAGATGACGAGTTATATATTTTTACAGGTGATATGCTTGATAGAGGAATAGAAAACGCAAAAGTTCTTCAATTCCTGCTCAGTATCAAAGATCGTAAAAATGTGATTTTGCTCGAAGGAAATCATGATAAATACTTGAAGCAATACGGGCATGATGAAGAGACAAGAAGCAGCGTATTCAACAAGAAGACAAAACCGGAATTAGACGAAGCAGGCTTTGACAAAAAAGATATCAGGGAACTGGCCAGGCGCTTCCACCAAATTGTCTACTTCACGTATGGAGAAGATGCTTACATCATCACGCACGGAGGCATTTCCGCGCTTCCTGACAACCTTCTGCTTACGGCTACCAGCCAGCTGATCAACGGTGTCGGCGGATATGAGACAGATATCGACCATGTCTTTACAAAAAATATGGAAGGGTGGAACATCATTCAAATCCACGGGCACCGAAACATGTTCCGGCTTCCAGTGCATGCAGCCGCAAAATCATATAACCTGGAAGGGCAGGTGGAGCACGGCGGGCATTTAAGGGTTGTCACCATCGATCGGTCGGGAATTCAAACACATGAGATAAAAAATGATGTGTTTAAAACGTCCGTTCCTTCGCTTGATTCTCATCACGAACACGAGGAGCTGACGGTCGACCATTTTCTAAAGCATTTGGACGAACACGATTATGTGTCTGAGCAAAAATTAGCCGGCGGCATTTCCTCTTTTAACTTTACGAGGAAGGCTTTTCAGGAGAGAAAATGGGACGGCGTCAGCATGAAGGCAAGAGGGCTGTTTATCAATAGAAACACCAAGGAAATCGTCAGCAGAAGCTACAACAAATTTTTCAACATCGATGAGCGCCTGACGACGAAAATGCATGTTCTCGTTAACACGCTGCGCTTTCCGGTCACTGTTTATGATAAGGCGAATGGATTTTTGGGAACGGTCGGCTACAATTCTGAAACCGATGAGCTCGTTTTCACCTCAAAATCTTATACATCGGCAAGCGGACAAAAAGACGGCCATGCGAAATGTGTGGAAGAGCTGTTTCACAAAACGTTTGACGCATCTCAGATAGAGGATGTAAAAGAATATGTAAAAAAACGCAATGTTTCGTTAGTATTTGAAGTCGTGCTGCCAGAAAAAGATCCGCACATTATCGAGTGCAAATCGGATAAGCTTGTCCTTCTCGACATTGTCAAAAGACAGATGAAATATGAAAAGCTGCCGTATGAAGATGTCCTCTGTTTTGTGGAGACATTTTGCGTAGAATGTTAGCAAAAAGTCATTTCTTTTGACCAGTGGACCGATTTTTATAAATGGTATCTGTCTGTGTCAAATGACCCGTCGATTGAAGAGGAAGGATATGTGATTGAAGACTCGGCAGGATTTATGACAAAATTAAAACTGCCTTTCTATCAATATTGGAAGTTCGTGCGCGGTATCAAGCACAGACTCGGCGCGGCTGCTGCTCGCTCGCCCCATCACGAGGCCCTGTTCCATTCCGAACATGTGAAGTTGCTCGCCTGGGCCAAAACGAAAGACAGCGAGTATTTTAAAAATCAGTCTGTTATTGCCATCCGAAACGACTTTTACAGCGAAACATAAAGCGAAGAAACCAGAACAAACGGTTTCTTAAAACATAGTTATTTGGACTCAATTTTCAAGCTTGTTTTCACATGCACCCCTAAACCAGAATGTACATTCGTAGGTTATAAGTAGTATTTCGTCTGTATATGAAACGATTTCCCTTCATATTGCGTTATACTTAAAAACCACATATTTTCCGTCTGAATCGAACATGTTTTATTTCATCATTCACAGGAAATAAACATAGGATAGTTCAGAACGTGTTCTGGAGGTTTTGATCATGGGGAAAATAAGATTCAAGCTCACGGTTCTGCTCGTTTTGGCTGCCGTACTGGCCGGAGGCTTTTATTATTTAAAAAACGGAAGCGTTCAAGATGTCTCAACGGCGCTCAGCCAAACCGTCTCATCTGAGGAAAAGAACTATACCATTTATCAATATAAGATCACCAAAATTGACGGCACTGAATACCACGGGGTATCAGATAACGGAACGAAGATCATTTTTAATGCGAAAAATCTCAACCAGGATCTGTCCGACATTAAAGAAGGAGACAAAGTAAAGGCCTACTTCTCTAATGCCAACAGAATCGACGGATTAATCAAAGTCGTCAAGGTGGCAGATTAAAAACCCTCTGAGAAACAGAGGGTTTTTCTGTGCAAGCAGTTTTCATTGCAATTTTAATATACGGCGGCTATAATTACGCATAAGGACAAGTAAATATCGATTGTATCCTTCGGGGCTGGGTGAAAATCCCGACCGGCGGTAATAAAGCGAGAGACAGCTTTAGAGCCCGTGACCCGCTGTGCTTCGTGCAAAGCGGTGGATTCAGTGAGAAGCTGAAGCCGACAGTGAAAGTCTGGATGGGAGAAGGATGAAGAGACTATGTGAAAAATTATGATGATGCATAGTTTTATTTCTCATGCACAAAAACAAACCCCCGGATCGACATCCGGGGTTATTTTTTTGGAAGAAGGGAGGGAAATTCATGACAGATGCGCATTATATGAATCTTGCATTGGAGCTTGCGAAGCAGGGCGAAGGTCAGACAGGGGCCAATCCGCTTGTCGGAGCCGTTGTCGTCAAAGACGGTGAAGTGGTCGGGATGGGGGCTCATTTAAAATACGGCGAAGCGCATGCAGAAGTGCACGCCATTCAAATGGCAGGCCGCCATGCGGAAGGAGCCGTCATTTATGTGACGCTTGAACCGTGCAGCCATTACGGCAAAACCCCTCCTTGCGCGGAACTGATTATTCGTTCCGGTTTGAAGCGGGTAGTCGTGGCAGCCGAAGATCCGAATCCGCTCGTTTCCGGAAGAGGAATCGGGATGCTGAGAAGCGCCGGGATCGAGGTCGAAACAGGCGTTCTCAAAGAACAGGCGGAAGAGCTGAACGAAAAGTTCATGCATTTTATGCGGACAGGCCTTCCGTATGTGACATTAAAAGCAGCTGCCAGCCTTGACGGCAAAACCGCTACCGCAACAGGCGACAGCAAATGGATTACTTCTGAAGAAGCGCGGATGGACGCTCACCAATACCGAAAAAACCACCAGAGTATTTTAGTTGGATCGGGCACAATAAAAGCAGACGACCCGAGTTTGACATGCCGTCTCCCCGGTGCAGTGAATCAGCCGGTGCGTGTCGTTCTCGATACGACGCTGTCAATCCCGCTTCAGTCAAAAGTCATTCAGGATAAAGCAGCGGAAACCTGGATTTACACGACGTCCAAGGCAGATCCCGAAAGGGTTCGTAACCTGGAAAAAGAAGGTGTACAGGTAACCGTGCTGGATGCGGATGAACTTCCGGTGCGCGACGTGCTTCTGCACCTTGCAGACCGAGGAATCGCTTCAGTCTTTGTCGAAGGTGGTGCGACGGTTCACGCAAGCTTCGTCAAAGAAGGACTCTATCAGCAAATGATCTTCTATCTTGCCCCTAAATTAATCGGAGGGCTGCAATCTCCCAGCATCCTCTCCGGTGAAGGCTTTCAATCGATGAAAGATGTCCCCTTACTGCATTTCACAACCATTACCAAAATCGGCCAGGATATAAAGCTGGCGGCAAAACCGATAAAAGAATAAGGCGGTGGCATATGTTTACAGGCATCATTGAAGAAGTCGGAACGATTTTAGACATGAAAAAGGCGGGAAGCGCCATGTCTTTAGTCATCCAATCCAGCAAAGTGACCGAAGATGTGAAGCTTGGCGACAGCATTGCTGTCAACGGAGTCTGCCTGACCGTAAATGAGTTCGGTTCCGGCAGTTTCACGGCGGATGTCATGCTTGAAACGCTGAAAGCAACATCACTCGGCACATTAAAAAAAGGAAGCCGCGTCAATCTTGAACGGGCGATGGCGGCAAACGGCCGCTTCGGCGGGCATATGGTGTCGGGGCATGTCGACGGCACTGCGTCTATCGTGCGCATAGAAAAAGCGGCTAACGCCGTATACTATGATTTAAAACTTGACCCTTCACTGGCCAAAATGCTTGTGTTAAAAGGTTCGATCGCCGTAGACGGCGTCAGCCTCACCATTTTTGGACTGACGGAAGATCAAGTAACAGTCTCGCTTATCCCGCACACATTGGATGAAACGATTTTTTCGGAAAAAAAGCCCGGAAGCATCGTCAATATCGAGTGCGATATGATCGGCAAATACATTTACCGGTTTCTCCACCAAACAAAACAAGACAAACAGGCAAAACCATTGACTGAATCATTTTTTAAAGAAAACGGGTTTTAAATGAAAGGAGGCTGAGCGCCTATGTTTCACACAATTGAAGAAGCGATACGCGATTTGAAGCAAGGAAAAGTCATCATCGTGGTCGATGACGAGGACAGGGAAAACGAAGGCGATTTCGTTGCGCTGGCAGAATACGCAACACCTGAAGTGATCAACTTTATGGCTTCGCACGGAAGGGGGTTGATCTGCGCGCCGCTTAATGAAGAGATCGCTTCACGGCTTGACCTCCATCCGATGGTGGACGAAAATACCGATTCTCATCACACGGCATTTACGGTCAGTGTGGATCACCGCGATACAAAGACGGGGATCAGCGCTCAGGAGCGGTCGTTGACTGTCATGTCGCTGATTGATGATCACGCGCTTCCGGGCGATTTTAAAAGACCGGGGCACATTTTCCCCTTAATTGCGAAAACAGGCGGCGTTTTAAAAAGAGCCGGACATACGGAGGCGGCCGTTGACCTTGCGGAGGCGTGCGGATCCGCGCCTGCCGGTGTCATCTGCGAAATCATGAATGAAGACGGCACGATGGCAAGGGTTCCCGAACTCAAAAAAATAGCCGTCCAGCACGACTTGAAAATGATTACGATTAAAGATTTGATCGAATACCGCTACAGCAAGGGAACGCTGATCAACCGAGAAGTGAAGATTACGCTGCCTTCCGAATTCGGCACATTCAAGGTTTACGGCTATACAAATGAAATCGATGACAAGGAACATATAGCACTCGTCAAAGGCGATATACCTTTCGGAGACGAACCTGTCCTTGTCCGCGTACACTCAGAATGCCTGACGGGCGATGTTTTCGGCTCTTACCGCTGCGACTGCGGCCCGCAGCTTGCTGCCGCGCTCGCGCAAATCGAACAAGCGGGCCGGGGCGTGCTCCTGTATTTGAGACAGGAAGGAAGAGGAATCGGCTTAATCAATAAACTGAAAGCTTACAAGCTGCAGGAAGAAGGATATGACACCGTGCAGGCTAACGAAAAGCTCGGTTTTCTCCCGGATCTTCGCAACTACGGGATCGGCGCCCAAATCTTAAGAGACCTCGGCGTGAAACAAATGAAGCTGCTGACGAACAATCCGCGCAAGATTGCCGGTCTCGAAGGCTACGGACTGACGATCGCAGACAGGGTGCCGCTGCAGATGGAGACAAAAAAAGATAATGAAAAGTACTTAAAAACGAAAAAATCAAAATTGGGGCATATGCTTCATTTTTAAACTAAAATCAATCACAAAAAAGGACGGGATTCATATGAATAAAATAGAAGGTCATGTAATTGGAACAGATTTGAAAATTGGGATCGTTGTGTCAAGGTTCAACGATTTTATTACAAGCAAACTTCTAAGCGGTGCAGAAGATACGCTGTTGAGACATGGGGTCAAAGCTGATGATATTGATGTCGCCTGGGTTCCCGGCGCATTCGAGATTCCGCTGATCGCCAAAAAAATGGCTGAAACGAAAAAATACGACGCCGTGATTACACTTGGCACGGTCATCAGAGGAGCGACAAGCCACTATGACTATGTCTGCAATGAAGCGGCAAAGGGGATTGCGGCGAGCAGCATGTCAACAGGCGTTCCGGTGATCTTCGGCGTATTGACGACAGACACGATCGAGCAGGCGGTAGAACGCGCCGGAACAAAAGCCGGAAATAAAGGTGCAGAAGCTGCCGCGGCAGCGATTGAAATGGCGAACCTGACCCGGTCGCTTCAATAATTACCGAAAAAGAGTTTAAAAAGGTTATAAAAATGTTTATAATGTGATGTGAAGCGACTAGCCTTCGTTAGATCCACATTTTGATATATTGAGGGGTATTTATGTTAATTCGTTATAAAAAGTCATTCGAAAAGATTGCGATGGGGCTCCTTTCGTTTATGCCGAATGAGAAGGACGTCAAGCAGCTTCAGCAGACAATTAAAGACTATGAAACGGACACTGAAAGGCAGCTGTTCCTATGGAAAGAAGGCGAGGATATTGTCGGCTGTGTAGGAGTAGAGAAAAGAGAAGAAGAAGTCGAGATCAAGCATATCAGTGTAAACCCGTCTCACCGTCATCAAGGAATCGGCAAAAAAATGGTGTCGGCCATTTCGCAAATGTTTGCACCTAAACCGCTGGTTCCGAATGAATTAACTAAAGGATTCTTTGCGCGCTGTCAGGATCACGAAAATGAAGACATCACATATAACCAATGAGCAGAGGCTACTAGCCTCTGCTCTTTTTTCGCCGTTCGATTTGTTTTTCCCTCTCGGCAACCACTTCAGTCCGGTCTCTCAGCAGGTGTTTATCGATGATGAAGGCGTCCGGTGCATCGTTTGCTCCCCATTCATACGACCTTTTTTCACATTGTTTCCGGCATGCTTTGATCAAAGCTTCATCTGTGATCGGAAGCATGATGCTTTCATAAGGAGAATGGGCTTTAATTTTTTGGTAAGTCTTCCTTAACAGCTTGATGAAGCGGCTGTAATCCAATCCGAGCGATTCGACTGCGTCTTTTTCGGCCGCCAGGATGCGGATGCTGTTCGCCATTAATCTCTCTGCGCCGGCAAAATTGTTTCTCCGCTGATGATAGAGTGCGACAGCCAGCTGAATCAACCCGACCCAGTATGATTTCCGCTCGCCGGGAGGGTCTTTTTTCCAATGGTCCTCTAAAATTTCGTGGCATTCAAAATAATCCCTTGCCCCGTGGAATTCGGCCAGGTAATCGATATAAGCTTGGGGATACATCTGACATCCTCCTTTAAGTTTCCGTTAAAGTGTATCATAAGAACGGAACGGAGGAAAAACGGCTGATATATCCAGCTATGAAAAAAGCGCCCGGGTAACGGACGCTTCTCATTTTTATGTTAATAGATCCATGCCGCTCCTACAATAATCAACAAAATAAACAGAACGACAATCAAAGCAAATCCTCCGCCGTAGCCGAAGCCTTTACCTCCCATGTTGTTCCCTCCTCAGGTTTAAGATTTTACACAGTATTTTATGCAGCATACGCTCAAATCGTATAGGCGAATGCCAAAGCTTCTTAAATTATATTGGACTTCATGCAGACGCGTAATTTATACTAAAGGGTAGCCAGTTTTAGCCGGCTTAGAAGCGATTTTGAAAATGGTGAGAAATGAACATGGAATATCAGGTGAAAATCGAGGCGTTTGAAGGGCCGCTGGATCTGCTGCTGCACTTAATCAACCGCCTTGAAATAGACATTTATGACATACCTGTTGCGAAGATAACCGAGCAGTATTTATTATATGTGCATACGATGCGCGAACTTGAGCTCGACGTGGCCAGCGAATATTTGGTGATGGCTGCGACCCTTCTCAGCATTAAAAGCCGAATGCTCCTTCCAAAGCAGGAAGAGGAGCTGTTTGACGAAGAGTTTCTCGAGGAGGAAGAGGACCCGAGAGAAGAATTGATTGAAAAATTAATAGAGTACAGAAAATACAAAAGTGCCGCGCAAAATTTGAAGGAGCGCGAGGAAGAGCGGCAAAAAGCATTCGCGAAGCCGCCGAGCGATTTAAGCGACTACGCCAAGGAAATCAAACTCAGCGAGCAAAAGCTGTCCGTCACCGTTTACGACATGCTCGGGGCGTTTCAAAAGGTGCTGAACCGCAAAAAAATCAGCCGGCCGTCTGAAACTAGAATTTCAAGACAGGAAATACCGATAGAAGAACGAATGACGCAAATCGTCGATTGTTTGAAATCGTCCCGTAAAAGGATGCATTTTATGGAACTGTTCCCGTACGAACAGAAAGAGCATCTCGTTGTGACGTTTTTGGCGATTTTGGAGCTGATGAAAAACCAGCTGATCATCATTGAACAGGAACACAACTTTTCAGACATTTACATAACAGGGAGTGAAGCGATTCATGACGCTTGATATCGTGAATTGGAAAGCCATTGTCGAAGCGCTTTTGTATGCCGCCGGCGACGAGGGCCTGACAAAAAAACAGCTATTATCCGTTTTGGAGATCGAAGAAGCCGAGCTTCAGGATATTATGCTTGATGTCAAAGAAACCTATGAAAAAGATGACAGGGGCATCGAGCTTGTCGAGTACGCGGATACGTACATGCTTTCGACCAAAAAAGAATTCGCCGTCTATTTGAAAAAGCTGATTGAAGCCCCTTCAAAAGGGCTTTCTCAGGCTGCCCTCGAAGTTTTGGCCATCGTCTCATATAAGCAGCCGATTACAAGAGCGGAAGTCGAGGAGATCAGAGGGGTCAAATCTGAACGGATTCTCCAGAGCCTTGTCGCAAAAGCGCTGTTGTGCGAAGTAGGCCGGGCGGACGGACCGGGCCGGGCAATCTTGTACGGTACAACCGAAACATTCCTTGAACAATTCGGCTTAAAAACGCTTGAAGAACTTCCGCCGCTGCCCGAAAATGTAGAAGAAGACGGGGTTCAGGAAGAAGCCGATCTGTTCTTTGAGAACTTTAACCAGACGTTCGAAGATTTAAAATAGACTCACCTTAAGGACCGAAGTATGATAATATATATTATCGTATTTTTTATGTTTAATTTCATTAAAGAATACGATTGTAACAAAGCGATGAGGAGAGGGTGCCGACACCAATGGGAAAATCTATGGCAAGAGCCCAAACCGAGCAGGCAGGCGAATTTTTAGCACAGACCGTTCAGACGCTGAGCGATTATTTAAACGAAACGACGCTCTCATCCCTTGAAGCCGAAGAGCCCGGGAGCAGAGATTATTATCGCGATGTCCTCAGCAACTTGAGAAAGCTGGCGGTTTACTGTGAAGAAGGGCTTCTGGCCTGCCGAATCAGACTGCAGCAGAATCCTTTTCAGGACGCTGCCGCCGAAAGGACGCTCTATCAGATCTATCATCGATGCATAGAAGAATTTTTTACACCGAAAAAAGATACTTGGTACGAAGACAGCAGAGCGGCCTACACGGGAAAAAACGCCATTTGCTTTCACGAACCAGCGCCGGCCTCATTAAAAAAATTGATGGCTTCGCTTGAAACAGAATATCAATCGATGAGAGAAGAATTGGAATACTATGCGACTGACTATCGGATGAAGATGGTTCAACCGAGATCATAGCTTAAAATGAACCGTGAGCCGGAACTCCCCCTTTCATGAAAGGGGGAGTTTTTAAGTTGCTTTTAGATTTTTCTCGGAGAATCATCCAATTGGTGTTCATAACGGAAAGACAAGCGCATAAACTTGTACAAACAACCACAAGGACGTGAGAGAAAATGCGCTTTTTTCTAAAACAGGCTGCAGCAGCCATCATCATATGCTCTCTTTTATGCTCTTCATACCAAATCGCTGAAGCACAGCCTTCCCTTCATGTCAGCGCAAAAAGCGCGATTGTCATGGACGGGCAATCCGGACGGGTATTGTTTGCGAAGGATGAGCATGAAAAACGGCGCATTGCAAGCATTACGAAGATTATGACAGCCATTTTGGCCGTAGAATCGGGCAAATTGGATGAAACGGTCACGGTCAGCGACAGAGCGGTCAGAACGGAAGGATCATCGATCTATTTGACAAGCGGGCAAAAGGTGAAACTGAAGGACCTTGTTTACGGTTTGATGCTGAGATCGGGAAATGACGCAGCCGTTGCGATTGCCGAGCATGTGGGCGGAAGCCTGGAAGGCTTTGTCTACATGATGAATCAAAAAGCGGCCGACCTCGGCATGGAAAACACCCTGTTCCGCAATCCGCACGGACTCGATGACCACCCTGACCACTATTCCTCGGCCTATGATATGGCGCTTTTGACGAAATATGCGATGACAAACGAAACGTACCAAAAAATCGTCGGAACGAAGCGCTATAAGGCAGAAACGATGCAAGGCATCTGGAGAAATAAAAACAAGCTTTTAACAGGGCTTTACGAATACAGTACAGGCGGGAAGACGGGATATACCAAGCTGGCGAAGCGCACGCTCGTCTCCACTTCATCGAAAGACGGAACTGATTTGATCGCCGTCACCATCAATGCCCCTGACGACTGGAATGATCATATGAACATGTTCAACTATGTATACGGCCACTACAAAACATATATCATCGCCAAAAAAGGCGAGGTTCCGAAATTAAAAGACTCTTTTTACGGGAATAAAGCTTTTATTAAACGGGATGTCACATATTTGTTAAACGAAGATGAAAAAGAAGACGTGAAGGTTGACATCGAGCTTCTTAAACCGAAAAAATCGTGGCGTAAAAACAAAAAAGAAATCCCGGACATCATCGGGGAAATGAACGTCATGTTCAACGGAAAAACGATTGCAAGCGTACCGATCTATTATGAAAACGAACGCAACAAAAAGCCGAAAAAATCGTTTTTCGAGACCTTTCAATCCGTATTCCAAAAAGCGGCAGGCGGTTCATCATGGTCAATATAATCTGGGTCGGCTTAACGGTGATCGGTCTGGTGTTTGCGCTTTTCAACGGAACGGTTCAGGAAGTCAATGAAGCCGTATTTAAAGGTTCGAAGGAAGCCGTCACGATTTCGATCGGCCTGATGAGCGTCCTTGTTTTTTGGCTGGGGCTGATGAAAATCGCCGAACAATCCGGGCTTCTCGAAAAATTCAGCAGGTTGTGCCGGCCGTTCATTTCAAAGCTGTTTCCCGAGATCCCTCCGGATCATCCGGCGATGGGTTATATTTTATCCAATTTAATGGCCAACTTTTTTGGATTGGGCAATGCGGCGACACCGCTCGGCATTAAAGCGATGGAACAGATGAAGGCGCTCAACCGGAACCGCAGGGAAGCGAGCCGCTCAATGATCACTTTTCTGGCGGTCAATACGTCAAGCATTACCTTGATTCCAACGACCGTCATCGCGGTCAGGATGACATATGATGCAAAGGCGCCGACAGACATCGTCGGGCCGACCATTTTGGCGACTTTAATATCGGGGATCTTTGCGATCTTCATTGACCGATACTTTTATTATAGAAGAAAAAAGAAGGGGTGAGCATTTGGAATTCATCAATTGGCTTTCTCTGGCCCTTATCCCGTTTATCATCGCCACGATTCTGCTGTATGGCACATTCAAAAAAGTTCCGACTTATGAAGCGTTTGTTGAGGGAGGGAAGGAAGGAATCCAAATTGCGTTTTCCATTATCCCTTATCTGGTCGGTATGCTTGTCGCGATCACCGTTTTCCGTGCTTCAGGGGCGCTCGATTTTTTTATGAATCTTTTAAAGCCGGTGTTTTCCGCCGTGGGAATTCCGACGGAAGTGGTTCCGCTGGCTCTGATCCGGCCGATTTCGGGAACGGCGGCGCTCGGCATGACGACCGATTTGATCGCAGTTTACGGACCCGATTCGTTCATCGGCCGGCTGGCCTCTGTCATGCAGGGATCGACAGACACGACGCTGTATGTTTTGACCGTCTATTTCGGCGCGGTCGGAATCAAGAAAATGGGGGATGCTTTAAAAGTGGGACTGCTTGCTGATTTAGCGGGAATTATTGCGTCTGTGATTATTGTAACATTGCTGTTTGGAAGCGCCTGATCAAGAGGCGCTTTTTTGCTTTTCTGCCAAAACTGTTTTACTTTTGACGTGAGAAAGGATACATTTAAGGGCGGAGTGCTTCTTTCCTAAGGAAGAAGGCGCCCGCAAACTTGTTTGTTAGTCTGGAAAAAAGTAAGATAATACATGAGGTGAAAGATATGGAACGACTTCAAAAAGTAATCGCCCACGCCGGTATTGCATCAAGGCGGAAGGCGGAGGAACTTATAAAAGAAGGGAGAGTCACGGTCAACGGCAAAACCGTCAGAGAGCTCGGCGTCAAAGTATCAAGCTCCGACCGGATTGAGGTAAACGGCGTCCAGCTCGAAAGCGAAGAACCCGTTTATTTTCTCCTGTATAAACCGAGAGGGGTTATATCAGCAGTCAAAGACGACAAAGGCCGGAAAGTTGTGACCGACTTTTTCACAGAAGTGGAAGAGCGGATCTATCCGATCGGAAGGCTTGATTATGACACAAGCGGCCTCTTATTGTTAACGAATGACGGGGACTTCGCTAATAAATTGATGCACCCGAAATACGAAATTAATAAAACGTATGTGGCAAAGCTGAAAGGCATTCCTTTAAAGGAGAATTTAAAAAAACTTGAGCGGGGCGTACGCCTTGAGGAAGGAAAGACAGCTCCGGCAAAAGTGAAGCTTTTGTCACTCGATAAGAAAAAGCAGACAAGCATCGTCCAAATCACGATCCATGAGGGGCGAAACCGTCAGGTCAGAAGAATGTTTGAAGCCATCGGACACGAAGTGCTCAAGCTGAAAAGGGAAGAGTACGCTTTTTTGAACCTGGCGGGCTTGAAAACCGGGGAAAAAAGAGAGCTCACGCCTCATGAAGTGAAAAGGCTCAGGGCATTGGCCGAACACGGTAAAGCGGCTTTCTAAATTTTCACACAACCTTCAAAAAAGGCAAATGGCAGGCAGTCATGAGATGATATAATGATACTGAATGTCTAAATGAGGGGGCGGATTATGAAAAAAAAGCGTTTTTACATTCGGACAGGCATCCTCCTTGTGCTGCTTGCAGCGCTTGGCTACACGCTGTACAGCGCCGTGTTTCAAAAGACGGAGAGTGTGGCGGTGGGGGAAAAAGCTCCCAATTTTTCGCTGGAGGATGTTGACGGCAACCGTCTCAAACTGGACGAGCTAAAAGGCAAAGGGGTATTTTTAAACTTTTGGGGAACATGGTGCGAACCATGCAAAAGAGAATTTCCTTACATGGCGAATCAATACAAAGTGTTTAAGGATCAAGGGGTTGAAATCGTCGCCGTCAATGTCGGCGAATCAAACCTTGCCGTCCGAAACTTTATGAAAGACTACGGCGTCAATTTTCCGGTTGTGCTTGATAAAGACAGGCAGGTTCTGAACGCCTACGATGTCACACCGCTGCCGACCACGTTTCTGATCAACCCTGACGGAGAGGTTGTCAAGGTCGTGTCTGGAACGATGACAGAACGGATGATCCATGATTATATGAATATGATCAAACCAGAGGGATCGTCATGATGAAAGAAATCAAATGCGAATGCGGCCATGTGAATCCGACGGGTACCGTTTTGTGTGAATCGTGCGGAAAGCCGCTCGTCAAACAGGATGCCAAACTCCTTGACATGCGGTATGACGGAAGTGCGAGACGCTCTCAAACATATAACAAAACAATCGTAGATAAAATATGGAACTTCTTTTCGTCTGTGAAGGTCGGCGTCTGGCTGATCGTCATTACGCTGACAGCATCTGCTTTTGGAACGATTTTCCCGCAGGAAATGTTCCTGCCGCCGGGTGCGCAGGCTGATACATACTACAGCGAACAATACGGGCTTCTCGGACAAATCTATTATGCTCTCGGTTTTCACAATCTTTACGGTTCATGGTGGTTTATTATTCTGGTTGCCTCAATCGGCATATCGCTTGTGATCTGCAGTCTTGACCGGGTCGTTCCTTTGTACAGGGCGCTGAAAAATCAGGGCGTCACGCGAAATCCGAACTTTATGGAGAGGCAGCGCCTTTTCAGCCGGACGGAAGCGGACATGTCTGAAGACACCAGATCGCAAATCGTCGGTAAACTGAAGAAAAAACGATACCGCGTCAAAGAAGAAAACGGCAACCTGTTTGCGGAAAAAGGCCGTTTTTCAAGGTGGGGCCCATATGTGAACCATATCGGGCTGATCATATTCCTCATCGGGGTCATGCTCAGATTTGTTCCGGGCATGTATGTCGACGAAACCCTTTGGATCAGGGAAGGGGAGACCGTGCCCATCCCGGGAACTGACGGCCATTACTACTTGAAAAACAACCGGTTTACAAAAGAAATGTACGACAGTGAAAAAGAAAAAGACGTATTTTCAGAGGCGATTACTAAAGCGGGTGACGGGACTGTCGCAAAAACATATCAAACCGATGTTGAACTGTATGAAAGAAAAAATGACAGCCTGCCGGGTGAAGCGCCTGAATTGAAGAAAGTGAAAAGCGGCAAGATCAGGGTCAATGACCCGCTGAAATTCGGTTCATATGCACTCTATCAGCTGACTTACAAGGAAGGCGAGCTCGACAAAATGGTGTTTCAGCTGATTGAAAAAGACAGCGGGAAATCTTTCGGCAAAGTGGCAATCGACCTCTTGGAGCCGAAACCGGAATATGATCTTGGCAACGGTTACAAAGTTCATATTGCAAGCTACCTGCCGGACTTTTATTTTAACAAAGACGGAGAGCCGAGCACGAAAACGAGGAATCCGAACAATCCGGCTTTTGTATTCCAGATCACCGCCCCGGATAAGCCTAAAGGAGAAAAGAGTTTCGTTGCGATTCAGGAAACAATCGAAGGTTCTGACGACAATAAATATAAGATGAAGTTTGACCACGTCGAAACGAAAAATCTCTCAGGCCTCACCATTAGAAAAGATTTGACTTTATGGGTGCTCATGGTCGGCGGCGCCATCTTTATGATCGGCGTCATCCAGGGGATGTACTGGCACCACAGAAGGATCTGGCTCAGAACGCTGGATGGGCATGTGCTCGTCGCCGGACATACGAACAAAAACTGGTACGGGCTGAAGCAGGACTTGAAGGCCGTACTTGAGGATACGGGGATATCCGAACCGGCCGATCAAAAAGAACTGTCAAAGGAAAAAAATAAACGGCCAGCATAGGGAGGGGTTTTCATGGCAGAGTTAAGCGGCAATTTATTGTACGCGGCATTTCTTTTGTATCTCTCAGCGGTCTTCTTTTTTGGCGGCTCCATCAGGAGCAAGGCTTCAGACCGGAAGAAGAAGAACCGCTGGGCGTCGATCGCAGTATTGATCACGATCATCGGATTTGTATGCCAGTTTGGATATTTTATTGCGAGATGGATCGTTTCCGGACACGCACCTGTCAGCAATCTTTTTGAATTCACAACGGCTTTCAGCATGATGCTCGTTCTGGCGTTCATCATCATCTACTTTATTTACAAGCTGTCTGCTTTGGGTCTGTTTACACTGCCTGTTGTCCTGCTGTTAATCGCATATGCCAGCATGTTTCCGACCGATATCACACCGCTGATTCCGTCGCTTCAAAGCAACTGGCTTTATATTCATGTCACGACTGCAGCTCTCGGACAGGCGATTCTCGCCATCAGCTTTGTCGCCGGCGTGATCTTTCTGCTCAAGCATGTGGATCAGTCACAGCCGGGCAAAAAAACGTTCTGGCTCGAATTTGTCATGTTTATGCTTGTGACAACGCTCGCGTTTATCCTTGTCACGACCTCATTCCGCATTGGGGGCTATGAAGCGAAGTTCAAGTGGATTGATAAAGACAACCAGGAAGACGTCATGAGTTACGAGCTTCCCGCTCTGATCGGACCGAACAAAGGCGAACTTTTAACAGAGGAGAGAATGGAGCCGTTTGTCAATGTGCCGCCTATTTTTTCAGGCCGGAAGCTGAATACGGTTCTCTGGTCGTTTGGAACCGGCGCATTGCTTTACGGTGTCATCAGGCTGATCATCAGAAAACGCATCAGTCAGCTTCTTCAGCCGCTCGTGAAAAATGTGAACCTTGACCTTGTCGATGAAATCGGCTATCGCTCCGTTTCGATCGGCTTTCCGGTTTTTACGCTTGGCGCGCTTATTTTCGCGATGATATGGGCACAGCTGGCATGGAGCAGATTCTGGGGCTGGGATCCGAAAGAAGTCTGGGCGCTGATTACATTTTTGTTTTATGCAGCTTATCTGCATCTCAGGCTTTCAAGAGGCTGGCACGGCGAAAAATCGGCGTGGCTCGCCGTCATCGGTTTTGCCATTATTATGTTTAATCTTATTTTTGTAAACCTTGTCATCGCCGGACTTCACTCTTATGCATGATCCGTGCGGTGCAGGAAGGTCCGGGCTTTTCGCCGGGCCTTCCGCAGCTTATCGTTTTAAAGTGCGGAAAGGCCATTCTTAGCTTGGCTTACAATCGCTTTTCTAATAAAATGAATGTAAGAAGATTCAAATCAGGAGGTTTACGATGGAACAGACGAAAGAGACAAAAATATTAGTAGTAGACGATGAGGCAAGAATCAGACGACTTTTAAAAATGTACCTGGAAAGGGAAAACTATAAGATCGAGGAAGCCGAGAATGGCGACGAAGCCATCGATAAAGCCCTGGGCAACGATTACGATTTAATCCTGCTCGATTTGATGATGCCCGGAACAGACGGCATTGAAGTATGCCGCCAAGTACGCGACAAAAAAGCCACTCCGATCATCATGCTGACGGCGAAAGGCGAAGAAGCGAACCGGGTGCAGGGCTTTGAAGTCGGAACCGATGACTATATTGTAAAACCTTTCAGTCCGAGGGAAGTGGTGCTGAGAGTCAAAGCGCTCTTGAGAAGATCATCGCAAACCTCTTACCTGAATACAGATACAACGGCAAAAAATGTTCTTGTTTTTTCTCACTTATCCATTGATCACGATGCACACAGAGTTATGGCGGACGGAACCGAAGTCAGCCTGACGCCGAAAGAATATGAACTGCTTTACTTCCTGGCCAAAACCCCTGATAAAGTATACGATCGTGAAAAGCTGCTGAAGGAAGTATGGCAATACGAGTTTTTCGGTGATTTGAGAACGGTCGACACCCATGTTAAACGTCTACGTGAAAAATTGAACAAAGTCTCGCCGAAAGCTGCGAAAAAAATCGTAACAGTATGGGGTGTCGGGTATAAATTTGAGGTCGGAAACGAATGAAGTTTTGGAAGAGCGTAGTCGGTAAACTGTGGTTTACCATACTGCTTTTGGTTTCATTTGTCTTATTTATCCTTACGTTCTTTCTGCTTGAGTTTATTGAAAACTACCATGTTGATGAAGCGGAAGCTGATTTGACAAAGCTCGCCAGCAAGGTGGCCGTCATCATGGAAAACCATAAAGACCAGGAGACAGCCAGATCGATTACATGGGAGCTTGCCGATGAACTGACGAGCATTACCGTTATCAAAAATGAGAATGAATATTGGGATTCACCGCGGGAAAATCAAAAAGTGGCTTCCATTACATTAAAAGATATTAAAAATGATCCCGATCTGAACGAAGCGCTTCAGAAGCATCAAAAAGTGCAGAAGCGGACGGTCATCTCCAATCAAAAGAACGATCAGCTGATTGTCGGTGTACCGTACGGGAAAGGCGAAGATGAAGGCATGGTGTTTCTTTCTCAGTCGCTTCTTGCCGTGAAAGATACGACACAGCATACGACAAGGTATATTCTCTTTGCCGCTGCAATTGCGATTGTGTTAACGACGATTTTCGCTTTCTTCCTGTCGAGCCGGATTACCTACCCGCTCAGAAAAATGCGGCAAGGTGCACAGGATTTGGCAAAAGGGAAGTTTGATACGAAAATTCCGATTCTGACCCAGGATGAAATCGGCGAGCTGGCGATTGCCTTTAACCAAATGGGGCGCCAGCTGAAGTTCCATATTACGGCGCTCAATCAGGAAAAGGAGCATTTGTCGAATATATTAAGCAGTATGGCAGATGGCGTGATCACCATCAATATCGACGGGACGATCCTTGTGACTAACCCTCCGGCAGAACGCTTTTTACAGGCTTGGTATTATGAGCAGAACATGAATGTAAAAGAAGGCCATGAACTGCCTCCTGAAGCGCGCGAGCTTTTTCAAAACACCGTCAGCACGGAGAAGGAACAGATGATTGAAATGACCCTGCAAGGCAGAACATGGGTGCTGCTCATGAGTCCGCTGTACAATCAGTCACATGTGCGCGGAGCGGTCGCCGTGTTGAGGGATATGACGGAGGAAAGACGGCTTGATAAGCTGAGAAAAGACTTTATCGCCAATGTCAGCCATGAGCTGAGAACACCGATTTCGATGCTTCAAGGGTACAGCGAAGCGATCGTTGACGACATTGCAAGCTCTGAGGAAGAAAAAAAGGAAATCGCGCAGGTCATCTATGACGAGTCTTTACGAATGGGAAGGCTTGTGAATGATTTGCTGGACCTTGCCAGAATGGAGGCGGGCCATATTTCCTTAAACGTTGAACCGGTGGAGCTCCGCGAATTTTTCGAGAGGGTGTTCAGGAAGTTTTACGGAGTGGCCGGGGACAAAGAGATTACGCTTTCTCACAATCTTGATCTGCATGAAGCCAAATTTGTGTTTGACCCGGACAAAATGGAGCAGGTTTTAACAAACTTGATAGACAACGCGATCCGCCATACAAATGCCGGGGGCACCGTACATGTCGATGTGCAGTCAGCGCAAAGCGGGCTGAAGATCGCCGTGAAAGACTCGGGCAGCGGCATTCCCGAAGAGGACCTGCCGTTTATTTTTGAACGCTTTTACAAGGCGGATAAAGCAAGGACGAGAGGAAAAGGCGGGACGGGCCTCGGACTTGCGATCGTCAAAAACATCGTCGATGCACACAACGGATCGATCACCGTCCACAGCATGCTGAACGAAGGGACTTCCTTCACGTTTTACATTCCAAGAAATAAGCAGGATGATGGCCAAATTTGACGAACAATCTTGTTCCATAAGAAACAAAGAGCACCTGTTCATGCAGAACAGGTGCTCCGTTATTTGAGAACAAAATGTATCCAATTTGTAAAATGTCTGCTTATCCTGAAACGTTTTTGCCTTTGTTGCCGTTAAAAGAGTGGGAATTCCAAAAGACAGATGATCATCGATGAAGAATTTGGGATAACCGGAAACTTTGTCATAGTAAAAACCGGATATGGACCCGTTCTGATCATTATAAAAGGCCGTTCATTTTTTCTGCGCCTTATAGCCCGCCAGCGATCCAATTGCGGAAAGTCAAATGTTGGTTTAGATTTATGTATCATCTCTATAGAAGGATGCGAGGAACAAAAGAGATTTTTAGAAAAATAAGCTTGAAACAGGGAATGAATGATGACTTTATGGATAAAACCAAAATACTGATTATTGAAGATGATGAAGCAATTGCTGATTTGCTTTCATACGGGCTGACGTCCGAAGGTTTTGAAACGTGCACGGTCAATAACGGCTCCTCAGGCATGAGGGAATTAGATCAGTTCAAACCTGATCTTCTGCTGCTCGATTGGATGCTGCCTGACTGCAGCGGATTGGATATTTGCAAAACAGTGACCGAAAGCTATAATATTCCGATCCTGATGATCACCGCCAAATCAGATATCACGGATAAAATACTCGGGTTGGAATTCGGGGCCGACGACTATATTACAAAGCCGTTTGATCTGCGCGAAGTTGTCGCGAGAATCCGCACGATCCTTCGGCGTCTGGAACAAGCCTATCATGTGAACGAACGGGAAACGGAAAAAGAGGATGAGATCCGGTTTAAAAATATTGTGATCGTTCCGGGTGAAAGACTGGTGAAAAAAGACGGATCAGCCGTCGAATTGACTCCTAAAGAATATGATCTGCTGATGACTTTGGTTGACCATCGGGGAAAAGTTTTTACGCGTTCAGAGCTTTTGGAATTCGTTTGGGGATACGATTTTTTCGGTGACACCCGCACAGTTGATACCCATATTCAAAGACTCCGCAAAAAGCTTGATGCAAGCGACTTGATTAAAACGGTGTTCGGCATCGGATATAAATTCGAGAAGCAGGAGGAGTAGAGAGTGTTACGGACCATCAAGGGCAAGTTTATTGTTGGCTTTTTTCTGATTTTTTCTCTCTCTTTCCTTGTGCTCAATCACACGGTTAAGAACGTGATTTGGTCGAGTAATGAAAAAATTGTAACATCTGATTTAGTCGAACTGAAAAAAAACAGTATCGTCTATGTAAACCAGGCATTTTTAATCAATCACTATAAATTGATTTCACCCTTGAAGGCGCGCATCTGTCAAAAGGGAAGCAGCATCTTGACGGCAAAACTGCTTTGACATATGCTAGGATGAGAAAAGACGATCCCCGCGGTGATTTTGGACGCCAAGAGCGGCAGCGTGAGATCATCAACGAAATTATTCATGAAGGTGCCCAATTAAAATCATTAACAAACTATCAAGAGATTTTGACAGCATTAGAAAAAAACATCAAAACAAACTTAACACTGGACAAGATGATCGATATTCAACATTCTTATAAAGAAGCTGCCAAGGATATTAAACAGATAGAAATTGAGGGTGAAGATAAAAAAGTTGACGGCTTATGGTATCACCTGGTGACTGACGAAAAGAGAAAGGCGATTTCCAAAAAACTTCGCCAACAATTGGACTTAAAGTCATAAACGGATGAAAATCAGGCCATTTCAAAGGATCCGTCTTAAGGAACGTTCCGATTATGAGTATTCGGACACAGCTCAGTGAGAAGCTTGGCACCTGTTCATTTAGAACAGGTGCTTTTATGCTTGTTAAGTTAAAATTAACCTTAACTTTAGTAAAACCCTCTTTCCATTTTCATATGTTCGTAATATAGTTGTAATAGTTGTAATGTAACTTTTTAAGATTGACAAACGACAATAAATTGAACGGAGGGGTTTCAGGTGGAAGAAACCTTTCAGAAAATATATGATCAGTATCATCAGGATTTATTTCAGTTTTTATTTTATATGGTAAAAGACAAAAACCAGGCAGAAGACTTAGTTCAGGAAGTATACATCCGCGTCCTGCATTCTTATGAAACATTTGAAGGCAGAAGCAGTGAAAAAACCTGGCTTCTTTCGATTGCGCGGCACGTTGCGATCGACTGGTTCAGAAAGCAGCAGACGATCCGCCAGCGGATTTTGGGGACGTTTGACTGGGAGAAACAAGATGTAAAAGACCGCAAGCCTCTGCCTGAGGACATCGTAATGCAGAATGAAAACCTGAAGGAAATTTTCGAGGCCCTTGACAAGTGTACGCTTGATCAAAGATCGGTTATCGTATTGCGGTTTATCCAAGGGTATTCGATCAGTGAAACGGCAAAAGCCTTAAATTTTTCCGAAAGCAAGGTAAAAACCACTCAGCATCGCGGTCTGAAAGTGCTTCGTAAACAGATGGAGCTTTTGAAGGAGGATCCAAAGAATGAAGAAGTCAGAATGGAACGAAGAACGGCTGAAGGCGTTACTAAGCCAACTTCCAACGGTTAAGGATAATCGTTCGGCAAATCAGATCTATCAAAAGCTGATTCTCGCACCTAAGCGTAAATCACCGAAAAAACGGGTCGGCGCATTTGCTGCTACAGTTTTGGTTCTCTTTCTTCTGATGCTGATCACTCCTCAATTAATCGAACAGATCAGATCTCAAAACAGCGCCGACGCAAACATTTCATCTGACGGAAAATTGGTGCAGACGGAGGCTGATGCTGCCCAGTCTGAACCTGCAAATACGTTTGTCGTCTCCCAGAGTCAAAAAGACGACTATATCACCTTCGCTTTCCTTGATGAGTCCAAGTCTGTCGTTGTCCCGATAAGTCTTGAGAAAAGCATAAGCATGACGAATCTTGAAGATGCGCTTCACGCCTACAGCCGGCTTAAAGTGGACCAATTTACATCATTTGATACAGCTTATCTTGATCAGGTGAAGTTCAAAGAACAGAAAAACGGTAAAAAACTGACGATTCAAGTAAATGAAAAAATACCGGAGCTTTCAGTGGAAGATTTCGAACGGCTGAAAAATGTGATCAATGAAACCTTTAAATGGGGTTCGTATGATTCTGTTTTGTTTATTTCCGATGATAAATCCGGCGTTGAATTTGAATCATTTGGAATGCTCGCCGATATGGCGATTATGCATCAGACGCAAAAAGGCTACTATTTATATGAAAGCTCTGACGGACGCCGGTTCCTTGCACCTTCAAGCGAATCTTACGAAACGGTGCAGGAAGCGATAAAGATGATGAAAAATAAAGAAAGCAGCACTCATTTACAACCCATCCTATCCGATGATACGCAGATTGAAGATATCCAAAAGAATGGAAAAGAACTGATCATTCAATTTTCTTCCTCCGCGAATATTGAAAATAAACCTGAAGACGTCTTGATGGTGGAAGGCCTTCTATTGACCGCCAAAGATTTCGGGTTCACAAAAGTGAAATTTAAAAATGCATCCACAACCAAGGTCGGCGCCTATGACTTGTCGAAATCTGTACAGGTTCCGTACGCACCGAATCCGATAACGATAGAAAGCTAAAAGACTCCCTGAGAGGAGTCTTTTTTTGATGTATAAAATGTATTGATTTGGAAGTATACTAAGCTGTCTCCGAATAGGGGGAATTTTACCGCAGATGCTTGTAATAGGAGGATATGGAAAACCTTGAAGATACTCAGACATCAAAACTTCCTGTTCGCGATCGCATGGCTTTCGGGGCTTGCGTTTCTCGTCACCGCACCGGGGGCGGCAGCTTCAGAGTGGATTGAACCGATTAAAGGGGAGATCACAGATCAATTCGGGACGAGAGACGGAAAGCATAAGGGGATTGACATCGCTGCTCCCGAAGGGGAGGCTGTAGCGGCTGCCGCAGACGGAACGGTAAGCAAATCGTATCAATCGGACTCCTACGGCCACGTGATATTTATCAAACATGACAACGGATATGAAACCGTTTATGCCCACTTAAGCAAACGCCTGAAAAAGGAAAAAGAACTGGTGAAAAAAGGCGAGCAAATCGGAATCATCGGCAATACGGGAATATCGACCGGAACCCACCTGCATTTTGAAATGCATCACGGTTCATGGACTGAAGATAAAAGATATGCAATCAATCCGCTGACAGTGCTTCGTGAAGAAGCGCTCCGGCAAAATGCTGTCCACGTTCATCAAAACACCGGGACAATGAGCGGTGCGGTAACTGTTCAAAAAGGGGACACGCTCTGGAAAATCAGCAAGGATAGCGGTATATCAATCGAGGAGATCATGAGAATAAACGGGTTGAAACATTCGAAGCTTAAGGCTGGCCAAACACTCCTCCTTCATGACGATGAGCCGAAGACCGGCACATATGTGGTGCAGAAAGGGGATACGCTCCATCATATCGCTGAAAAAATGGGCGTTACTGTCCGGCACCTCAAAGAATGGAACGATTTGAAAGGAGAGCAGATTTATCCCCGCCAGCTGCTTGAGATCAAGGAGAGTTCCTAAAAAAACGGAACCCGAAAGGAATTTCTTTCAGGTTCCGGGGCTTTTTATTAAGGAAGATCGATGACTTTAACAGACACGATATCCGGAATGTTTTTCAGCTCATTTAAAATGTTGTCCTCAAGGTGGCGGTCAAATGAAAGCATCATGATCGCTTCTCCGCCTTTTTCTTTTCGGCCCACTTGCATAGTGGCGATGTTGATGTCATGGTCTCCTAAAATTCGTCCGACATGGCCGATAGCCCCCGGTTTATCCTGGTGGTGAATATACACAAGGTGTCCTGCCGGATAAAAATCGATATCAAAGCCGTTTAAGGCAACGATGCGACCGCCGAAGTGCGGAATGTACGTCGCTCTTAAAGAGAATGTCGTCACATCTCCGGTGACAGTCACAGAAATGCAGTTTTCATAGCCTGACTCATTGGAAGAAATTTTTTCGCTGAAGCTGATGCCGCGCTCTTTCGCGACAGTGCCGGCATTCACTTCGTTGACGGTAGCCGCGACCCTCGGCTTCAGGAATCCGGCCAAAAGGCTTTTCGTAATAAATGACGTTTCAAGTTTGGCGATAGAGCCTTCATATTGGATGGCTACATCTTGAACAGGCTCATTCATGCACTGGGACACAAGGTTTCCGATCGTATTGGCAAACTGATGATAAGGCTGGATTTTTTCGAATGAATCCTTTGTCATGGCCGGAAGGTTGATCGCGGACATCACAGGATTTCCTTGCGCATACTGAAGGACTTCTTCGGAAACTTGTGCAGCGACATTCAGCTGGGCTTCTTTCGTTGAAGCGCCCAAGTGAGGAGTCGCGACCACAAGCGGATGATCGATCAGTTTTGAATCGACCGGAGGCTCGACTTCAAACACGTCGAGGGCAGCGCCTGCGACATGTCCGCTTTCCAAAGCTTCCAAAAGCGCCGCTTCATCGATGATGCCGCCTCTTGCACAGTTCACGAGACGAACGCCTTTTTTCGTCTTTGCGATGGTTTCTTTGTTCAAAAGTCCCTTCGTTTCTTTTGTGAGCGGGGTATGAACCGTAATGATGTCGGCGCATGCCAGAACTTCTTCAAAGCTGTTCGCATTAACGCCGAGCTTGCTTGCCCTTTCTTGAGTCAGGAACGGGTCAAATACATGAACGGTCATGCCGAACGCTTTTGCGCGGCTCGCGATTTCGCTTCCAATGCGGCCCATTCCGATGATGCCGAGCGTTTTTCCGTAAAGCTCCGAACCGACGTAAGCCGAACGGTTCCACTCCCTTGATTTAACGGAGATGTTTGCCTGCGGAATATATCTCATTAACGCTGAAAACATTGCAAAAGTATGTTCAGCAGTTGAAATTGTATTTCCGTTTGGCGCGTTTACGACGATGACACCGTGCTTTGTCGCCTCGTCAATATCGATATTGTCGACGCCGACACCTGCTCTGGCAACGATTTTTAGTGAAGTCATCTTTTTAAACAATTCTTCGGTAACCTTCGTGGCGCTCCGCACCAAGAGAGCGTCAAACGTATGAAGCTCGTCTTCCGCTTCCGCAACATTCTTTTCTACAATTTCAATAAAATCTGCTTCCATTAATGGTTTGAGGCCGTCGCTGGACATTTTATCTGAGACCAATACTCGAAACATGTAAGATTTCCTCCTAAATAAGCGTCATAAATATCTGATAATTTACCATATTCCATAAAGGGTGTCAATGAGTTTCGCGCGGAAAGACGAAAATTAAAAATGAAATAACTGTGAATGTGCGGTTTTTAGCGTATGGGAAAAGTGAGTTTGCCGAAATATCCTGAAGGACGTCCCAAAACAGGGCCATAAGCTTTGAATCTGTACATTTTTTCACAATTCATTTATAATAATATCAGTATTAAAAATAAATAAGATCAATCTTCGGGGCAGGGTGAAATTCCCTACCGGCGGTGATGAGCAAGCGCTCTAAGCCCGCGAGCCTCTTTAGGGGCAGGATTCGGTGCGATTCCGAAGCCGACAGTATAGTCTGGATGGGAGAAGATGGAGGTTCCGTGCGTTTTGAAATGATATTTTCAAACGTTTATTTGACCTGTCTGTAAAACAGCCCCGCTTTTTCAATAAAGCGGGTTTTTTGTTTAGGGCAGGGGAAAGAACCATTCCTCTTTTCGTGAGATGTGATCGAAAAGGAGAGAGTGACAAAATGAAACACAACAAGGTGAGACGTCTCGTCTCAATCAGCATGCTGAGCAGCATCGCATTTATTTTAATGATGCTGAGCTTTCCGATTTTGGGGGCATTCCCGTATTTAAAAATCGATTTCAGTGATATCCCGGCACTGCTCGCTGTGATTTTGTATGGTCCGGGAGCCGGAATTGCCGTTGAAGCGATCAAAAACGTGCTGAATTACTTTATTGCCGGAAGCGCCTCAGGCATTCCGATTGATCAGGCGGCTAACTTCATTGCCGGAACATTGTTTATCCTGCCGGCGGCTGTGCTGCTTAAAAAATCAAGTTCTGCCAAAGGGTTTGTCACAGCTCTTTTCGCCGGGACGCTTGTGATGGCCGTTTCGATGAGCATTTTAAATTATCTATTGTTTCTGCCTGCCTACACTTGGTTTTTAAATGCTCCAGCGTTATCGGGAGAAGCGCTAAAAACCACAGTTCTGGCCGGAATTCTGCCTTTTAATTTCATCAAAGGCATCGCTGTGGCTCTCGTCTCCACGCCGATTTTTCTTTCGTTGAAACCGCGGCTGAAGGAAAACGTCCGCATGGCCGCTAAATAAATAGACATGAAAATACCCGGCTCTGTGCCGGGTATTTTCAGTTGCAGAAGGAGCCGGCTTCTTTTTGCTTGTTGGCGAAGATAAAAAAACATCCGGCACTTTGTGCACCGGAGGTTTTTTTGCTTTATTCGTGTTTAAGCGGGTCGCCTTCGAACGGCTCATCCGCAACTTTGATCGAATCTGTAGGACAGCCTTCAAACGCGTCCATCATGTCTTCTTCCAAGACGTCAGGGACTTCGACGACACCCTGATTGTCGTCAAGGGTGACAAACGCGATTCCCTCATCGTCGTAATCATAAATATCAGGAGCCGCAGCACCACAAGCTCCGCATGCGATGCACGTATCTTTGTCTACAATTGTATATTTTGGCATGAATAAAAAACCTCCCAGATTGTTCTTCGTTGGAACAAATGGTTTAACCCTCTATCTATCCGATATGAAACCTATTCCCATTCCTTATTGTAATGGTGTTAATCTTACATTTCAACTCAAAAATATTGAGAATGCTTATCACACAAGGGTTCTACTGCTAACATACCCCTTTTAAATGAGTTTAAACGTCGATTTCTCCGCAAAATCTGTTAAAATAAAAAGAAGAAAAGATCGAATGTTGCCGGAAGATTGTAGGTGATGATATGCCGGTTCATTTTTTTGACGCCATTGTGCTTGACATTCTGTCATCCATGAAGGGTGAGCGTTCTGCAAGCGCGGTCTATCATTTATTAAAAGGAAAAAGGTCGTCACAGACGATACAGGACGCCGGTTTATTTGCCGTTTCAAAATACTTCGGCTTTTGTTCGGCTCTATCGAGAGAGCAGGTGACAGTCAGCGTTCAGCAATTGAAACAGGAGTCTTTGGTCAGAGAAAAAGCGGAAAGCGGCGCTTACACCGTCACCGAAAAAGGAGAAGCGGAACTTGCCGGCTTTTTTGCCCTTTACCCGTGGCCCCGCCATTTTCACGGCGGCTATTATCAGGCGGCAGCCAAAATCATGTGGGCAAGGATGTCGCTTTTGATTCAAGTGCTCTCCAACAAGCTTTACCGCGAACGCGTGTATTTGCCAATCATAAAAGATTATCAGATTCAGAACTGGGTTAAACAATATTTAAGAAACCGGAATGCCGCTGAAACAGCTGCCCAGTTTCACCATGAGCTGAAAGAGAAGCTGTCTGTTTTGAACGATGATGAACAGGCCGCTATTTTTGTTCACTCCCTGACTTCCGGGGCAAAAGCGGGCTATACATTTAGACAGCTTTCCGAAAAAATGAACCTTGATGAGTGGTACATATATGCCCTGTTTTGGGATGTTCTGCATCATTTTATTCAATCCGCCCAAAATGGTGAAAGTCCGCTTTTTCAAACGCTCATTCAGGACATTCCTTTAAAGGATGGTCTCACACAATCGACGAGAAAAACGCTTTTTCTTATAAAAGAAGGGCATACAATAGACCGGATCGCAGACATTCGAAAGCTGAAATCGGCGACGATCGAGGATCACATTGTGGAAATTGCCATTCATGATCCGTCTTTTTCCATCGATCAGTACGTGTCAAAAGAGGAGCAGAAAATCATTGCCGATTATGCGAAAGCGAACCAAACCAATAAAATCAGACAAATTAAAGAGGGGCTCGGCGGCCGCTACAGCTATTTTAAAATCCGCCTCGCTCTGTCGAAAACGGTGATCAGGAATGGATAAACTTCACCAGGCGCTTCGCCGGTATTTTGGTTATCATACGTTTAAAAAAGGCCAGGAAACGATCATCAAAAGCGTACTGGAGGGGCGGGACACGGTGGCGATGCTTCCGACAGGAGGCGGGAAATCGCTGTGCTATCAGCTTCCAGGGCTGTTGAAAGACGGAACCGTCCTGATCGTCTCACCGCTTTTGTCTTTAATGGAAGACCAGGTGCAGCAATTAAAGATGCGCGGAGAGAAGCGGGCTGCGGCCTTGAACAGCGCTTTGACACACCAAGAAAAAAATGACGTATTAAGTCGGCTTCACAGCCTCAAATATCTGTATATTTCACCAGAAGCGCTCCAGTCCGGCCAAATGCTGAATAAGCTTCAATTGCTCAATGTCAGCCTTTTTGTCGTTGATGAAGCTCACTGCATTTCACAATGGGGGCATGATTTCAGGCCTGATTATTCGAAGCTTGGAGACATCAAGGCGCTCCTCGGTCATCCCGTCACTCTGGCACTTACAGCGACGGCAACGGAAGCGACATTGAAGGACATTTCAAATATGCTGGGGCTTAAAGGCGCCAATTATTTGATCCATTCCGTTGATCGCCCGAACATTGCGCTTCATATTGAAAAGCTGCGGGATACCGCTGAGAAGACGGAGCGGCTGACAGAGCTGGTTCAAAAGCTGCAAGGTCCCGGTCTTGTTTATTGCCCGACGAGAAAATGGGCTGAAGAATTGGCTGACAAGCTCCGTGATGAGACTAAATTGCGAACGGGATTTTATCATGGCGGGATGGAGGCAGGCGACAGGATGCTGATCCAGCAGCAGTTCATCCGCAACCAGCTTGATGTGGTCTGCTGTACAAACGCCTTCGGTATGGGAGTTGACAAGCCTGATGTCAGATATGTGTTCCATTTCAGCCTCCCGCAGACGACAGAGACGTATCTGCAGGAAATCGGACGTGCGGGCAGGGATGGAAAGCAGAGTGTCAGCATTTTGCTGAAAGCTCCGGGAGACGAGGAAATCCAGGAGCAGCTCATTCAAATGGAAGCTCTCTCTCAAAGTGATATCGTTTTTTTATACGAAAAGCTTGCCGGAGTGAAAGATGAGCGAAGCCGGCGGGAAGTTCTGCAGCAGGCCGGTTTATCGGAAACGCAAGCCCGCCATTTTCTACATCTTTATCAGAAGGTGCATCATCTGGGCGGCGACGGCCGGGCGGTCATTCAGAGGGAGATGGACAGCCGCAGGGAGCTCAAGTTGAAAAAAGCGGCTGCGTTCGCTGCCGTCACCGAAAGCGAAGGGTGTTTCAGAGAAAGCCTGCTCGCTTATTTTAATGAACAAAAAGAACCGCTGGAAACGGATGACACAGCGTGCTGTACATCCTGCGGTTTAAGTCTTGAAGCATACGAAGTCAAAGGAGACCGTCCGTCTATGAACAAATTGACAGCGTGGGAAGAGGAATTAGATGCCATATTTGCCGCCAGCTGTGATCGTGTATGCTGAAAAAACAGTCGGAAATCATACGTCGCCTGTCAGACAGTGAAATGCTGAAACAGCTCTATTTTTCCCAGATGCTGATGCTTTTTACCGCATTATTGATGGGCATCTTTTTATTTGATGATGCAGACGCTTTTTTGTCGCTTTGGAATCCATCGGACTTGAGCATATTGAAGTACGGGGCGCCGCTCGCGGCTCTCGTGATTATCGCCGACCTGATGGTGATGAAATGGGTTCCGAAGCATATGTATGACGATGAAGGGATAAATGAAAAGCTTTTTCGTGAACGCTCGTACCTGCATATCGTGATTCTTACCCTTTTCATTGCATTTGCAGAGGAAATATTGTTCAGAGGCGTTATCCAGACGCATTTCGGTCTCTGGGCAGCGAGCATTATTTTCGCGATTTTGCATTTTCGTTATTTGAAAAAATGGCTGCTGTTTGTAATGGTTGTGTCCATCAGCTTTTTGCTCGGATTGAGCTTTGAATGGACAGGGAATTTATTCGTTCCTGTCACGGCACACTTTTTGATCGATGTTGTGTTTGCGTGCCAGATTCGTTTTCAACACGTAAGGAGGAGTTCGCATGACGGAGATGTCAAGGATAGAGAGGAAGAAGAAGGAGCAGGAAAAGGCCCGTGCTGAAATGAGCCGGGAGGCGGCCGCGGCTGTTGAACTGAAGACACCTGATGATGACATTCCTTCCAGGCAGACATATCATAAAAAAAAGAAGCACAGCAAAAAAAAGAATAAAGAAAGAAATCCGCTATTCACGGCACTTGCAGTCATGTTTGTTTTCATTCCGATCATCGTCTTCGTGGTGTTTATGTACATGCTGAACCAAGGCGAAGGCGGCGATTCCAACTCTGATCAGTATGATAATGTGTTTTATGAAAACAAATCCGGTGAGACGGGTATGACGAATGAAAATCAAAACGGTGAACAAGAAGCGGATCAAAAGGCGGCTTCGCAGCATACAGCCGCCGCCCTTCAAGAAGAAAAGCTGAAAGAAAGCAAACAATCGGAACTTAAAGAGGATGAACCGTCAAAAAAAGACGAGCAAAAGCAAAAGGAAAAAGAGCAGCCTAAAGAGGCAAAAAAAGCTGAGGAGAAGCCTGTCGCTGCAAAGAAGCCTGCCGCACCGAAGCAGCCTGCGGAACAAGAGAAGAAAACGGCAAGCGCAGCTCAAAAGCCGCCCGTTCAGCAAGCGCCGCAGCCCAAAAAGGTGCTGAAGCACACGGTTGGCGAAAAAGAGACGCTTTATCGGATTTCGATGAAATATTATAAGAACCGGTCAGGAGAGGAAAAAATCCGCAATTATAATCAATTATCAGGCAACAATGTCTACGCCGGCCAGGTTCTGAATATCCCGATTTATTAACAATGGCATGATTTTGCCCGCGAATACATATACATTGTACTATCAAATAGGACAAGGTGTGAGGACTGTGGGAAGCGAGCTTGAAGAGCTGAACCGTTTTACGGACGAACCGACGAAACAAATGCTCCGCGCCTTAATTAAAAGGAAGAAAAAGTACGAAAACTATGCCAGACAGACATTCAGGTGGCAGGCGCTGGCGGCGATATGCGCGGTTTCGTTTTGTTTGTTTGCAGCGTCAAAAGGGCTCGGGCAAAACGGCTTCCTTTCCGGCTTGCTGAATGATTCCGTCTATCTGCTGTGGATTTTGTCGGCCGCTTTTGCATACAGCACCGCTTACTATTTTAAAAAGAAGGAAGAAAAAGCAGAAGGGGAATTTCATAAGCTGAGATGCGAGATTATTCAGAAAAGCACGGATTTATGGCCCCAGCCTGAAGAGTGGAAATCAAGGGAAACAGTTTTTAAGATCATGAAACAGCAGTATGACATTAACCTTTATTTCGAAAGCAAATAAAAAAGACGTTTTCTTATTAAAAGAAACGTCTTTTTGTATAAAGCCGTCTTATGATAAACAAAACAGATTGGAGAATGCACATGATCTATTGGCTCAGTCTGGCTTCGGCCGCTTTCATCGGTTTTGCTGCTTTATTGTGGAAAATGTCAGCCGTCGCCCGCGAAAACCGGGTGTTGAAAGCCGAGTTTTCGCTCAGACGCCTGAATAAGGAATTGACCGTCTTTTTTATTTCAGATATTCATAGGCGGACAGTCAGTGAAGACATGATTCGTGAAGTGAAAGAACACGGGGTTCAGCTCGTCATGATCGGCGGCGACTTAGCGGAGGGCGGCGTCCCTTATTCGAGAATTGAAGAAAATATCAAAAGGCTTTCAAGTTTGGGAAAAACGTATTTTGTATGGGGAAATAACGATTATGAAGTTGATCAGGAAAGGCTGCAGGAAATATTCAAGGCACACGGTGTAACACCTTTGCGCAATGCTTCGGTTTTGCATGACCATCAAGGACAAGCCGTCAATATTTGCGGAGTGGATGACATCAGGCTCGAATTGGATGATTACCCGGCAGCGCTCAGAGGCGTGCAGCAGGATTTTCCGACCATCCTTGTGTCACATAATCCGGAGATTCATCATCAAATACAGGAGACGGACGGTATTGATCTCATATTGAGCGGTCATACCCACGGAGGACAGATTCGCCTCGGCAGATTCGGGCTCTGTGAAATCGGAGGAACCGGAACCGTTCATCAGGCGCCGTACTTGATCAGCAACGGCTATGGCACGTCGAAGCTTCCTCTGCGGCTGGGAGCGAGGCCGGAAACCCATCTGATTAAGCTGGTCCCGGGACCCGGCATGGAAGGAAACTGATGCTTTTTCACTGAAAAGGAACGAAAAGGCGGCATTGTGCTTGTCTTCCGCCCAAACACAGTGTAAACTGGTATCAAAATTAAGAACCTATGACTCATCATCTCCATATAATAAGATATATGATGTGTGCAAGAAGAGGCAGGAGGGAACGTTATGCGGCTTGAGCGTCTAAATTATAATAAGATCAAAATCTTTCTGACACTTGATGATCTGACAGACCGGGGGCTGACGAAAGAAGACCTTTGGAAAGACTCATTTAAAGTTCAGCAGCTGTTTAAAGACATGATGAACGAAGCGAATACAGAGCTCGGGTTCGAAGCGAATGGCCCAATCGCTGTTGAAGTGTATTCTCTTCAAGCACAAGGTATGGTCATCATTGTCACAAAAAATCAAGAAACAGATGAAGACGATAATGAGTATGATGAGGACTATATTGAAATGCAAGTCAAACTTGGCGAAAGTGTTGACATTATATATGAATTTCAAACGTTTGAGCATCTGATTGAACTTTCCAAAAACCTGGACCGCATCGGTATTCAAGGCGGGACAGTCTACCACTATGAAGACAGGTATTTCTTAAGTCTCGACGATTTTGACTCCCATGAGGCTGACGGCGTGATTTCGATTTTAGCCGAATATGGGAATCCGACGACTTTAACGATTTACAGGCTTCAGGAATACGGAAAGAAAATCATGGAAAACAATGCCGTTCAGACCATTCAGACATATTTCAAATAGCCCGCATCCAAAAAAGATATTCTGCTGTGTTAAACAGCAGTTTTTTTCTGCCGAAAATAAGAATATAACAAAAAAGATTTTTCTCGAATATTTTCACTAAAAATGGTTGATTGTTCTTTGCATGATTAGTGCAAGGGTGTATACTATTCTCTGAAAGGACAACATGCCAGAAAGACTTTAGGAGGTTAACTTATAATGGTAGCCGATCAAAACACCGGTCATACTGAAGAAAACACACATGACGTTTTGAAATCAACGCAAACGGTGATACATAAGGCGCTTGAAAAATTAGGGTATCCTGAAGAGGTGTATGAATTACTAAAAGAACCGATCCGTTTTTTAACGGTGAAAATTCCGGTTCGCATGGACGATGGATCTGTTAAGATTTTCACGGGCTACCGAGCCCAGCACAATGATGCAGTAGGGCCGACAAAAGGCGGCATCCGTTTTCATCCGGGAGTTACAGAAAAAGAAGTTAAAGCGCTTTCTATTTGGATGAGTCTGAAATGCGGCATCATCGACCTTCCATATGGAGGCGGAAAGGGCGGGATCATCTGTGATCCGCGGGATATGTCCTTTCCTGAACTGGAACGTTTAAGCAGAGGGTACGTCCGGGCGATCAGCCAAATTGTCGGACCGACAAAAGACGTGCCGGCTCCCGATGTATTTACCAATTCTCAAATCATGGCATGGATGATGGACGAATATTCAAGAATCGACGAATTCAACTCGCCGGGCTTCATTACCGGCAAACCGCTCGTTTTAGGTGGTTCTCACGGCAGAGAATCTGCGACAGCAAAAGGGGTTACAATCTGCATTAAAGAGGCGGCGAAAAAGAAAGACATCGACATTGAGGGAGCTTCTGTCGTCGTGCAGGGGTTCGGAAATGCGGGAAGCTACCTTGCGAAATTCATGTATGACGCGGGTGCAAAAGTTGTCGGCATTTCTGATGCATACGGCGGCCTGTATGATCCTGAAGGGCTTGACATCGATTACCTGCTTGACCGCCGGGACAGCTTTGGAACGGTCACAAAGCTGTTTAATGACACCATTACAAACAAAGAACTGCTGGAGCTGGAATGCGATATTCTGGTGCCGGCTGCAATAGAAAATCAAATTACCGCGGAAAACGCCCATAACATCAAGGCGAAAATCGTTGTCGAAGCAGCCAACGGCCCGACGACGCTAGAAGCGACGAAAATTCTTTCCGACCGCGGCATTCTTCTTGTACCGGACGTGCTGGCAAGCGCCGGCGGTGTAACCGTGTCCTATTTTGAGTGGGTGCAAAACAACCAGGGATTCTACTGGACTGAAGAAGAAGTTGAAGAACGTTTGGAAAAAATGATGGTCAAGTCGTTCAACAATATTTACGAAATGGCGCACAACCGCAGGATTGACATGCGGCTTGCAGCCTATATGGTGGGCGTCCGCAAGATGGCGGAAGCATCCCGCTTCAGAGGCTGGATATAGGTTCAAACATTTGCAACAACCCAAAAAATCTCCTATCATAAAATAGGAGATTTTTTGATTTGCCGGATATGACAGGAGATGAACGGAACATGAAAGAAGAAAAAGTGATCATTATCGGCGGAGGCCCCTGCGGGCTTTCAGCAGCTATTCACATGCAAGAGATCGGAATAGATGCACTCGTCATTGAAAAAGGAAACATCGTCAACAGCATTTATCAATATCCTACACACCAAACCTTTTTCAGCTCAAGCGAAAAACTGGAGATTGGCGATGTCGCTTTTATTACTGAAAATCACAAGCCGGTCAGAAATCAGGCGCTTTCTTATTACAGGGAAGTCGCCAAGCGGAAAAATTTGCGGATCAACGCGTTTGAGAAAGTTCAATCCGTAACAAAAACAGAGAATAACCAATTTATCGTGGAAACATCAAAGGATACGTATTTGTCGTCATTTTGCGTTATCGCAACGGGATATTATGACAACCCGAACTATATGAACGTCCCGGGAGAAGACCTTCCGAAAGTATTCCATTATTTTAAAGAGGCTCATCCTTATTTTGATAAAGATGTTGCGGTTATCGGCGGGAAAAATTCAAGCGTCGACGCAGCGATGGAGCTCGTTAAAGCGGGCGCAAGAGTGACTGTGCTGTACAGAGGGAACGAATATTCCTCCAGCATCAAACCGTGGATCCTTCCCGAATTCCTTTCGCTTGTCAAGCACGGAAAAATCAGAATGGAATTCCGGGCGGTCGTCAAAGAAATTACGGAAGACGAGCTGATTTTTTCTGTCGACGGAAAAGAGACCAAGATCAAAAATGATTTTGTGTTCGCTATGACAGGCTATCACCCTGATCACGGCTTCCTTCAAAAAATGGGAGTCGAAATTGACGCGAATTCGGGCCGTCCCTCCTTTAATGAAGAAACGATGGAGACGAACGAAGGAGGCATCTTCATCGCCGGCGTTATTGCGGCCGGGAACAACGCAAATGAAATTTTCATTGAAAACGGACGTTTTCACGGCGGCTTAATTGCAGCTGAAATTGCAAAACGAATATAAAACCGATATTTTATGATTTGGATCAGGCAAAAGAGAGCATATTCTATAAATAGATGTGCTCTCTTTTTTATCGGCACACAGATCAACACGAAAAGAGGCAGCCTGACATGAAAAAGAAAGTAGCGCTTATTACAACGGGAGGAACGATCGCCAGCCGGAAAACCGAAAGCGGCAGGCTTGCGGCAGGGGCGATCAGCGGTCCTGAATTAGCCGAAATGTGCAGCCTGCCGGAAGATGTCCAGATCGATGTCTATCCGGCGTTTCAGCTTCCGAGTATGCATATTACATTTCATCATTTACTAGAACTCAAACAAACCGTCGAACGCGTTTTTCAGGACGGCAGCTATGACGGCGCGGTTGTGACGCATGGTACGGACACGCTTGAAGAAACCGCTTATTTTTTGGATTTAACCTTGCAGGATGAGAGGCCGGTCGTTGTCACAGGTTCACAGCGAGCCCCCGAACAGCAAGGCACAGATGCATATACAAATATCAGACACGCCGTTTATACAGCGTGCAGCCCGGATATAAAAGGAGCCGGCACGGTCGTTGTTTTTAACGAGAGGATCTTTAACGCGCGCTATGTTAAAAAAGTGCACGCTTCGAACCTGCAGGGTTTTGACGTATTCGGTTTCGGTTACTTAGGGATTATTGACAATGATAAAGTATACGTTTATCAAAAGCCGTTAAAGCGGGATGTTCATCAGCTGCAAAGACCGCTTCCTAAAGTGGACATCGTCAAATGCTATCTAGATGGAGACGGCAAGTTTATCAGAGCCGCCGTCCGCGAGGGTGCAGCAGGGATCGTCCTTGAAGGAGTCGGAAGGGGACAGGTACCGCCGAATATGATGAGCGATATTGAACAAGCATTAAATCAGGGCGTTTATATCGTCATCACGACGAGCGCAGAGGAAGGCGAAGTGTATACGACCTATGACTATGCGGGCAGCAGCTATGACCTCGCGAAAAAAGGGGTCATCTTAGGCAAGGATTATGACAGTAAAAAAGCGAGAATGAAACTCGCCGTCCTTCTTGCAAGCTATGAAGAAGGCATAAAAGACAAATTCTGCTATTAGGCAGCCCGTTCTTTTTCAATTTCAAAACAATCCGAATCATGGTAGGATAGAATGAGATGAAAAGGAAAGAGGTTTCCTCATGTTCGGAATTATCTCAGCAGGCTTAGCTCCCGGAATCGCACTGTTAATGTATTTTTACTTAAAGGAAAAATATGAATCCGAGCCCATTCATATGGTCATCCGCCTTTTTATACTGGGGGTTTTGCTCGTTTTTCCGACGATGTTTATCCAGTATGTATTGGAAAAAGAACACATTTCTGAGGGCAGTTTTGTCGTTTCATTTTTAACTTCCGGCTTTTTGGAAGAATTTTTAAAATGGTTTTTGCTGATGGTCAGCACTTTTCAGCACATCGACTTTGATGAACACTATGACGGAATCGTATACGGGACAAGCCTTTCATTGGGGTTTGCGACGCTTGAAAATATATTGTATCTCATCGGGAACGGGGTGGAGTACGCTTTTATGCGCGCTTTGCTTCCGGTTTCCAGCCATGCCTTATTCGGAGTGATCATGGGCTTTTACATCGGCAAAGCCCGTTTTTCCGCAAGTAAAACAAAGATGAAATGGCTGTTATGCTCGCTTTTTATTCCGGCTTTGCTTCACGGTCTCTACGATTATATTCTGCTCGCCTTAAAAAACTGGATCTATTTTATGCTGCCCTTTATGGCGTTTCTTTGGTGGTTCGGCTTGCGCAAAGCAAAAAAAGCCCGTTCCGTCAAAGCCGGCGGGCAGTCTCTTCAGCAATAACCGCCTCGAGCAAGGGCGGTTTTTTTATTTTCTTGTCAGGCATATTTGCCTAAAGATGAAACAGAAAGGAAAGCGTGTATAAAATCTGCCTCGCTACAAAAGATATGGGTACAAAAATGCTGGAGGAGGCTTAAAACATGAAGTCGAAAGGTTCTTTTTGTTTGAATGTCATTTTATGTACCATTATGGCAGCCAGTCTTTCACTTCCATTCAGTCAAAAAAGCGCTGCCTTTTCTGAACAGGTGATACAGCGGGGGGCGACAGGGGATGATGTGATTGAACTGCAGGCAAGGCTTCAATATAACGGCTATTACAATGGCAGAATTGACGGAGTATACGGGTGGGCGACATACTGGGCCGTCCGTAATTTCCAAAATCAGTTCGGCTTAAAGGATACAGACGGCCTCGTCGGGCCGAAAACAAAACGATTTTTAATCAATCATACTAAATATTACAGCGACTACGTGCACAGACAGCTTCGAAAAGGAAACCAATTTACACATTACGGCGGGATGCCGCTGAAGTATCAGACGAAACCTTCAAAAGAAGTGCAGCAGCAGGCTAGAAAAAAGGCGGAAGCAAGACAGCAGCAGGGCGCACAGCAGCAAGGTACTGCCCAAAAGCAGCCGCAGCAAAAGCAGCCGCAGCAAAAGCAGCAGGCCGCTCCTGCACAGCCGAAAAAACAAGCGCAGCCAAAGGCAGCACCTAAACAGCAGGCGCCTAAAAAACAGGATGCCGTTGCAGCCAATATGCCGGGCGGCTTCTCGAACAACGACATCAACCTGTTGGCCCAAGCGGTTTACGGTGAAGCGCGCGGAGAACCGTATGACGGCCAGGTTGCTGTTGCAGCGGTTATTTTAAACAGACTCGACAGCCCTACCTTCCCGAACACGGTGGCTGGTGTTATCTTTGAACCGCTTGCATTTACAGCTGTCGCGGACGGACAGATTTACATGACGCCGGATGAAACGGCGAAAAAAGCCGTTCTTGACGCCATCAATGGCTGGGATCCGTCAGAAAGTGCCACTTACTACTTTAACCCTGACACGGCCACTAGCTCATGGATTTGGGGCAGACCGCAAATTAAAAGGATCGGTAAACACATTTTCTGTGAATAAAAGCGAGGTGCTATAAATGATCAGAGGAATTTTAATCGCCCTTTTAGGTGTCGCCATCGTCGGAACAAGCTATTGGGGCTATAAGGAACATCAGGAGAAAGACGCCGTTTTGCTTCATGCCGAAAACAACTATCAAAGGGCATTTCACGATTTAACGTATCAGGTGGATCAGCTGCATGATAAAATCGGGAGCACGCTTGCGATGAACAGCAAAAAAACGCTGTCTCCCGCTTTGGCGGAAGTCTGGAAGACGACTTCTGAAGCGCATAACAATGTCAGCCAGCTGCCGCTGACCTTAATGCCGTTTAACAAGACCGAAGAATTTTTGGCAAAGGTCGGAGATTTCAGCTACAAAGCAGCCGTGCGCGACCTTGACAAAGAGCCGCTTAATAAAAAAGAGTACGCTTCTTTAAATCAGCTATATGAAAATTCAAAGGATATACAAAATGAATTGCGTAATGTCCAGCATTTGATTATTGACAAAAATCTGAGATGGATGGATGTAGAGCTTGCGCTCGCGTCCGGCCAAAAACAAAGCGACAATACGATTATTAATGGATTTAAAACTGTTGAAAAAAGCGCAAGTGCATTTTCGGATACGGATTTAGGCGCGACAGAGATGACGAACAAGAAAAAAGAGCAGCAAGGGTACGACCATTTAAAAGGCAAGAGAATATCCGAAAAAGAAGCGCGCAAGATTGCCCAAAAATTCGCTCAGGACAAAAATTACAATATCAAAGTGTCGAAAAGCGGCAAGAAAACGAACAGGGATGTATACAGCATCAGCATGCAGGACCCTGATCAAAAAGCGGATATTTATATGGACATTACCGAAAAAGGCGGATATCCGGTTTATCTGATCCAAAACAAAAAAATTAAAGATGAAAAAATCAGCCTGAACGAGGCGTCGAACAAAGCCCTTCAATTTTTGAAAAAAAACGGCTATAAAACCGAAGACTTGAAGATGGATGAAAGCTCGCAATACGACGGCGTCGGCGTATTTTCGTTTGTCCCGCTCCAGGACGGCGTCTGGCTCTATCCGGACAGCATCCGCATCAAGGTCGCGCTTGACGACGGCGAAATTACCGGATTTAATGCAAAGGATTTCTTAATCTCCCATAAGAAAAGAGACTTGCCGAAGCCGAAATTAACGCTTGAAAAAGCAAAAGCAAGCCTGAATCCCAACGTAAAGGTTCAGGAGACGCGTCTTGCTCTAGTCACAAACGAGCTTTCACAAGAAGTGCTCTGCTACGAAATTCTCGGCACGATTGAAAACGATACATTCCGTATGTTTATCAATACCGAAGACGGCACGGAAGAGAAGGTCCAAAAAATGAAAAGCGCAGAACCGATATATAACGATTTGTAAAACAAGAGGGAAAAGGCGGATAACACGCCTTTTCCTTTTTAGCATTCGGAATAATTCGTTCTAAACATTTCCATACTGAACGTATGGGCGGAACGTCCGCCGGTGAAAATTAAACATGCCCTACGCAATAAATTTTCCGGGCAGCGGAGGAACGATATGAAAACAATCGAACGGTTATTATTTAAGATTCTTGTCGTACAGGCGGTCATATTAATCTGCGTGCAGCTTCTTTTTCATTTCTCCAAGGCTGAGCCTTATCTGTCAAAAGTCGTGCAGTATGAAGGCGTGAACAACATGAAAATCGGCGAATGGATCGAGACATTTAAGCCGTAATTCACGCTAAAATCTCCCCTTTTTCACCTAATACATGATACAATCCTATAAGGAGTACCAGATAGCAAGGAGAGGAATTATGGAAAAGAAATTATGCATTGCAATAGACGGCCCTGCGGCAGCCGGAAAAAGCACCGTGGCGAAAATCGTGGCCGGAAAAAAGTCGTATATTTATATCGATACGGGTGCCATGTACAGGGCGATTACGTATTTAGCGCTGAAAGAGGGCGTCGATTTAAACGACGAAGCGGCTTTGACGGCCTTGTTAAAAGAATCTGCCATCGATCTCACGGTTTCGCCTGAAGGAGAGCAGAAGGTTTATATCGCAGGCGAAGATGTAACAGAGGCGATCCGCACGGATGACGTGAGCAACCAAGTTTCAATCGTCGCCAAACACGCCGGGATCCGCGAAGAAATGACGAAAAGGCAGCAGCAGCTGGCTGAAAAAGGCGGCGTCGTCATGGACGGCCGCGACATCGGAACGCATGTTCTCCCGAATGCGGAAGTGAAAATATTTCTTTTGGCGTCCGTTGAAGAGCGGGCAAAACGCCGCTTTGAAGAAAACGTCAAAAAAGGGTACAATGTAAACTATGAAACGCTTGCAGAAGAAATCAGGCGCCGCGACAAACTCGATTCAGAGCGCAAGATTTCGCCGTTGAAAAAAGCGGACGACGCGCTTGAAATCGACACGACTTCACTGACGATCGATGAGGTGGCCGAAAAAATCCTGCAGGTTGTAGACAAAAAGGCTCAAAAATAAAAAATCCGGGCAAATTACTTATTGTCTGCATGTTTTGACTTGACAAACACAGGCTTTTATTAGAAGTTAGTAATAATAAATCATGTTTTAGAACATTCAAATATCCATTTTTGAATGGTTCTTTAATACATATCGGCTGTCCGGATCGGATATCAATTCGTCCGGAATAACCGTTTTTACAAAAGCTGTGTAGGTTTGGACCAAGGAGGTTATTGAAATGACAGAGGAAATGAATCAAATTGATGTTCAAGTACCAGAGGTTGGAGATGTGGTGAAAGGTATTGTAACGAAAGTTGAGGACAAGCATGTCGATGTTGACATCCCCAACTGCAAGCAAACCGGAATTATCCCAATCAGTGAATTATCAAGTCTTCATGTTGAAAAAGCATCAGATGTCGTCAATGTTGACGATGAGCTTGAATTAAAAGTGACAAAAGTGGAAGACGATGCATTGATTTTATCAAAACGTGCTGTTGATGCAGACCGCGCTTGGGAAGACCTAGAGAAAAAGTTTGAGTCAAAAGAAGTGTTTGAAGCCGAAGTAAAAGACGTCGTCAAAGGCGGTCTGGTCGTCGATATCGGCGTGCGCGGATTCATCCCCGCATCGCTTGTAGAGGCGCATTTTGTTGAAGATTTTACAGATTATAAAGGAAAGACGCTTACTTTAATCGTCGTTGAGCTTGACAGAGATAAAAACCGCGTGATTTTGTCACACCGTGCGGTTGTTGAAAAAGAGCAGTCAGAAAGAAAACAGGAGTTTCTTCAAACGCTGGAAGCCGGACGGGTGCTTGAAGGAAAAGTGCAGCGCCTGACAGACTTCGGTGCTTTCGTTGACATCGGCGGCATTGACGGTCTTGTTCACATCTCCCAGCTGTCGCATTCACACGTTGAAAAACCGTCAGACGTAGTCGAAGAAGGCCAGGATGTCAAAGTCAAAGTGCTGTCAGTTGACCGCGACAATGAACGAATTTCGCTATCAATCAAAGAAACGCTTCCTGGGCCTTGGTCCAACATCGGCGAAAAAGTGAAGCCTGGAGACGTATTGGACGGAAAAGTCCAGCGCTTGGTGAGCTTCGGTGCATTTGTCGAAGTGCTGCCTGGAGTTGAAGGTCTCGTCCATATTTCGCAAATCTCGAACAAACACATCGGTACGCCTCATGAAGTCCTTGAGGAAGGCCAGGACGTAAAAGTGAAAGTTCTTGACGTCAACGAAGAGGAAGAGCGCATTTCTTTAAGCATGAAAGAGCTTGAAGAAAACACCGATAAAGCAGAGCAGGAAGATTACCGTCAATACCAGGCTAAGGAAGAGTCTTCAGGATTCCAGCTTGGTGAAATGATCGGAGACAAACTGAATAAATTAAAGTAAAATTTGGTGATGATGGTGACGCGAGCGAAAAGAAAAAAAGAACACATTGATCATGCCCTGTCCACAGGACAGATACGTCAGACCGGGCTTGATGATATTACGTTTGTTCACGTCAGCCTTCCGGAAACGGAATTGTCACAAGTTGATACTTCAACCAAAATAGGCGAACTGTTTTTAAGTTCGCCTATTTTTATCAATGCGATGACAGGCGGGGGCGGGAAGGCGACGTTTGAGATCAACAGGGCTTTGGCGAGGGCGGCTGCACAAACAGGCATACCGGTCGCAGTCGGTTCGCAAATGTCCGCTTTGAAAGACCCTGATGAACGTCCTTCATACGAGATCGTCAGAAAAGAAAATCAGAAGGGTCTTGTATTCGCCAATTTGGGGAGCGAAGCGACGGTGGATCAGGCAAAGCGGGCGGTCGACATGATTGAAGCCGACATGCTTCAAATTCACCTCAATGTGATTCAGGAAATCGTCATGCCTGAAGGCGACCGCAGTTTTACTGGGCGCCTGCGCCGGATTGAAGATATCTGCCGACATGTCAGCGTACCCGTCGCCGTAAAAGAAGTGGGCTTTGGCATGAGCAGGGATACCGCGGCCCGGCTTTTTAACGTCGGGGTTCAGGCGGTCGATGTCGGCGGTTTCGGAGGAACGAATTTTTCGAAGATCGAAAATTTGCGCAGGGATAAAGCGGTTCAGTTTTTCGATCAATGGGGCATATCGACAGCAGCCAGTCTGGCCGAAGTCAGCTCTCTGTTCGGCGATCAGCCGATTATCGCATCCGGAGGCGTACAAGATGCCCTTGATCTGGCCAAATCGATAGCGCTGGGCGCGTCTGCAGCGGGGATGGCGGGCTATTTTCTCCAAGTGCTGACAGCTTCGGGAGAAGAGGCGTTAGCCGCCGAAATCGAGAGCCTGATCGAAGATTTCAAAAGGATCATGACCGTCTTGGGGTGCCGGACGATTGAACAGTTGAAAAAAGCACCGCTCGTCATCAAGGGTGATACATATCATTGGCTGAAAGCGAGGGGTGTTGACCCCTTTGTTTACAGCAAGCGCTAAAAAACCGGCTTCTCATGAGCCGGTTTTTTTACGGATTTCGCTTCCGCGCGTCCTCCGCGCTTTCGAGAGAAGCTGCACCATTGTAGCTGATGGACTGATCACGGTCGGATTCCGTTCGCTTCTGCTGTTTCAGCTTCTTTTCCTGCCTGTCTTTTCCCAACGCTGTTCCCTCCTTGTCAGACGTTTAAAAAATCTCAAGTCACTCCATACTGAAAATGGAGGACGAAAACATATGGAAGAATTCTATTATTATTGGTCAATGTGGTTTTTATGGGTGTTGACGACTTTTATCCTTGAGAAAAACAGCTTTCGCTTTTATGCGTCAGCATTTATTCTGCTCAACATCATTTTAAGTATGTATCAGGTTCAACTCTTTCTGCATTTTAATGCCGCCTATTTGTCGTTTTATATAGGAGCTTTCATGCTGTGCGGTTATTTAAGGCTTCATAAAAGCATCAAGCGGCTGCTGCTTCATTTGTCGATGGTGTCCGCTTACGGTTTTTTGTTTCTGTTTGCATTATATGACCCTGTTTGGTTTATCCTAAAGCCTAAATGGCTGATCATCATTCTGTTTGTCATCATGACGGCGGCTTTTGAAAAAAGCTTCGCCGCCCGTCTCGGGCTGTTTGTGCTCGGTGCGTGCCAGGGGGAGCTCTTGTATACGTTCGTCATCAGAAAGCTTTATGGAGACATTGCAGCCGGAGGTTATTCATGGCTGTCAATGTGTGCAGCGGGGATCGTTCTCGTTTACGGAATCTCCCAGTATGAACGGCTGATGCATCAGTTCTATCACAAATGGAAGCGATTGAATAAAGGAGCAGCAAAAATGTCATGAGCCAATATACTTATCCGATTATCTTGGGAATTATCGCCGGTATTGTTGTCAGAGTGTACATGCTCCGAACCGACTACCGCCAGTACCCCACATACCTTCATGGGAAAACGATACATATTGCGCTGGCATTGATCGCTGCCAGCATTGGAGCGATCATTATTCCGTCGATCTTAAAATCGGATTATACAGCGATTACGTTTTTAACGCTGGCTGCAACCCAATTCAGGGATGTCCGGAATATGGAACGCGAAACATTGACGCAGCTTGACGGCTATGAACTCGTTTCGAGAGGCAGCACGTATATCGAAGGAATTGCGATCGCCTTTGAAAGCAGAAATTACATTGTCATATTCACATCGCTTCTGACGACCCTCGCATACATTCTGTTTTCATCGGTATGGGCAGGCCTTGCTGCAGCTTTCATCTGTTTTATCTTGGGCAGGATCTTAATGTCCGGAAGCTTTATTAAGGACATCGTCGATATAGAATATAAAAAGCCTCATTTTGACGGGGCCGGCCTTTATGTCGACAATATTTACATTATGAATATCGGGCTTCCCGAAAAACAGAAGCTGATTTTGGAACACGGCATGGGTTTTATTTTAAAACCGAAAAATTTTAATTCCGCAGTAACCATTGCCAATCTCGGGCAAAGACAAGCGATTTTATTCGACGTTTCCAATGTGCTCGGCGTGTACCGGGATTCTGGAGAACCCTCTCTTTCGCCGCTGGCGAAAAGGGATTTGAATGACGGGCGGGTCGCGGTTTTTGTCCTTCCGGTCATCAAGGACAAGGAGACGGCGATCAGGGTGATCGGCGATGTTCCGACGCTGGAAAACGCCATCCGCATACCGATGGAATTTATTAAAGAAAAGCACAGCAAGGTGATAAAATGAGCGAATCAATCGAAAAATTCATTCTCGCCGTCGTCACAACAAGGCGCGACCGGGTGATCGGCGGGACGGCTGTATTTTTCTGCGACACCCCCGAGGAAATGAACACGTACGCGAAAAACCTTGAAGCCATTCTCGACGGAATCGCCCACGGAATAGGAGATGATCTTTATTTGATTGTGAAACATTTTTAATTACAGTTGTGATCTTTTTAGAAATTGATATAATATATGAGTTAAGCCCTTCTGCATGGAATAAGAAGGGTTTCTTTCTTCAAACTGATTTTTTGAAAAGAGAAACAAATGATGATTCATTTAAAGATGGAAAAGCTTTACTGAATTGAAAGGAAGGGTACTATGGGAAAACCTGTCGTAGCCATAGTTGGAAGGCCCAATGTGGGGAAGTCCACGATCTTTAACAGGATCGCTGGCGAAAGAATTTCGATTGTGGAAGATACACCTGGCGTGACGCGGGATCGGATATACAGCTCTGCCGAGTGGCTGAATCACGACTTCAACCTGATTGATACAGGCGGAATCGAAGTCGGCGATGAGCCGTTTTTGGCGCAGATTCGCCATCAGGCCGAGATCGCCATGGAAGAAGCAGATGTGATTATTTTCATGACGAACGGCCGCGAAGGCGTCACGGCTGCTGATGAAGAAGTGGCAAAAATTTTATACCGTACAAAAAAACCCGTCGTTCTGGCGGTTAATAAAGTGGATAATCCTGAAATGAGAGCAAGCATATACGATTTTTATGCCCTCGGCTTTGGCGAGCCGTACCCGATTTCAGGGACGCACGGCCTCGGTCTCGGCGATCTGCTTGACGCGGTCAGCGAACATTTTAAAAACATACCCGAAACGAAGTATGAGGATGAGGTCGTTCAATTTTGCCTCATCGGCCGGCCGAACGTCGGAAAGTCCTCTCTTGTAAACGCCATGCTTGGAGAAGAGCGCGTGATCGTCAGCAATATTGCGGGAACAACGCGCGACGCCATTGACACGAGGTTTACATACAATCAAAGAGACTTTGTCATCGTTGATACAGCCGGGATGAGAAAAAAGGGAAAAGTGTATGAGGCAACTGAAAAATATAGCGTCCTTCGGGCTTTAAAGGCGATCGACCGCTCAGAAGTCGTCTGCGTCGTCTTGGACGGCGAAGAAGGCATCATCGAGCAGGACAAGCGGATTGCCGGCTATGCGCATGAAGCGGGAAAAGCCGTTGTCATCGTCGTAAACAAATGGGATGCAGTCGAAAAAGACGAGCGGACGATGAAAGAATTCGAAGAAAAGGTTAGAGACCATTTTCAATTTTTGGACTACGCGCCTGTTTTGTTTATGTCCGCTTTGACGAAAAAGCGCATCCATACGCTGATGCCTGCAGTCATGACGGCAAGCGAAAACCATTCGATGAGGGTGCAGACCAATATTCTTAATGATATCATTATGGATGCAGTGGCTATGAACCCGACGCCGACGCATAATGGCAACCGCTTAAAAATTTATTATGCGACACAAGTGGCTGTGAAGCCGCCGACATTTGTCGTATTTGTCAATGATCCTGAGCTGATGCATTTTTCTTACGAACGCTTTTTGGAAAACCGGATACGCGACGCCTTCGGATTTGAAGGAACACCAATCAAGATTTTCGCAAGAGCAAGAAAATAAAGAGGTGTAGTAAAAATGACAAAAGTATCGATTTTGGGAGCCGGAAGCTGGGGAACAGCCTTGGCGCTCGTTTTGGCGGACAACCAGTACGATGTGTGCATTTGGGGCCATCGTGAAGAACTGATTCAGCAAATCAATGAACACCATGAAAACAAAGATTATCTGCCGGGTGTCAAACTTTCTGAAAACGTGCATGCCACAACAGATCTCGAAGCTGCAGTGGCCGATGTCAAGACGATCATCGTCGCCGTTCCGACAAAAGCGATCCGCGAAGTTCTCGCACAGGCTGTTTCCTTCATCGACCAAAAGGCGATTTTTGTACATGTTTCAAAAGGAATTGAGCCTGACACACTGCTTCGCATTTCTGAAATGATGAAAGAAGAAATTCCGGCTGAATTAAGGGAGGACATCGTCGTTCTGTCCGGACCGAGTCACGCGGAAGAAGTCGGTTTAAGACACCCGACGACGGTAACCGTATCTGCCGACAGCAGCATTGAATCAGCACAGGCGATCCAGGATATGTTTATGAATCAGAATTTCCGCGTGTATACCAATCCGGATATGATCGGCGTAGAGATCGGCGGCGCCCTGAAAAACGTCATTGCGCTTGCCGCGGGCATTACAGACGGTTTGGGATACGGAGATAATGCGAAGGCCGCGCTGATTACAAGGGGCTTGGCAGAAATCGCCCGACTCGGCACGAAAATGGGCGGAAACCCGCTGACATTCTCGGGGCTTACGGGAATCGGGGATTTGATCGTCACCTGCACGAGCGTCCATTCACGAAATTGGCGAGCCGGTAATATGCTGGGTAAAGGCTTCAAACTGGATGAAGTTCTGAAAGAAATGGGGATGGTCGTTGAGGGGGTCCGCACGACAAAAGCCGCTTATCAGCTTTCAAAGAAATTTGATGTGAAAATGCCGATCACCGAAGCATTGCACAAAGTATTGTTTGACGGCGAAAAAGTTGAGACGGCAGTCGAATCATTGATGGCGAGAGTCAAAACGCACGAGATGGAAGATCTTGTGAACACATTCGAAAATCAAATAAAATGACCACCCCATCACCAACTTTTATACTCTCCTCTAAGTTCGTTTAAAAAAACCGAAACATTTTGGAGACTTAGGCAAGAGAGGATACATTTGTCCGAAGACTTGCATAAAATAGAATCGAAGTCTGGAAGAGCTGTATCTTACCAATTGGGTTATATAGTCACAATCGTTATGCCTGAAGCAAAGCCCCCCTCTTTGCTTCAGGTTTTTTTGCGCCTTTTTCCGTTTCGAAATATTGGAAAAGCTGTTGAACTTCTGGTTTTTCTTATATAAAATGAAATATAACGCTTACATCACAAGAAAAGGTAGAAGGAGGGCTTCAATGTGAATGTCGGTCTGTTAAAAATGTGGTTTGCCTTGGGATCAATGGGCCTGATGTTCTTAGCGGTGATTGCCATATACATAAGCAGATATAAATTTAAAAACCGTTTTTTAAAAGTGATCACGTCGTTCGTCGCCTATACATGTATGCTCATCTCCGGCGTGATCGTCTTTTTTGTCGTCTTCAGCGGTCCCGTCAACGAATAAAGCATAAAAAAGGAAGATTCATATGAAAATCGTAAACGCACTGCTTGTTACTGTATTGACCGCAATCATGTTAAGCGGCTGTTTGTACCCTGAAGAAAGAAAGGCGAAAAACAGCGTGCCGTATCAGCACCAGCTCAAAGAAGTGCAGGCGGCCGTTGATGAATTCAGGGAGGCGACGGGAGGGCTTCTGCCGATTAAGACAAGGGATATGAGCGTGCCAATCTATCAAAAATACCCTATCGATTTTAACAGGCTGTCCCCCCGGTATATGGCTGAGCCGCCGGGCACTTCCTATGAAAGCGGCGGAGAGTACTTGTACGTCCTTGTCGATGTAGAAAAAAAGCCGACGGTCAAGCTCATTGATGTAAAAATGTCGGAAATGATCAGGGAGTTAAAGCTTCGGGTCGAAATGTATAAAGATCAGCACAAGTATCCGCCGTATAAAAAAGTCGTATCCAATCACTTATTCATGCTTGACCATGAAAAGCTCGGACTGAAAGAGGCGCCTTCTGTGACGAGTCCGCTTTCCGGCACCTCGCTGCCGCTTCTCGTCGATGAAAAAGGCGACATTCAAGTGGATTACCGAATGGATTTGGCCAACCTGATGAAGCGGTCGAAAAAAACGGTAAAGCCGGGTGAGGAAATCCAGGATTTGATGTGGGAAGAAACGCCATTTGTTCCGGCATTTTCGGTAAAGTATACAGTGAATGACAAACAGGAACCTGTTTTTCTCGAATAGATATCGGTCAAAATGCAAGTATCAGTCATGAACCTTTCTCCTCAGCATACAATGAGGAGAAAGGTTTTTTCATGTATGCCGAAAAAATTTCCCTAAGCTGTCATATTGAAATAGGACAACGTCATACACTATAGTGTCCTGTTTTTGATTGATGAAGAAGTAAAAAATTGAAAAGGATTGGAAGTCCGGGAGGGGATCACTTGGAAAAGGTCGATATTTTCAAGGATATCGCTGAACGAACAGGAGGCGATATATACTTAGGTGTCGTAGGAGCTGTACGTACAGGAAAATCTACGTTTATCAAAAAATTTATGGAGCTAGTGGTGCTCCCGAATATCAACAATGAAGCAGACCGGGCGCGCGCACAAGATGAGCTTCCCCAAAGTGCCGCTGGCAAAACCATTATGACAACTGAACCGAAGTTTGTTCCGAATCAGGCAATGTCAGTTCATGTCAGTGACGGACTCGATGTGAATATAAGGCTTGTCGACTGTGTCGGCTATACTGTACCCGGAGCAAAGGGATACGAGGATGAAAACGGGCCGAGAATGATCAACACTCCTTGGTATGAAGAGCCGATTCCGTTTCATGAAGCTGCCGAAATCGGCACGAGAAAAGTCATCCAGGAGCACTCCACCATCGGTGTTGTCATTACGACTGACGGCACGATTGGAGAAATCGCCAGACAGGATTATATCGAGGCTGAAGAACGGGTGATCGATGAGTTAAAAGAGGTTGGAAAACCGTTTATCATGGTCATCAATTCCGTAAGGCCGTACCATCCGGAAACGGAAGCGCTCAGGCAAGAGCTGATGGAGAAATACGACATTCCGGTGCTGGCGATGAGCGTTGAAAGCATGAGGGAAGCGGACGTTCTGAGCGTTCTCAGAGAAGCGCTTTACGAATTCCCTGTACTCGAAGTCAACGTCAATCTTCCGAGCTGGGTCATGGTGTTAAAAGAGAATCATTGGCTCAGGGAAAACTATCAAGATTCCGTTAAAGAAACCGTCAAAGATATTAAAAGACTGAGAGATGTCGACCGCGTCGTCGGACACTTCAGCGAATTTGATTTTATCGAGCGCGCCAGCCTCGCCGGAATTGAAATGGGCCAGGGGATCGCCGAAATCGATTTGTACGCGCCGGATTACCTGTACGATGAAATTTTGAGGGAAGTCGTCGGCGTAGAAATCAGAGGAAAGGATCACCTCCTTCAGCTCATGCAGGATTTTGCCCATGCCAAGACCGAATATGATCAAGTATCAGATGCGTTGAAAATGGTAAAACAAACCGGCTATGGAATCGCTGCTCCCGCATTAACCGATATGAGCCTTGATGAACCGGAAATCATCAGGCAGGGGTCTAGATTCGGAGTCCGGCTGAAAGCGGTGGCGCCGTCGATTCATATGATCAAAGTCGATGTGGAGAGCGAGTTTGCGCCAATCATCGGAACAGAGAAGCAGAGCGAAGAGCTTGTCCGCTATTTAATGCAGGACTTTGAGGATGATCCGCTGTCAATCTGGAATTCCGACATTTTCGGAAGGAGCCTGAGCTCCATCGTCAGAGAAGGGATTCAGGCGAAGCTGTCACTCATGCCTGAAAATGCAAGATATAAGCTGAAGGAGACGCTCGAACGCATCATCAATGAAGGCTCAGGCGGCTTGATTGCGATCATCTTATAAAAGGGAAGGCCTCTTATCATACGGGAGGTCTTTTTTTCATGCCTGAAACAGGCTGAACAGGCGCCGTGAAAGGGATTGAGGCGGCAGGGGCAAGCGGCTGGAAATATAGGAAAGATTATGATTAAAAAAGGAAAAACAGGAATATTTGTTCGTTTCATTCTGCTTAAACCTTGACGAATAAGGGATCATCGCTTTAAAATGCTTGATATGGTTATTCAGATGTGTTAATCTACATACAGAAAATCTTCACTTTACTGGACAAACGTTCCTCTCAAAGTGAAATTTTCACTGATAGCCGTGAAATGCCTTTTCTATATTTATTTGAAATTTCTGTTCAAACAGGTATAGAAACAGGTTGAACTGTGAAGAAATGATGATAATCTATTGTTTGATACCTTTTGGGAGGAGGTGAAAGGCATGAACAAGACAGAACTAATCAATGCGGTTGCAGAAGCAAGCGAACTATCTAAAAAAGACGCTACAAAAGCAGTTGATTCTGTTTTTGATACAATTTTAGATGCACTTAAAAACGGTGAAAAAATTCAATTGATCGGTTTTGGTAACTTTGAGGTTCGTGAGCGCTCAGCTCGTAAAGGACGCAATCCTCAAACAGGTGAAGAAATTGAAATCCCTGCAAGCAAAGTACCTGCTTTCAAACCAGGTAAAGCGCTTAAAGACGCTGTAGCAGGAAAATAATTGTATGTATATATGCCGTTTTCGCGCGTAATACATACCATGTTGTTTCTTCACAGGAAAGCCCCTTTTCAAAGGGGCTTTTCATAATTTTAAGGCTTTTTTTCAGACGGAAAACATTTTGCCGGCAAAAAACCTTTCATTTTGCTTTTATAAGCTGAAGTGTGCTAGAATCTGAATTAAATGTATGCGTTTCTGGAGGATATAAAACAATGAGAGAAATCAACAAAGAACAAATTGAACAAGCTGTCCGGCAAATATTGGAGGCAATCGGAGAAGATCCGAACCGTGAAGGCCTTCTTGATACACCGAAAAGAGTCGCGAAAATGTACGCCGAAGTATTTGCAGGGTTAAACGAAGATCCGAAAGAGCATTTCAAAACGATTTTCGGCGAGGATCACGAAGAGCTTGTTCTTGTTAAAGATATTCCCTTTTATTCAATGTGTGAGCACCATTTAGTCCCTTTCTACGGGAAAGCCCATGTAGCCTATATCCCTAAAGGGGGAAAAGTGACAGGGCTCAGCAAATTGGCGAGAGCCGTTGAAGCGGTGGCAAAGCGCCCGCAGCTGCAGGAGCGGATTACGTCAACAATCGCCGACAGCATTGTTGAAACGCTGACTCCGCACGGTGTCATGGTTGTTGTTGAAGCCGAGCATATGTGCATGACGATGCGCGGCGTGAAAAAGCCGGGTTCAAAAACTGTCACTTCAGCCGTAAGAGGAACGTTTAGACAAGATGTAGCCGCTCGCTCTGAGGTGTTGGAGCTTATCAAAACATCATGATTAAAAATGAGAAGGTGTGCGATGAACATGACCAATAATCAATCGAATGATTTTGTCGTTATCAAAGCCGTTGAAGACGGCGTCAACGTGATCGGCCTGACGAGAGGCACGGACACAAGATTTCATCATTCAGAAAAGCTTGATAAAGGAGAGGTGATGATCTGCCAGTTTACCGAGCACACCTCTGCGATCAAGATCCGGGGCGAGGCCCTGATTCAGACGGCAAACGGCGAGATGAAAAGCGAGTCGAAAAAATAGAAAGCCGGCCTTTTATGGCCGTTTGCGTGGCATAAGACAATATCTTTCAACATAATTATGGTATAATTAAACTTTCTCCGCTCAAAAAAGATACATAATCAATCAAAAAGAAAAACTGCGAATTTTGGGACAAGGGTGATATCTTTGCAAGACATCTACGGACAATTATCTTATTTGAAAATCAAGCTGAATCAAAAGCTTTCACATCCATATTTGGCGAAGCATTTGACTGCGCCGAAAGTTGATGAGGATAAGCTGTTTCTTTTCTACGCTCTGTTTGAGGAAACGGATTTAAAAGAAGCTGACAAGGAAAGTTACATCTTAACGGCGATGCTTGTTCAAACAGCCCTTGATACCCATGATGAAGTTACGACCGCAGCTTCAATTAAGCAGGACGACTATAAAAACCGCCAGCTGACCGTATTGGCCGGTGATTATTTCAGCGGCATGTACTACTCGCTGTTATCGGGTATGAAGGATATTTATATGATTCGGACGCTCGCTGCGGCCATCAAAGAAATAAACGAACATAAAATCAGGCTTTACGACCATTCCGCAAAAGATGCGGACAGCCTGAAAAAAAGCGTCAGCATAGTGGAAGCTGCACTTTTTCACCATCTCGCCGACCACTTTTACCTGCCTCACTGGAAAACAGCCGCCAATGACTTTCTTGTGTTTAAAAGGTTTGCGGCCGAAGAAAAAGCTTCAGATTCCAGGCTGCTGGAGACGATCATACAGAAAGAGTTTCCGGAAGGCCAGGCTTCATGCGGACAGCTGGCTGCTGCGGCTTATGAAGAAGCCAAGCTTGCGATCAACCAGTCTCTTGCTGCAAAGCCCGCCTTCCAAAAATGGCTTCTGAAACGCCTGCAGGAAATTCGGCCTGAAAAACGAACTTATCATCAGAAAGTGGAAGAAGGGTAATCATGGTGCAGTCAAAAGAACAGCGCGTACACGGCGTGTTTGAAAAGATTTATAAAAATTACGACCAGATGAACTCCGTCATCAGCTTTAAACAGCATAAAAAATGGCGCGACAAAACGATGCGGCTCATGAACGTACCAAAAGGAGCCAAAGCGCTTGACGTCTGCTGCGGGACCGGCGACTGGACAATCGCGCTCGCTGATGCGGCCGGAGAGACAGGGGAAATCAAGGGCCTTGATTTCAGCAAAAACATGCTGAGCATCGCGGAACAAAAGACCGACAGCTACAGCCAGATCGAATTGATCCACGGCAACGCGATGGAACTGCCCTTCCCGGACAATACGTTCGACTATGTCACCATCGGCTTCGGGCTTCGCAATGTCCCCGACTATTTAACCGTATTAAAAGAGATGGCGCGCGTGGTAAAACCCGGCGGCCAGGTTGTATGCCTTGAGACGTCCCAGCCTGAAATGTTCGGGTTCAAACAGCTGTACTTCCTGTACTTCCGTTTTATTATGCCCATGTTTGGAAAGCTGTTTGCCAAAAGCTTTAAGGAGTATTCATGGCTTCAGGAATCGGCCAGGGAATTTCCTGGTATGAAAGAGCTTGCCGCATTGTTTGAAGAGGCTGGATTAGAAAATGTTCAATATCATCCGTTCACAGGCGGCGTAGCGGCTACACATGTCGGCTGGAAGCGATGATGACTACAGAAATACTCGGGTGAATCGATATGAAATTGACAACGTTTTATTCTTTTTTGAATGACGATATTGAATTGATAGAAAAAGAGCTTGAAAAGACCGTGCACTCCGACTATCCATTGCTCAGTGAAGCGAGCCTGCATTTGCTGCAGGCCGGAGGCAAGCGGATTCGTCCTGTGTTTGTCCTGCTTTCCGGCATGTTCGGTGAATACGATATTAACAAAATTAAAAATGTCGCTGTTTCATTGGAATTGATACATATGGCTTCGCTCGTACACGACGATGTCATCGATGATGCGGAGCTGAGAAGGGGACAGCCTACAATCAAGGCGAAGTGGGATAATCGGATTGCAATGTACACAGGTGATTATTTGTTCGCTCGCTCACTTGAAGCGATGACGAAAATAAACGAACCGAAAGCCCATGAAATCTTGTCCAAGGCGATTGTCGAAGTCTGTCTTGGAGAAATTGAACAAATCAAAGATAAATATAATATGGAGCAAAACCTCAGAACCTATTTGAGGAGAATCAGGCGCAAGACAGCCCTTCTGATCGCGTCGAGCTGCCAGCTTGGCGCCATTGCTGCCGGTGCAGGTGAAAACATTCATAAAACGTTGTACTGGTTTGGCTATTATGTCGGCATGTCCTATCAAATTATTGATGACATCCTCGATTTCACCTCAAGCGAAAAGGAGCTTGGCAAGCCTGTGGGCAGTGATCTGCTTCAGGGGAATGTCACGCTTCCCGTATTATATGCACGGAAATCGCCTGAATTAAAAGCGCGGCTGATGCTGGTCAACAGTGAAACGACTCCGGAACAGATCAAACCAGTGATCGAAGAACTGAAGAAAACCGATGCCATAGAACAATCGTTCAGAATCAGCGAAATGTATTTGAACAAGGCTTTTGAACTGCTTGAGACGCTCCCGAAAAACAGGGCGCGGACGGCACTGGGCCAAATTGCGAAATACATCGGCAAACGAAAGTTCTAAAAAACGTCAAATGAGTCGAAAGTATGAATATTCTCCACCCTTTATTGATTAATTGTTTGAAAAATGCTATATTTCTGTTGTAGTGTTGAAAGCCTATACATATTAGCGGGGTGGAGAATCGACTATGGAAAAAACCTTTGTGATGGTAAAACCTGACGGCGTTCAGCGTCAGCTGATCGGCGAAATTTTGTTAAGATTCGAACGTAAGGGCTTACAATTAATCGGAGCCAAGCTGATGAAGGTCTCAGAAGAGACGGCAGGCGAGCATTATAAAGAACATAACGGGAAACCGTTTTTCGGCGAGCTTGTCGACTTTATTACTTCAGGCCCGGTATTCGCCATGGTGTGGGAAGGCGAGGACGCAATCGCGGTCGCCAGACAGCTGATCGGGAAGACGAACCCTAAGGAAGCGCTCCCAGGAACAATTCGCGGAGACTTCGGCATGTTTGTCGGAAAAAATATCATTCACGGTTCAGATTCTCTTGAAAGTGCAGCACGCGAAATCAACTTGTTTTTTAAAGAAGACGAACTTGTTGAAGGCGAGAAGTTAATGAATCAATGGATTTACTAAAAATCAGCTGAAAAGCTGATTTTTTTATATGGATCTGAATGGCTGCCGCCGGGCAGGCTTTTTTCTTTTTAAAGATACAAATTTAAAAGAAAACAAGCTATAATTGTACTCATATCAGCACGACGATTAGGAGAGAAAACATGGACAATTACAGTTTCTTCGTTGATAAATGGAAAAAAATAACTGGTGTGGATTTGGCATTGTACAAAGAGGCGCAAATGAAAAGAAGGCTAACATCTCTTTATGAAAAAAAGGGGTACGGCGATTTCCGCGAATTTGCGCTCGCTTTAGAAAAGAATGAAGCTCTTCTGCAGGAAACGCTGGACAGGATGACGATTAATGTTTCAGAATTTTACAGAAACTATAAGAGGTGGGAGGTACTCGAAAAAACCATCCTTCCGCTTTTAAAGCCTGCGAAAACATTGAAAGTATGGAGTGCGGCGTGTTCAACCGGTGAAGAGCCATATACATTATCGATGATTTTAAGCAGACAGAAAAGTCTCTCAGACTATCAGATCATCGCAACAGATATCGATGACAAAGTTCTTGCGAAAGCGAAAGAAGGCGTGTATCAGGAAAGATCTCTGCAGGAAGTGCCGAAAGAGATAAAGGAACTTTATTTTACGCAAGACGGAAACCGGTTTGCCGTCAAAGACGAGATCAAGAAAAACATTCGCTTTCAAAAACACAATTTACTGGCTGATGCATATGAGAAAGATTTTGATATCATCGTATGCCGAAATGTTCTCATATATTTTACAGAGGAAGCAAAAGAGAAGATCTATCATAAGTTCAGCGGCAGTTTGAAGAATAAGGGAGTTTTGTTTGTCGGAAGCACGGAACAGATCTTCAATCCGGAAAAATACGGTTTTCAATCGACAGATACGTTTTTCTATCAAAAAAGTTAGCTGACTTTTTATAAAAGGTTATGTTATAGTTTTACTTAAAAGCGTTAATGTGATGAAGGGAGAACGAAAGCATGAGGTATTTAACAGCCGGTGAATCTCACGGTCCGCAGCTTACGACAATTATCGAAGGAGTCCCAGCAGGGCTTTATATCACAAAAGAAGACATTGATTACGAGCTTCAAAGACGTCAAAAAGGCCACGGCCGCGGACGCCGGATGCAAATCGAAAAAGATCAGGCGCGGATCACAAGCGGTGTAAGGCACGGGCGTTCTCTTGGATCGCCGATCGCTCTCGTCGTCGAAAACAATGACTGGAAACACTGGACGAAAATCATGGGATCAGAGCCGATCACAGCTGAAGAAGAAATCGAAATAAAACGACAGATTTCAAGGCCGAGACCGGGTCACGCCGATTTGAACGGCGCGATCAAATACGGGCACAGAGATATGCGCAACGTGCTTGAACGTTCATCTGCCAGAGAAACGACCGTCCGTGTGGCAGCAGGAGCCGTCGCCAAAAAGATCCTTTCCCAGCTGGGCATTCAAGTGGCCGGCCACGTGCTGGAGATCGGCGGAGTAAAAGCCGAAAAGACAAATTACGAATCGATCGAAGACTTGAAAAAAGTAACCGAAGAGTCCCCTGTCAGATGCTACGACGAAGAAGCGGGCAGAAAAATGATGGACGCGATCGATGAAGCAAAAGCAAATGGCGATTCGATCGGCGGAATCGTTGAAGTGATTGTTGAAGGGGTGCCGGTAGGAGTCGGCAGCTATGTCCATTACGACCGCAAACTCGACAGCAAGCTGGCTGCCGCCGTGCTGAGCATCAATGCTTTTAAAGGTGTTGAATTCGGCATCGGCTTTGAAGCTGCACGCAAAAACGGCAGTGAAGTCCATGACGAAATCATTTGGGACGAAGAAAAAGGCTATACGCGCGCTACAAACCGTCTCGGCGGCCTTGAAGGCGGGATGACAACGGGAATGCCGATTGTTGTCAGAGGCGTGATGAAGCCGATTCCAACCTTATACAAACCGCTCAAAAGCGTTGATATCGAGACAAAAGAGCCGTTTACAGCAAGCATCGAGCGTTCCGATTCCTGCGCTGTCCCTGCCGCAAGCGTGGTGGCTGAAGCGGTTGTTGCATGGGAAATCGCAAAGGCGATCGTCGAGCAGTTTGGCGTTGACCAAATGGACCGGATCGCTGAAAATGTTGAGAAAATGCGAAAGCTTGCGAGGGAGTTTTAATGAAATCACTTCAAATCGAAACCGCTTCTTTGGCCTACCCGGTGTTCATCGGGGGAGGCATTAGAAAAAACGCGGCAGAACTCTTGTCATCCTTGAACCTTCCGATGACGAAAGTGCTATTGATCACCGACGAAGAAGTTGATAAACACTATGGAGAAGAACTGTTCGGCCTTCTCCGCAGCAAATGGCCCGTCAAAAAGGTCGCGGTGCCAAGCGGTGAACAGGCCAAATCAATCGATATGTTTATGAAGCTCCAGACGGAAGCCATTCAATTTCACCTTGACCGTTCGTCATGCATTGTGGCGCTGGGCGGCGGCGTTGTCGGCGATCTTGCAGGGTTTGTCGCTTCAACTTTTATGAGGGGCATCGATTATGTGCAATTCCCAACGACTCTGCTGTCTCATGACAGCGCGGTCGGAGGGAAAGTTGCCATTAATCATCCGCTCGGAAAAAACTTAATCGGCGCTTTTCATCAGCCGAAGGCGGTGGTTTATGATACCGAGTGCTTGAGCACGCTTTCTGAAAAAGAAATGCGCTCAGGTCTTGCGGAAGTCATTAAGCACGCATTTATCCGTGATGAATCTTTCTTGAACGAATTGCTTAAAATTGATTCAATAAAAGCGATTACGACCGGCCAGCTCAGTGAAATGGTGTACAAAGGCATTTCGATTAAAGCGGAAGTTGTCTCACAAGACGAGCGCGAACAGGGAATCAGGGCCTATCTGAACTTTGGGCACACGCTTGGCCACGCCGTTGAAGCCGAATACGGCTATGGAGAGATGACCCATGGCGATGCCGTCGCTTTAGGCATGCAATTTGCTTTATTTGTCAGCGAGAAGGTGCTGAATTGTCCTGTTGACCGCACAAAAATCGCCGCCTGGCTGAAAAGTCTCGGCTATCCGGAAAGCGTAAAACGCGAAGTGTCGACAGAAGCTCTGATCAACCGGATGATGAACGATAAAAAAACACGCGGAGGCATCATTCAGTTTGTCTTGCTGGATAAGATCGGCAGTGTGCAGCTGCACTCCTTTAAAGCCGAAGAAATCGAACGATGGCTGAATATGTGGAGATTGGAGGGAGACAAATGATGATGCGCGGAATTCGGGGAGCGACGACAGTTGACCGGGATACAGAAAAAGACATTACGGAGCGGACGAAGCAGCTGATCGGAAAAATGATCGATGAAAATCAGCTCAAACCTGAACAAGTCGTGCAGATTTTAATTTCTGCTACTTCTGATATTCACGCTGCTTTTCCCGCGAAGGTCGTCAGAATGTTTGACGGCTGGCAGCATGTGCCCGTCATGTGCATGCAGGAAATGGATGTTGAACACGCTCTTAAAAAATGCATCAGAGTGATGATGACGGTTCAGACGGATATGCGGCAGGATGAAGTCCGCCACGTTTATTTAGAAAATGCCGTAACGCTCAGGCCTGATTTATCATTGACAAAAAATACTGAATTGTAATACGATTGTAGAAACCTTGAAATACACAGGAGTGTGTATGGGGTTTTAGTTTAGAAAAGCTGAGTATGAGACTAGGGTAGATTGAGAATGAGCTGAGATGAGCTGAGTTGAGACAAAACGTTTATTCATTCTACCCAAAAGACATGTTCTTTTGGGTTTGTTTCGTTTTCCCCTCTTCAATTCAATCATTTGTCCTCTAAAGGCCTTCTTCTCATTCTCTCCGCCTCTATAAGGAGTGAGAGATTGTTGAGTCTGCAAACCGATTTTGCCTCTTTTTCAGAGGATACTTCACACTTTAAAACGATACCGATAATCGAGAATTTTTCCGTCGATACGTTGACGCCCGTTCAACTGGTCGAGAAGCTGCAGGAAGACATCGTGTATTTGCTGGAAAGCCAGGATGAAACCTCCGCATGGTCAAGATATTCTTTCATCGGCTTAGACCCCTTTTTGACGATCAAAGAAGAATGCGGCCGGTTTCACGCCTGCGATCAAAAGCAGAAGAAGCTTTATTCAGCTTCACAGTTAAAAGAAATTCTCGAATGGATGTCAGAGACGTATTCGATCAAAGCGCCTGAGCTCGACATCCCGTTTACAGGGGGAGCGGTCGGCTATTTAAGCTACGATTTAATGCCGCTCATTGAACCGTCGATCAAAGGGCACAGCAAAGAAACGGAGATGGAAAAATGCCTCCTGTTTGTCTGCCGGACGATGATCGCTTATGATCACGAGCTGAAAAAGCTGCATTTCATCCACTATGCAAGGCTTGAAGGCAGTGAAACAAGGGAGGAAAAACAGCGCATTTTCAAAAAAGGGAAAGAAGAGCTCAAACAGCTTACACACAGGCTGTCAGACCGGAAAGCGCCGAAAGAGCTGTTTCTCCCGCAAGGCCGGCACACGGCCCCCAGCTTTGAAGGGGTTCAATCAACATATGAGAAATCCCGGTTTCTGGCCGATGTCGATCGCTTGAAAGAGTACATTAAAGCGGGAGACATTTTTCAAGGCGTCCTTTCGCAAAGGTTCGATATTCCGGTGAAGGTCAGTTCTTTTGAGTTATACAGAGTGCTGAGAATGGTCAACCCGTCCCCGTACATGTACTACATGAAGCTTCCTGACCGCGATCTTGTGGGAAGTTCGCCTGAACGCCTGATCCATGTTCAAAACGGTCATCTTGAAATTCATCCGATCGCCGGTACGAGGAAAAGAGGCGCTGATCAGGCTGAGGATAAGCGGCTCGAAAAAGAGCTTTTGGCTGATGAGAAAGAAAAAGCGGAACATTACATGCTCGTCGATTTGGCGAGAAATGATATCGGCAGAGTAGCTGAGTACGGATCTGTCCAAGTGCCCGAGTTTACGAAAATCGTTTCCTTTTCACATGTCATGCACATCATTTCGATCGTAACCGGCTCTTTAAAAGCGGGCGTTCATCCGGTAGACGCTTTAATGAGCGCATTTCCGGCCGGAACTTTGACCGGCGCTCCGAAAATCCGCGCGATTCAGCTTTTGAATGAGCTCGAGCCCGAACCGAGGGAAACCTACGGGGGATGCATTGCTTATATCGGATTTGACGGAAATATCGATTCATGCATCACGATCCGGACGATGAGCGTGAAAAACGGAGTGGCGTCCATTCAGGCCGGAGCAGGCATCGTAGCCGACTCCGTGCCTGAAAAAGAGTGGGAAGAGACGTGTAATAAAGCGGGGGCTCTGTTAAAAACGATTCAAATCGCAGAAGAAATGTTTCTCGAAAAGGGGGAGGACGGCAATGAACGAACTGCTGAAATCATGCGTTAACGGAGGGACAATGAATGAAACCGAGGCATACAGCATCATGCGTGATATGATGACCGGCTCGCTGAGCGCCGCGGAAATCGGAGCCCTCCTGTCCGTTCTCGCCTACAGGGGAGAAACGGCTGAAGAGATTGCGGGATTTGTCAGAGCCATGCGGGAGCAGGCACATACAATAGACGGGCCGGAACATGTTGTCGATACGTGCGGAACCGGAGGAGACGGAAGCTCCACCTTCAATATTTCCACAGCGGCGGCGATCATCGCTTCATCAGCCGGGGCAAAAATCGCAAAACACGGGAATCGTTCGGTTTCTTCAAAAAGCGGGAGCGCTGATGTTCTCGAATATCTCGGCGTTTCAATTCAGACGTCGCCTGAAGAAACAATTCAAAGCATTGAACACCGCAACATGGGGTTCCTGTATGCGCCAAGCTATCACTCTTCCATGAAGCACGTGGCCGGCGCAAGGAAGGATCTGGCTTTCAGAACCGTATTCAATCTGCTCGGCCCGCTCAGCAACCCGATGAAAGCCAAACGCCAGGTGATCGGCGTCTACTCGATCGAAAAAGCAAAGCTCATGGCCCGCGCTCTTGAAGCGTTTGAAACGGAACACGTATTGTTTGTGTCGAGCAGGGACGGCCTTGATGAACTGTCGATCACATCGCCGACAGATGTTATTGAACTGAAAGGCGGCAAAACGTACGAATACACCGTTGAGCCTGGCGATGTCGGTCTGCCGCTCGGCAGGCTGAGCGACATTCAGGTGGCGACGCCTGAAGAAAGCGGCCGTCTCATCGTCGATATTTTGAAAAACCGCGCTCCGGATTCGGCTGTTCATATCGCGGCGTTTAACGCCGGAGCCGCTTTATACGCCGCAGAACAGGCAGCGGATTTAAAAGAGGGCGTTGCGCTCGCTTTAGAAGCTGTTGCAAGCGGAGAGGCGCTCAATCAGCTGGAGCGATTAAAACAGAAAGAGGAAGAGTTGTATGCTTAATCAAATTATTGATAGAAAACGAGAAGACATTCTAAAGATCGAACTGCCGGAAGATTTAAAGCTGCCAAAGCGGTCATTTAAAAAGGCGCTCCTTTCTCCGAACCGGTTTATCGCTTTAATTGCGGAGGTGAAAAAAGCTTCTCCGTCAAAAGGCGTGATTCAGGAAGATTTTGAGCCCGTAAAGATCGCTAAACAGTACGAACAGGCTAAAGCCGATTGTTTATCTGTTCTGACAGATACACCTTTTTTTCAAGGGAGGAACAGCTATTTGTCAGATGTGAAACGCTCGGTTTCCCTGCCTGTTCTGCGCAAGGATTTTATCATTGATTCCATTCAGATTGAAGAAGCGGACCGCATCGGAGCGGATGCGATCCTGCTGATCGGAGAGGCGCTTGAACCGCAAAAGCTGTTTGAACTCTACCGGCAAGCCGCTGAAAAAGGCATGGATGTGCTCGTCGAAGTTCATGGTGAAGAGACGCTTGAGGGCATTTTAAATGTCTTTACACCCGAAATCATCGGCGTAAACAATCGAAATCTAAAAACCTTTGAAACGTCCGTCGGGCAAACAGAGCGTATGGCAAAACTCGTTCCGTCAGGGACCGTTCTCATCAGCGAAAGCGGCATCGGAAAACCGGAAGACCTCGCATTTGTAAAAGCGTGCGGAGCCCGGGCCGTGCTTGTCGGCGAATCGTTGATGAGAGAGCCGTCACAGCTGAAGGCTGTCCATGCGTTATTCGGAGAGAACGGATGATGGAGAAACCGAGCTTAAAATATTGCGGGATTCATTCATTGGAAGATTTAAAGGTGACAGCCCGCTCGAAAGCCGATTATCTCGGATTTATTTTCGCCGAAAGCAAACGATCGGCAGACCCGGAGGATGTGAAACTTTGGTGTGGCAAAACGGATACAGCAGGTAAAAAGCTTGTCGGCGTCTTTGTTAATGAGAACATTTGCAGAATAGCAGAAATCGTAAAAGATGCCGGTTTGGACGTGATCCAGCTTCACGGAGATGAAACGGCGGCAGACATCAAGCGGCTGAAAAGCATGACAGACTGCGAGATTTGGAAGGCACTCCATCATAGGGATGATACCGTTCAGCGAATGGCATCTTTCGCACCTTACATCGACGGGTATGTCATCGACTCATCTGTTAAAGGGATGAGAGGAGGAACGGGCGTTTCGTTTTCGTGGGACAGCGTCCCAAAGTATAAAGATGCAGCACAAAGAGAGGGAAAACGCCTGTTTATCGCCGGGGGCGTGAACCCGGATACAATCGCAGATCTTGTAAAGCGGCGCACGCCGGGAATCGACCTGGCAAGCGGAATTGAAGAAAGAGGCAAGAAAAGCGAAAAGCTGATCAGCCTTCTAGAAGAAAGGATGTTCGAACATGTATTCATATCCGAATGAACAAGGCAGGTTTGGTGATTTTGGCGGGAAATTCGTCCCGGAAACACTCATGCAGCCTTTGGAAGAAATCGAAAAAGCGTTTCTTGAACTGAAAGACGACCCTTCATTTCAACAGGTTTATCAAAAACTTTTAAATGACTACTCAGGCAGGCCGACGGCTTTGACATTCGCAGACCAGCTCACAAAACAGCTGGGCGGAGCGAAGATTTACTTAAAAAGAGAAGATTTAAACCATACAGGCGCCCACAAAATCAACAATGCCCTCGGCCAGGCGCTCCTGGCCAAGAAAATGGGGAAAACAAAGCTCATCGCTGAAACCGGCGCAGGACAGCACGGCGTGGCTGCGGCGACGGTCGCTGCAAAGTTCGGCTTGTCATGCATTGTCTTTATGGGTGAAGAAGATGTTGCCAGACAATCGCTGAACGTGTTTCGGATGAAGCTCTTGGGAGCGGAGGTCGTTCCGGTGTCAAGTGGAAACGGGACATTAAAAGATGCTACAAACGAGGCGATCCGCTACTGGGTTCAGCATTGCCAGGATCATTTTTACATGATCGGTTCCGTCGTCGGGCCGCACCCGTATCCTTATATCGTCCGCGAATTTCAACGGATGATCGGCGAAGAGGCGAAAGCGCAGTTTTATCAATTGGAGCAAAGCCTCCCAGATAAAGTTGTCGCCTGTGTCGGAGGCGGCAGCAATGCGATCGGGATGTTCAGCGCGTTCATTGAAGAAACTGTTGAACTGATCGGAGTCGAAGCTGCGGGAAAAGGTGTCGACACCCCCCTTCATGCGGCAACGATCACAAAGGGGACAAAAGGCGTCATCCACGGTTCTTTGACCTACTTGATCCAAGACAAGTACGGACAGATCATTGAGCCTTATTCCATCTCAGCCGGACTTGATTATCCGGGGGTCGGCCCCGAGCACGCGCATCTTCATCAAACAGGGCGCGTCACGTATGAATCTGTCACAGATGATGAAGCGGTCTCGGCATTAAGGCTGCTGACAGAGACAGAGGGCATTTTGCCGGCTATTGAATCCGCCCATGCATTGGCAAAAGCATTTGACATCGCTAAAGAACTGCCGAGAGAGAAAAGTGTTCTCGTCTGCCTTTCAGGCAGGGGAGACAAAGACGTCCATACCTTGATGAAGGTGTTGGAAGAAGAGGTGAATCAAGATGTTCAATCTGAAAAATCAGCCGTCCGATAAGTTATTTGTTCCGTTTATTACAGCGGGAGATCCGCTGCCTGAAATCTCGATCGAGCTGGCGAAATCCCTTCAGGAGGCGGGGGCGTCCGCCCTTGAACTCGGGGTTCCGTATTCTGATCCGCTCGCTGACGGCCCGGTGATTCAGCGCGCGTCCAAAAGGGCGCTTGACAACGACATGAACATCGTAAAAGCGATCAGGCTTGGCGGTGAAATGAAAAAAAACGGCGTCCATATTCCGATTATTCTCTTTACGTATTATAATCCTGTGTTACAATTAGATACAGATCACTTTTTCGCTTTACTGCGACAAAATCGGCTAGACGGACTCCTTGTACCGGACCTTCCTTTTGAGGAAAGCGTATATTTGCAGCAGCAGTGTAAAAAACACGGGATTACCTATATTTCGCTGGTCGCGCCGACAAGCGAATCGCGTATTCAAAAAATAACGCAGCAGGCGGAAGGTTTTGTGTATTGCGTTTCTTCGCTCGGTGTGACAGGTGTGCGCAATGAATTCGAAGATTCTGTTTCTTCATTTATCAGGTCTGTTAAAGGAATGAGCTCCGTCCCGGTTGCCGTTGGGTTTGGGATTTCCAGCTCCAAACAAGTGGAGATGATGAATGAACTGGCGGACGGTGTTGTCGTGGGAAGCGCCCTTGTCAGAAAAATCGAAGAGCTGAAAGACGAACTCATCGCTCCTGAGACAAGGGAACAAGCCTTAAAGGCGTTTGAGGCATACGCTAAGACATTTAGCGGATCGTACATGGTAAAATGAGGTGACAGAATGTTGCAAATTAAAGAACAGTTAAAACAATTAACGCCTTACAAGCCGGGCAAACCCATTGAAGAGGTCAAAAAAGAATTCAACCTCGACCGGGTCGTCAAGCTTGCTTCAAATGAAAATCCTTACGGCTGTTCGGAAGCGGCAAAAGCAGCGCTCCAGACCGAAGTGCAGCAAATGGCTCTCTATCCTGACGGCTATAGTGCGGCATTGAGAACAAAGCTTGCCTCCCATCTCGGCGTAAACGAAACGAACATCATCTTGGGAAACGGAACAGACGAAGTCATTCAAATTATTTCCCGCTCTTTGTTGGACCCTGTCTCAAACACTGTAATGGCGAATCCGACATTTTCACAATACAAGCACAATGCTGTCATAGAAGGAGCGGAAGTCAGGGAAATCGGCCTGCTTGAAAACGGCTGCCACGACCTTGATGCAATGCTGGAGGCGATCGATGAACAGACGAAGGTTGTCTGGGTTTGCAGCCCGAACAATCCGACCGGAACGTATGAATCCGGCCGCAACCTGATCCGTTTTCTTGAAAAAGTCCCTGAACATGTCCTTGCTGTCGTCGATGAAGCTTATTACGAATACGTAACGGCTGAAGACTACCCTGAGACCATTCCGCTTTTAGAACGCTTTCCGAACCTGATGATTCTCAGGACGTTTTCAAAAGCTTACGGTTTAGCGTCTTTGAGGGTCGGCTACGGGATTGCCTCTGAACAGCTGATTCAGGCGGTTGAGCCGGCGAGACAGCCGTTTAATACAAACCGGCTCGGCCAGGCTGCGGCGCTTGCCGCCCTTGGCGATCAGGCATTTATCGACGATTGCGTGAGAAAAAACAATGAAGGGCTCAAACAGTACTACGATTTCTGTGATGAGCACGGACTAACTTACTATCCTTCACAAACGAACTTTGTGCTGATCGATTTTAAACGGGATGCAGACGAACTTTTCCTGGAGCTGCTGAAAAAAGGCTATATCGTCAGATCGGGGAATGCGCTCGGCTTTCCGACATTCCTTAGAATATCGGTCGGTACGAAGGAACAGAACGAAGGCTTGTTGAAAACGTTAGCCGGCATGTTGTAAGAGGTGATGATTCAGTCACCTCTTTAGTCTATTGATGAACTAGGTGATAAAAAATGACTCAACCAAATGAAACGATTTTATTGGCCGGTTTGGGCTTAATCGGCGGATCGATCGCCCTTGCCATCAAAAAGGAACACCCCGGCAAACGGATCATCGGGTTTGACGTGTCAGAAGAGCAGGCAAGAGCTGCACAAAAGCTTGGCGTTATTGATGCTCCGGCTGCTTCTTTTTTAGAAGGGGTGAAAGAAGCGTCAACCGTTTTTTTAGCGGCGCCGGTCGAACAGACGCTTCACATGCTTGATGAACTTGCCGCTTCAGGCATCAAAAAAAAGCTGCTCATTACAGATGTCGGCAGCACGAAACAAAAGGTCGTCAGCCATGCCGAGAAAGTGCTGCCGGATGAATACAGGTTTATCGGGGGCCATCCGATGGCCGGATCGCATAAATCGGGCGTCGCAGCCGCCAAAGACTTCCTTTTCGAGAACGCGTTTTATATTTTGACGCCTTCCGGCTCCGCCGGCAAAGAAGCAGTTGCTTCCTTAAAAGATCTGCTCAAGGGAACAAATGCAAAGTTTGTGGAAATGTCTCCGGCTGAACACGACGCCGTTACAAGCGTGATCAGCCACTTTCCGCACGTCGTAGCGGCCAGTCTCGTCCACCAGACCGTCAAATTCGAAGATCAGTACCCGCTCGTCAAGCGTTTTGCCGCAGGGGGCTTCCGCGATATTACGAGAATTGCCTCAAGCAGCCCGGCGATGTGGCGCGATATTCTTTTACACAATAAAGATAAAATATTGGAGCGGTTTGACGAATGGAAATATGAGCTGGACAGAATTCAGTCTTTTGTCGAAAATGAAGATGCAGACGGGCTGTTTGAATTTTTTCGGCAGGCCAAGGAATACCGCGACGGTCTGCCTTTGCGGCAAAAAGGCGCGATCCCTTCCTTTTACGATCTTTATGTCGATGTCCCCGACCATCCCGGGGTCATCTCGGAAATTACGGCGATTCTCGCTGACGAGAAAATCAGCATTACGAACATCCGGATTATTGAAACGAGGGAAGACATAAACGGTGTTCTCAGAATCAGCTTTCAATCCGATGAAGATCGAAAACGCGCCGAAAAATGCATTCAAACCCGCGCAAAATATGAAACATTTTATGCTGATTGAGGTGGAACACATGAAAAGAGGAAAAATCAGTTCACTAAAAGGAGAGCTTCATATTCCGGGAGATAAATCCATCTCTCACCGCTCTGTTATGTTCGGAGCCATAGCAGAAGGGAAAACGGTCATCAAAAACTTTTTGCCAGGGGCCGACTGCTTGAGCACGATCGCCTGCTTTCGGAAAATGGGCGTGGAAATCGAACAGAATGGCAGTGATGTCACCGTCCTCGGCAAAGGGCTCGATCAGCTGGCTGAGCCTGCGGAGCTCCTTGACGTAGGGAATTCCGGAACGACGATCAGGCTGATGCTCGGCATTTTGGCGGGACGCCCGTTTCACAGTACAGTCGCCGGCGATGAGAGTATCGCCAAAAGGCCGATGAAGCGTGTCACAGAACCGCTTCGAAAAATGGGAGCGAAAATCGACGGCCGCGCCGGAGGGGAATACACACCGCTTTCTGTCCGCGGCGGACATCTGGCAGCGATCGATTTTCAGTCGCCTGTTGCAAGTGCGCAAATCAAATCTGCCGTTCTGCTTGCGGGTCTGCAGGCCGAAGGCGCCACAACGGTGACGGAGCCTCATAAATCAAGAGACCATACGGAACGGATGCTGTCGATGTTCGGCGTCAGCCTTCAGGAAGATGAAACAAGCGTAACGATTGAGGGCGGGCAGCACCTGAAAGCGGCCGAAGTCTTCGTGCCGGGTGATATTTCATCAGCTGCGTTTTTCCTGGCAGCGGCATCGCTAGTTCCTGACAGTGAAGTCGTGCTTCGCAATGTCGGACTCAATCCGACCAGGACGGGAATCATCGATGTTTTGAAAGAAATGGGAGCCGATCTTGACATCGAAGAAAAAAATGCCGGAAACGCCGAGCCGTACGGCGATCTGAGAATCAAAACGTCCTCCTTGAAAGCCGCTGAAATTTCGGGCGATTTGATCCCGCGCCTCATCGATGAAATACCGATCATCGCTCTTCTCGCTACACAGGCTGAAGGAACGACGGTCATCAAAGACGCGGCTGAGCTCAAAGTAAAAGAAACGAACCGAATCGACACCGTCGCCTCAGAGCTGAAAAAAATCGGTGCGAACATCGAGCCGACAGAAGACGGGATGAAGATTCACGGCAGGACGCCTCTTACAGGCGGCGCGAAAGTCTCAAGCCACGGGGACCACCGGATCGGAATGATGCTGGGAATCGCCGCCTGCATCTGCAAGCAGCCGATCGACATTTTACAGCCTGAAGCTGTGAGCGTCTCATATCCTTCGTTTTTTGAACATATCGAAAAGCTTGCAAAAAAAGCCTGAAGCCTTGTGCTCAGGCTTTTTCAGCCCGGAAAATCATGAAAGCCGGGCGTTTGATCATAAAACGAATGTCTCCCGCATAGCTTGTCTTAACAGAATCAATCTGCTTCATCCAGCTGTGCGGGCAACATATTTGCCGGAAGCCGCCGCGTGAATTATGATAGTAAGTAACTCACCGCGATATGCCGGCTGATACGGCAGGCGATGAATTGACGAAAGAAAGGGACGTTTAGATTTGAATACTTCGATTCAAGAAGCCATAAAATTAGTTGAAGCAGGCCACACGGAAAGCGGATTGAAAAAGCTTGCTGATATCGAGTCTGACCTTCATGATGAAGACAAAGCCATAGTAGCTCAGCTGTATTACGAATGGGGAATTGTCGATAAGGCTATCGCTATCGCGAATGATCTCCATGAACTGTATCCGGATGAAACGGAACTGACATGCTTTTATGCCGAACTCCTCATCGAAACCGATCAGGAAGAAAAAGCGCTCAGCGTGCTTGAAACGATTCCGGAAACAGACGAAGCGTACCCGCAGTGCCTGCTTTTAATGGCTGACCTCTATCAGATGCAGGGTCTGTTTGAAGTCAGCGAGCAAAAGCTGTTGAAGGCGCAAGCCATTTTGCCGGATGAGCCGGTAATCGATTTTGCTTTGGGAGAGCTGTATTTCACTCAGGGAGCTTACGGCAAAGCGGTCCGTCAATTCAAAAAAGCGGCCGAAGAAGAAGCCGTCATCGGCGGTGTCAATGTGTACCAAAGGCTGGCGGAATCATTGAGTTCATCCGGCGCGTTTGAAGAAGCGCTTGAATGGTATGAAAAAGCCGTCAAGGAGAACCCGGAGCCCAACACACTGTTCGGGTTTGGTTTTACGGCGCTGAAAGCGGGGTATCCTAAAACTGCGATTAAACAGCTGACAGAGCTGAAGGAAATGGATCCCGCTTATTCTTCACTTTACAAGCCTCTGGCAAACAGTTTTGAAGCAGAAGGGCTTTATGAAGAAGCATTTGAAACGGCAAAAGAAGGAATCCGCTTCGATGAATTCAACAAAGAGCTTTATCTTTCCGCTGCAAAAGCAGCCTTAAAAACGAAAAGGCATTCGGAAGCGAAAGAGCTGCTTCGTGAAGCGCTGGCGCTGGACCCCGGATATCTGGAAGCCGTCCATATGCTGCTTGCCCTGTTTCTTGAAGAAGAAGACGATGAGAGCATCATTGAACTCGTACAGGAAGTGCGCAAATACGGAGAGGATGATCCGAAGTTCAGCTGGCATCTGGCATCGGCGTTCGCCCGGACAGAGGCGTACGACAAGGCGCGTGAGGAATATGAGAACGCATTTTTGCACTATCGGGATGACGCCGATTTCCTTTACGAATATTCAATGTTTCTGCTTGAAGAAGGACGGCGGAAAGAAGCGCTTCCTCTGCTGAAAAAACTGGCAGAGCTCGACCCGGCAAACGAGGAAGTCCAGGAGACGATTTTCAGAATCGAAGATGAAAATTCCTTTGAATAAGCAGGATATGATCGGTTTGTGTGGAATTTATAAAGTAATACACAAGATGCGATAGAGGAGGGAATAACATGCAGACCCCTGTTTCTGTCAATGAAAAAAAAGATTTTATCCGCTGGTTTCTCAACCATTATCAGCTGAAACGAAGAGAGTGTGTATGGATTCTGAATTATTTAATGAGCCATGACTCGCTGATGGAAAAAGTGCATTTTGTCGAGCAGGCCGAATTTTGTCCGAGGGGCATTATCATGTCTACCCACTGCGTTGAGGAAGTGCCTTTTCGTTTTTATAAAGAAAATGTCATGACGACCGATGCAGAAAAATCATTTCATGATATCAGGCTGAATAAGCAGCAGGATCTCTTTATCCAGCTGAACTTCCGCTCAGCCTATAATTCTCCGGAATATGCGGCTGTACTCGAAGCCAATCCCCATATTCCGAAAGACCTATATGAAAATGAAAAAGATAAAATTGTCGCTGAACAGATTTTGGAGCATTCCATTTCCACTTTTCAGAGACAAAAGCTGCTGCGGGAAATCGATGAAGCGCTTGACCGCCAAGATAAAGAAAGCTTCGAAAAACTAGCTAAACAACTGAGCCAGCTGCGATAATCCGCAGCCAATCAAGCCTTGCCGAGAGCAAGGCTTGTTCAGCTCCGGAGAAAGCGCTGTCAAAATGAGGAGGCCGGGAGCCGTGAAATGGAATACGCACGATGCGGATGTTTACTTGAACGCGAAAGAATACATCGATACAGCTGTCATCCCTTTAATATCGGTTGATTTGGGAGATCAGTTTAAATCAGCCGTATCAAAAGGGGAATTTACGTCTATACTTGCAGAAGAACTTGAAAGGCAGCTGAAGGGCAGAATCTATTTGTTTCCGCCCTGTACATATTTAGATGCGGATGAAAAATCGGCGCAGCATATCGCCGATTTAAAAGAAATGGCCGGAAAACATTTTCGCCACATCGTGTTTTTAACGACGGATGAACGCTGGAAGCAGGTGCTCGAAAGCGAGCAAAAGCTGCTGTGGGTTCCGGCGATTCCGCTCGAACATATGAAGGATTCGTTAAAACAGAAGCTGCTGGAAGACCAAATTGAGCAAATATTGAACATTTTGTTACAATATTGGAACTCTTAATAAAAACACTTACATTTCCTTTGTATAATGATTTTGGGAATGTTGACCTTCCTAAAATATTGATATATTATGAGGGTGTCCTAGTTTCATGAATTTTTTTCTATTTCAGTTATATTGTAGCTGGGGACTTGAGGGGGGATATGAAGATGAGCGAAAAAAGACATCGGGTATCCAGACGTCAGTTTTTAAACTATACGCTGACTGGAGTCGGCGGCTTTATGGCGGCGGGGATGCTCATGCCTATGGTTCGCTTCGCGCTCGATCCGGTTTTAAGGCCGACTGAAGATCAGGACATGGTTCAGGTTGTCAGCGTTGATGAATTGACAAATGAACCGCAGCGCTTCGATTTTAAAATCAAACAAGTGGATGCCTGGTACGAATCGGAAGAATCGAGATCAGCGTGGGTTTTCAAAAGTGGGGACGAAATTGTAGCTTTATCACCGGTTTGTAAACATTTGGGGTGTACGGTCAACTGGAACAGCGATCCTAAAAATCCGAATAAGTTCTTTTGTCCGTGCCATTACGGACTTTATGAAAAGGATGGTACCAACGTGCCCGGAACTCCGCCGCTTGCTCCTTTGGACCGCTATGAGCAAGAGGTTAAAGACGGCTACCTTTACTTAGGGAAAGCCAAGCCGAGGAAGGATGGGTGATCATGCTAAACAAAATTTATGACTGGGTGGACGAAAGACTTGACATTACGCCGCTCTGGCGGGACATCGCCGACCATGAAGTTCCTGAACACGTGAACCCGGCTCACCATTTTTCAGCTTTCGTGTACTGCTTCGGGGGATTGACGTTTTTCGTTACTGTGATTCAGGTGCTGTCCGGCATGTTTTTGACGATGTATTACGTTCCGGATATTAAAAATGCTTGGGAATCTGTTTATTATTTGCAGAATGAAGTGGCGTTCGGACAGATTGTAAGGGGAATGCACCACTGGGGTGCAAGCTTGGTCATTGTGATGATGTTTCTTCATACGCTCAGGGTTTTCTTCCAGGGGGCCTATAAGAAGCCGAGAGAGCTGAACTGGATTGTCGGCGTTTTGATCTTCTTTGTCATGCTCGGTTTAGGTTTTACAGGCTACCTTTTGCCTTGGGATATGAAAGCTCTGTTTGCGACAAAAGTAGGTTTGCAGATTGCTGAGGCGACGCCGCTGATCGGCTCGGAAATTAAAACGCTGCTTGCCGGTCATCCGGATATTGTCGGCGCTCAGACGTTGACGCGCTTTTTTGCCATACACGTCTTTTTCCTGCCAGCCGCTCTGTTCGGACTGATGGCTGCACACTTTATCATGATTCGCAAGCAAGGAATTTCTGGGCCGCTGTAAACGAGCGACTCAATTGAGAAGGAGGGGATGGCATGAAAAGGGGAAAAGGGATGAAGTTTGTCGGTGATTCACGGATCCCGGCGGAAAGAAAACCGAATATTCCAAAAGATTATTCCGAATTTCCAGGGAAAACGGAAGCGTTCTGGCCGAATTTCCTGCTGAAAGAATGGATGGTCGGGGCGGTTTTCCTTGTCGGTTTTCTCGTGCTGACCATCGTCCATGAGCCTCCGCTCGAGCGGATGGCAGATCCGACCGATACCGGCTACATACCTTTGCCAGACTGGTATTTTCTATTTCTTTACCAATTGCTGAAATACGAATATGCTGCCGGACCGTATACCGTGGTCGGCGCAATTATTATCCCGACAATTGCATTCGGAGCGCTTTTATTGGCGCCGTTTCTTGACAGAGGCCCTGAAAGAAGGCCGTTTAAACGCCCGGTTGCCGTAGGGTTGATGCTTTTGGCCATTTCAGCGACTGTTTTCTTAACATGGCAGTCAGTTGCAACTCACGACTGGGCCGCTGCTGAAGAGCAGGGTAAAATCAAGGAAGAGGCCAATATTGATACGAGTGCAGCAGGGTATAAGATTTATCAGGAGCAAGGCTGTATCTCGTGCCATGGAGACAACATGCAGGGAGGAGCGGCAGGCCCGTCTCTCGTTGACAACGGCTTGTCTCCGGAAGAGATTGCGAAAATCGCCAAGGAAGGAAAAGGCGAAATGCCTGCTGGCGTTTTTAAAGGATCTGATAAAGAGCTTAAAGAACTGTCTAAATTCATTTCCGAAACAACGGCGAAATAAAACGGTTGTCAAGTTGATGAAGGCAGGCTATACTCTTGATAGAGTTGAAGCTGACGCCAAGTCAGCCTCTCGGGCTGTCGACGATGTCGATGGCCTTGTCAAATTTGACCGCTGCTGATCGTGAACCGTACGGAAGCCGGAAAGGCCGCTGCTTCTTGGCGCACGTTTCTGCGGTCAGTCTGTGAAGCTGACTCGGCGGCGGCTTTTTTTATTTAAAGAGACTGTGAGTTGATTGCTTTGAAACTGATTTCCTACATGCTCGCTCAAAAGCCGCTGCTTCTGCTGCTTTTGATCATTAATTTCTTCGGTACGGTTTACGGGTATTATTGGTACCTTCCGCAGCTGACGAATACGCCTGCGAAATTTCTGATTTTCGTTCCCGACAGCCCGACGGCGACATTGTTTTTTTTATTTGTTCTCATCGGACTTTTATTGGGAAGGAATGCTCCTCTCTTTGAGGCGCTTGCGCTTGTTACGCTCGTCAAATACGGGCTGTGGGCGGTTGTGATGAATATCCTCGTGCTTGCGGTGTCCGGAAGCCTCCATTGGACGGGCTATATGCTGATCGCGTCGCACTTCGCAATGGCTGTGCAAGGCGTGCTGTACGCCCCTCATTACCGGTTTAAAGGGTGGCATTTGGCGCTTGCGGCTGTGTGGACGCTGCATAACGATGTCATTGATTACTTGTTTGGCATGATGCCGAATTATTCAATGCTCGATCAATATATGCCGCAGATCGGCTATTTTACATTTTGGCTCAGCATCGCTTCGATCGGTTTGGCCTATTACTTGGTTTTGTCCAGGAAAGCTTTTAAGCTGTAACACGGATTCACAATCTTGGTCTAACCTTGTCCCTCTCTTCATAGGCTTTAATAGAAGGAGTGGGAGGGACCGTAATGATACGAAAGGTGATCCTTTGCATGATGCTTGCGCTTGTTTTTCCTGCGGCCGGTTTAAAAGCGGAAGAATCATCGGCTTTGCAGGAATTGACGGAACTGTCAGATACGGTATTCCAGCTAACAAGGCAGTCTCAATATGAGGAAGCGGTACAAATTCTTCAATACTTTGAAAAACGGCTGAAAGCAGCGGAGAAAGGCGAAACAGAGGGTATTATGACAGGCTCGGAAATCCGCCAGGTCAGTCTGGCCTACCATGATACGCTGAAAAGGCTGGAAAGCGAAGAGGTCGCACAGCAGGAGAAATTTAAAGCCGCCGCCCAGTTTAGAATGCTGATGGACGCCATAGAATCTGACCATGATCCGCTGTGGAGCAGTTTGAAAAAGCCGATCATGGATGCTTTCAGCGCTTTGAAGGCCGGGATTCAGAAAGAAGACAACCTGACATTCAGGGAAAAGTGGAATCATTTTTTATCCTTGTATGATACGATTTATCCAAGCTTAACGATTGATGTTTCGCCAAAGCAGTTAAAAAGCGTCTCCAACCATATTGCAGTCGTGGAGAACGGGGGCTTTCAGCAAATGACGGAGAGCAGCAAGCTGGAAAGGCTGACGCTTTTGGAAAAAGATTTGGAAGATGTGTTTGATCAAGTAGAAGAAGATGATGCAGACCCTTCACTGTTATGGGTCATCCTGACGACGGGAAGCATTATCCTCTCGACGCTGACATATGTCGGGTTCAGAAAGTATAAAGCCGAAGAGGACAGGCGCAGAAAAAGAGAAAAAGATTGGCCGAAATAAGAAGCTCCGCTGATCGCGAGCTTCTTTTTTTGCTGACCTTCAATCAGCGGGTGATGGGATTTTTGTTCTCATCAAGCGTAAACCCTTCTCCCAGAACGTCGTGGACGTCGCTTACGGCTACAAAAGCGTGCGGGTCGACCGAGGTAATCACATTTTTCAGCTGGAAAACTTCATTTTTCGGAACGACGCAGTAGAGAACGTCCCGGTCTGTTTTCGTATATGACCCCTGACCTTTTAAAACCGTGACGCCTCTTTCCATTTCTTCAATGATTTTGCGCTGGATCTTATCGTTCTTTTCAGAGATGATGGTGGCGCCTTTTGCGGCATAACCGCCTTCCTGCATAAAATCGATGACTTTTGAGGCGACAAATACGGCAACAAGCGTGTACATCGCTTCCTTATAAGAGAGGTAAAAAATAAGGGATAATGTAATAACGCAGGCGTCAAACACAAACATGGCTTTGCCCATCGGCACTTGAAAATATTTGTTGATCAGCCGCACAATAATATCGACGCCGCCCGTCGTTCCGCCGTATCTGAAAATAATGCCCAATCCGGTACCGATAAACACGCCTGCAAAAAGAGCCGCGAGCGCAAGATCGTTCTGTAGCGGCATATGAATCTGGAAGCGCTGAAAAATCCATAAAAACACCGACAGACTGACTGTGCCGAGAATGGTATATGAGAAGACCGTTCTGCCGAGGAGTTTCCAACCGATGAAGAAGACCGGGATGTTCAGCACCAGATTGGATATGGAAGGATCGATGTTAAACAGGAAATAAAGCAGCAGGGTAATGCCGGTAAAACCGCCTTCCGACAAGTTGTTCTGCATATTAAAATGAACGAGTCCAAAGGAAAAAACTGCGGCGCCTGCTAAAATAAACAGGACGTTCTTCATTCTGATGTCTCCGAACATAAAAAAACTCCTTTCCTTCCATAAGCTGGCGTTAATATTATAGTGTATCCGTTTTAAAACAGCAAACCAGTCTTAAACATTTGTCAAACTTGTTTGAATTCGCTAACATGTAAGAGATGACAGGAGGTTTTGTCAGCATGACGAAAGAAAAAACGATGAAAGATATACAGTGTGAGGTTGACGAATATATCGGCCAGTTTAAAGAAGGCTATTTCAGTCCGCTTGCCATGATGGCCAGGCTGACGGAAGAGCTTGGCGAACTGGCGAGGGAAATCAACCATCATTACGGCGAAAAACCGAAGAAAAAAACCGAATCGGAAAAAAAGATCGATGAAGAAATCGGCGACGTATTGTTCGTTTTAGTTTGTCTTGCGAATTCGCTTCATATATCATTGGATGAAGCGCATGATATGGTCATGGAGAAGTTCAACACCCGTGACAAAGACCGCTGGACAAGAAAAGAAGAAGGAAAGTAGAGGAGAATGAAGATGCAAAAGGAGACCATTAAAATCGCCATAGCAGGACCGCGCGGAAGAATGGGAAGCGAAGCGGTCAAACTTGTTGAAGATACCGCACATTTTGAGCTGGTCGGTGCAATCGACCGTACATATAACCGTGAAAAGCTGTCAGACGTGATGATGTCAAGTTCAGATGCCGTCATTTACACCGACATTACCGAATGCTTTTCAGAAACGGCTCCGGAAGTTCTAATTGATTTGACAACGCCGGAAATCGGCAAGCTCCATACAAAAATCGCGCTCGAGCACGGCGTCCGTCCTGTTGTGGGAACGACAGGATTTTCTGAGAGCGACTTGAACGAGCTTATGGAACTGACCGACGAGAAGGGGATCGGAGCCATCATCGCGCCAAACTTCGCGCTCGGAGCCGTGCTGATGATGAAGTTTTCGCAAATGGCTGCCAACTATTTTACTGATGTCGAAATCATTGAACAGCACCATGATCAAAAGCTTGACGCACCAAGCGGAACGGCCTTGAAAACGGCGGAAATGATTTCGGCTGTTCGCGAAGCGAAAACGCAGGGACATCCGGATGAAAAAGAAATTCTGCCGGGAGCAAGAGGCGCCGATCAAAACGGAATCCGTCTCCACAGCGTTCGTCTGCCGGGATTGATCGCCCATCAGGAAGTAATGTTCGGCGGAGACGGCCAAACCCTGAAAATCCGTCACGATTCATACAACCGCGCATCTTTTATGTCTGGTGTGAAACTGGCTGTTGAACAAGTGATGAAAATCGATCAGCTTGTCTACGGCCTTGAAAATATCATAGAGTAACAAAAAGGGGGAAATCGCTTTGAAAATCGCCTTAATTGCCCATGACCGAAAAAAACAGGACATGATTCAGCTGACGACCGCTTATAAAGACATTTTAAAAAAGCACGAGCTGTTTGCGACAGGAACGACCGGTTTAAAAATCACCGAAGCGACAGGGCTGCCTGTCGTGCGCTTTCAATCGGGGCCGCTTGGCGGAGACCAGCAGATCGGCGCTTTGATCGCGAAAAACGACATCGATCTTGTGATTTTTCTGCGAGACCCGCTGACGGCCCAGCCGCACGAACCTGATGTGTCAGCTCTTATCCGCTTGTCTGACGTTTACGCCATTCCGCTCGCCACCAACATGGGAACGGCGGAAGTCTTGATCCGCTCTGTCGAGGAAGGCGCATTTGAATTCAGAAACATTGTCCACGGCGGGGATCGAGATGCTTGATATACTGGCTTTCGGCGCGCACAGCGATGATGTAGAAATCGGCATGGGAGGAACCATTGCCAAATATACTAAAAAAGGCTTTCAAATTGGAATTTGCGATTTAACCCAGGCTGAACTGTCTTCAAACGGAACAGTTGAAACGAGAAAAAGCGAAGCGGCGCTGGCGGCCGACATTCTCGGCGCCAGTTCGCGGATTTCCCTCACGCTGCCGGACAGGGGGCTGTTTCCCAGCCAGGCGGCGATCAGGGAAGCGGTTGCCGTCATTCGGAAACATAAGCCGAAGCTTGTTTTTGTTCCTTATCCGAAGGACCGGCATCCCGATCACGGGCACGCAGCGGAAATCGTCGAAGAAGCGGTCTTTTCCGCTGGAATACATAAATATGAAGATGCAGAAAAACAGCCGGCCCATAAAGTCCAAAACGTGTACTACTATATGATCAACGGTTTTCATAAACCTGAATTTGTCATCGACATTTCCGAAACGATCAATCAAAAAAAGGATAGCCTTGCTGCTTATCAGAGCCAGTTCACCCGTTCCCGGCAGTCGGTTGAAACACCGCTGACGAACGGATATATTGAAACGGTCGAAGCAAGGGAAAAGCTTTTGGGAAAAGAGGTCGGCGTCGCATACGCGGAAGGGTTTTTTTCAAAGCGAACTCTTCTGTTAAACAACGATTTATTTGGGGGCGGATGATGAAACAGTTAAAAATCGGAATCACATGTTATCCGAGTGTCGGAGGATCAGGAATTATCGCTACCGAGCTCGGCAAGCTCCTTGCGGAAAAAGGACATGAAATTCATTTTATTACATCAAGTGTTCCGTACAGGCTCAATAAAGTGTATTCCAACATCTATTTTCACGAAGTCGAAGTCAATCAATATGCCGTGTTTAAGTACCCGCCGTATGATTTGGCTTTGGCCAGCAAAATGGCGGAGGTGGCGAAGCGGGAACAGCTTGATGTTCTGCATGCCCACTACGCGGTGCCTCACGCGATTTCCGCTTTTTTAGCAAAGCAAATGCTGAACGGAAACATTAAAACGGTCACAACGCTGCACGGCACAGATATAACCGTGCTCGGCTATGATCCGTCTTTAAAAGACCTGATCAAGTTTGCGATCGAGTCGTCTGACCGCGTAACCGCGGTTTCTTCAGCTCTTGCCGCGCAAACGTATGATTTGATCAAACCGAACAAAAAAATCGAAACGATCTATAATTTTGTGGATGAGCGCGTGTATTTAAAAAAGCAGGAGCATCATTCGCTGAAAGAGCAGTACGGCATTGCCCCTGATGAAAAAGTGATCATCCACGTATCCAATTTCAGACAGGTGAAGCGTGTACAGGACGTCATCCATGTCTTCAGCCGCATTGTCAAACGAATGAAATCGAAGCTGATTCTCGTCGGCGACGGGCCGGAAATGACCGTGATCTGCCAGCTTGTCAGACAGCTCGGATTAAAAGACGACGTTCTTTTCCTGGGCAAACAGGACAGCGTAGAAGAGCTTTACGCCATCAGCGATTTAAAGCTGCTCTTGTCCGAGAAGGAAAGCTTCGGTTTAGTGCTGCTGGAGGCGATGGCCTGCGGCGTTCCGTGCATCGGCACCAATATCGGAGGGATTCCCGAGGTGATCAAAAACGGTAAATCCGGTTACTTGGTCGATGTAGGAGATATTGAAGATGCAGCTCGTAAGGCGCTCCATTTGCTGACTGATGAAAGCCTGCAGCGCCAGTTTGCGGAAGCGGCGCTGGAAAGCATCAAGGCGCGCTTTTCTTCCAGCAAAATCATCGCGCAATATGAAGAAATTTATCAACAATTAACAGACGGGGAGTGTGACAATGGAGGATCTCTTTTTGAAGGCTCTTCCTCTCCTTCGTGAGCTGAAAAAACACGGCCGGCAGGCCTACTTTGTAGGCGGAGCCGTCAGGGATGCCCAAATGAACCGGTTTGTCGGTGATATTGACATCGCTACAGATGCATCCCCGGAAGAAATTGAAGCCATTTTTCCGAAAACCGTTGATGTCGGAAAGGAACACGGAACCATCATCGTCCTCTTTGAGGGAGAATCTTATGAGGTGACGACCTTTCGGGCAGAGCTTGAGTACGAGGATTACAGAAGGCCGAGGGGCGTTCAGTTTATCAAATCGCTGAAAGAAGACCTGAAGAGGCGGGACTTGACGATTAATGCCATGGCGATGGATGAACAGGGGAGACTGATCGACTATTTCGGCGGACTCCGCGACATACAGGAAAAATTGATTCAAACGGTCGGCGACCCGGCAGAGCGTTTTCACGAAGATGCGCTTCGCATGCTGCGGGCGCTCCGTTTTATGAGTCAGCTCGAGTTTGAGCTTTCTCCAAATACAAAAAAGGCGATTTGCGAAAACCGTCTGCTCTTGGCTCATATTTCTACAGAGCGGAAAACGGTTGAATTCGAAAAACTTTTAAAAGGAAAAGCAGCGGACAGGGCTTTGGAAGCGGCGGCTGAAACAGGGCTTTACAAGGAGCTTCCGGGGCTGGACGGCAAAAAGGAGCGCGTTCTGGCTGCCCGAGCTTTTCCTTTTTATCAACTTCAAAAAAGAGCGGATATATGGGCGGCTTTCATTCACATGATATCGATCGATCCAGCTGAAGCGCACCGGTTTTTAAAAGGGTGGAAGCTTCCGGGGAAAGTCATAAAACAGGCGCTCCTGACGGCTGAGCGAATCGATCAAAAATGGGACGCCGTCTCAATGTATGAGGCGGGGGAAGAGACGCTGCTGTCCGCTTCCGCCATCCGCAGCTTAAGGGACAAGCAGGCAATCGATGAAAAGCGGCTGGCTGAAATCAAACAGTCGTACCATGCGCTTCCGATTAAAAGCCTGAAAGATCTGGCGGTGTCTGGAAGCGATTTGCTGAACTTCAGAAAGAAGCCGGCCGGGAAATGGGTGTCCGATGATTTGAAACGGATTGAGCGGGCCGTGTTAAACGGGGAGCTCGCCAATCAAAAAAAAGCCATAGAGGAGTGGCTGGATTCATGCAGTCAAATTTAAGAAAGAAACTCATTCAATTGTTTACAGAAGCCGACGGCGAATTCATTTCAGGACAGAAAATCAGCGAAGAGCTCGGATGCTCAAGGACCGCTGTGTGGAAGCATATCGAAGATCTGAGAAAATCGGGATATGAACTTGAAGCGGTCCGAAAGCTCGGCTATAAAATGATAAAAAAACCTGACAAAATCACCGAAGATGAAATCAGGCTCGGGTTAAAAACGAAAAAAATGGGACAGACCATCCATTTTCAGGATGTTGTCTCATCAACTCAAAAAATCGCCCATGAGCTAGCAAACAACGGTGCGCCGGAAGGAACGATCATCGTTGCCGACAAGCAGACTGAAGGAAGGGGAAGAATGGCGAGAGCATGGCATTCCCCGGAAGGAAACGGCATTTGGATGAGCATCATTTTAAGACCTGAAATGCCCGTGCAAAAAACGCCGCAACTGACGCTTTTAGCCGCAGTCGCGATCGTTCAGGCAATCGAAGAGCAAACCGGCATCGCAGCCGAAATCAAATGGCCGAACGATATTTTGATCAACGGCAAAAAAGTCGTCGGGATCTTAACCGAACTGCAGGCGGAAGCCGATCAGGTCCATTCTGTCATCGTCGGACCGGGGATCAACGTCAATCAGATAGCTGACGACTTTCCGGAAGAATTAAAAGAAACAGCGACAAGCCTTCGTCTCGCAAGCGGCGAAAAAATCGACAGAGCGGCTTTGATTCAAACGATAATGGCGATATTTGAAAAAAGGTATGAAGACTATCTCGCCTACGGTTTCGAACCGATCAAGCTTTTATGGGAGAGCTACGCTTTGAGCCTGAACCGCGAATTGACGGCCAGGACGCTGAACGGAACGTTTCACGGCAAAGCGCTTGGAATTGACGAAGAAGGCGTCTTAATCTTGGAAACGAGTGACGGCATCAAAAAAATATACTCCGCTGATATCGATATAAATCCGTCATAGTTGGAAGGATCCATGCGTTTTTGGTATACTTCGGATGGGCAGTATCCTGTAGGAACTGCACCTGGTAAACATGCAACTGATAAAAAAACAGTCTGCCTTGATCCAAAAAGGACTGGGACAGAGGGATGATTCTTGCCGAACACGGACGATTCGAAATCCTTCTCCTTGCCGGAAGGTTTTTTTGCTGTCCGAAAAGATGCACATGCAAGCACGGCAGCTCATCTCCTCTGAAAAAGAGGAGGAGAAAACATGAAGACAAAGATTGATTTTCTAAAAATGAAACAAGAGGGAGAGCCGATCGTCATGCTGACGGCCTACGATTATCCGGCGGCAAAGCTTGCCGAACAGGCCGGCGTCGATATGATTCTTGTCGGCGATTCGCTCGGCATGGTTGTGCTCGGCCTTGATTCGACAGTATCTGTGACGGTCGCTGATATGATCCACCATACAAAAGCCGTCAAACGCGGGGCAAAAGATACGTTTGTTGTGACGGATATGCCGTTTATGTCTTATCACTGCTCTTTGGAAAGCGCTCTGAATTATGCTAAGGCGATCGTTCAGGAAAGCGGAGCCGATGCTTTGAAGCTTGAAGGCGGCGACGGGGTGTTTGAGACGATCACGGCTTTAACACGCGGCGGAATACCAGTTGTCAGCCACTTAGGCTTGACTCCTCAATCCGTCGGTGTCTTGGGAGGCTATAAAGTTCAGGGGAAAGATGAAGAAAGCGCCCGCAAGCTGATTGAAGACAGCAAGCGCTGTGAAGAAGCAGGCGCGATTGCGCTCGTTCTCGAATGCGTCCCGGCAGCGCTCGCTGAACAGATTTCAAAGGAGCTCACGATTCCTGTCATCGGCATTGGAGCAGGCCCGGGTACGGACGGACAAGTTCTCGTATACCATGATGTTGTCGGACACGGAGTGAGCCGGACGCCTAAATTTGTAAAACAGTATGTGCAAATCGATCAGCCGCTTGAAAAAGCGCTTCGAGGATATGTTGAGGATGTCAGAAGCCGCGTGTTTCCTGAAGATGCTCATTCATTCCGTATCGATCAGCAAGTTCTTGAAGGATTATACGGAGGGAAATAAGCATGATTCAGATCCATTCAGCAAAAGATATACAAAATGTAACGAAAAATTACCGCAAAGAAGGCAAAACGATCGGTTTTGTGCCGACAATGGGCTTCCTTCATGAAGGCCATATGTCGCTTGTGGAAAAAGCGCGAAAAGACAACGATATTGTCGTGATGAGCATTTTTGTCAATCCTATGCAGTTCGGTCCGGGTGAAGACTATGAAGCGTACCCGAGAGATATCGAAAGGGACCGGCAGCTTGCGGCCGACGGCGGAGTGGACATTTTGTTCACTCCTGAGCCTGAAGAAATGTACGGCCAGGAGCCGACGGTTACCGCAAGCGTGAAAAAGCGGACAGACGTCCTTTGCGGCCGTTCAAGGGAAGGTCATTTCGACGGTGTCGCAACAGTGCTCACAAAGCTGTTCAATCTCACCTTTCCGACAAGGGTTTATTTTGGCATGAAAGATGCGCAGCAGGTTGCCGTTGTCGACGGGCTGATCAACGACTTTTTCATGGATATTGAGCTGATCCCGGTTGAAACAAAACGGGAAGAAGACGGGCTTGCCAAAAGCTCAAGAAATGTCAATCTGCGAGCTGAAGAACGGCAGGAAGCACCCGCTCTCTATCAAGCCCTTCAGCGCGGCGCCGAGCTGATCCGCGATGGAGAGAGGGACGCGGCAGCTGTTAAGCGAGAGGTTCGGAGCATTCTTGAAAAAACGAGCGGTGTCATTGATTATGCGGATATTTATTCATATCCCGATCTGGAGATCAGGGAGCCTTTGACTGGAAAAGTCATCATAGCGGTTGCCGTTCAGTTTTCCAAAGCCCGCTTAATTGATAATATCATCGTCGATATCCCGGCAGATCAAAAGGAGGATTTGTGATGTACCGTACGTTAATGAGCGCAAAACTTCACAGAGCGAGAGTGACGGAGGCCAATTTGAATTACGTCGGCAGCGTGACAATTGATGAAGATTTGCTGGATGCCGTCGGAATGATGGCAAATGAAAAAGTGCAAATTGTAAATAATAATAACGGGGCCCGGCTGGAAACGTACATTATACCCGGTGAAAGGGGGAGCGGCGTCGTTTGTTTAAACGGAGCTGCCGCCCGCCTTGTCCAGGTGGGAGATGTCGTCATCATCGTTTCTTATGCCATGATGTCTGAAGAGGAAGCCAAGACCCATAAGCCGAAGGTTGCCGTTTTGAACGAGAGAAACGAAATCGAGGAAATGCTGGGTCAGGAGCCAGCCCGTACCATTCTGTAGCCCCCTTGCCTTTAGGGGGCTTTCATATCGTTTAGAAAGCGTAAAAGGTGAAGCTTTTCCCCCCGCACCTTTCTAAAACGTGTTACACTTTTGTCGAAGGTATCGAAATTGAGGTGTCCATTGAATGAACAATCAACGATATGTGGTCATTGATGTGGAAACGACAGGTAATTCGCCGAAAAAAGGCGACAGAATCATTCAAATTGCAGCGGTTGTGATTGAAAATGGACAAATGACCGAACGTTTCTCCAAATATGTGAATCCTAATCAGCCGATTCCCGCTTTTATCGAGCAGCTTACGGGAATTTCAAATGAAATGGTTGAAAATGAAGAACCATTTTCGGCGATTGCCGAAGATATTTTTGAGCTGCTTCAAGACAGCTGTTTTATCGCTCATAACATTCATTTTGATCTTGCTTTTGTAAAGCATGAGCTGCAGCAGGCCGGTTTTGGCGAGCTTGAATGCAGCGTTCTCGATACGGTGGAGCTTTCGAGAATCGTTTTTCCGGGTTTTGACGGCTATAAATTGACTGAACTGAGCGAAGAGCTTCAGATTCGCCATGAAAACCCGCACAGGGCTGACAGCGATGCAGAAGTGACCGCTTTGATCTTTTTACATATGATGGACAGACTGAAAAGGCTGCCGATTCCTGTTTTGAAATCGATCAGACGTCTATCCTGGCATTTGATCAGCGACGCGCAGGAGCTTTTTGATGGCTTGATCGCTGAAAAAAGCGCCGATGCTGAGCTTGAGGCAGGCTTTATGAAGGTCGGTTCCTTTGTGATCAGGACCCCTGAAGACGAGGATGAAGAGGCCGGTCATAAGAGCCGGATCTCGCAGACAGAGCCGCTTATTTGGGAAAAAGACGGCGGGCTTTCTTCATTGGACGACCGGTTTGACAAGAGAGAAGGACAGACGGAAATGATGCGGGAGGTCTGGACCGCTTTTCAAAATCATGAGCATGCTCTGATCGAAGCCGCCACTGGAATCGGAAAAACGCTCGGATATCTCGTGCCGGCTGCAATCCATGCCAAGCAAACAGGCAAGCCGGTCGTGATCAGTACATATACGACATTGCTTCAGCAGCAGATGATCAACCGCGATATCCCGCTTTTGGAAAAGATTTTTCCTTTTCCGGTCAAAGCCGCGGTTTTAAAGGGTCGCTCCCATTATTTATCGATTCGCAAGTTCAAGCATATTTTACAGGAAGATGATGACAATTATGATAGCGTCCTTGCTAAAGCGCAAATTCTCGTCTGGCTGACAGATACAGAAACGGGCGATTTATCAGAAATTAATCTTCCGTCAGGCGGAAAGCTTCTCTGGGACAGACTGGCATATGATTCGCATTCATATGCAGAAAACAGCAGCATAAGGAAATTGTGTTTTTATGAGAGAGCCAAAGCGCGGGCGCAGAAGGCTGATATGATCATTACCAATCATGCGCTTCTGTTGACTGACGAAGCGAATCAGCGAATTCATACCGGTGATGCCGATACGTTTGTTATAGATGAAGCCCATCACTTTGAACGCGCGGCGGGTGAGCAGTATGGAGCAAGAGCAGACTATGTCTTTCTCCATAAAAGGTTGATGCGGCTCGGCACCCTCAAGCAAAGGGGGATTTTAAAAAAAGCCGAACGCCTCTACCGGTCCGCAGGCATTTCATCAGAATCTTTTTTCCAAATAGACGAATGGCTCGCTCAGCTTCTTGAAGAAAGCGATCTGTTCTTTACGGCTGTTCATTCTTTTGTCAAGCGGAGGAAACCAAGAAACGATCTAAACCGTCTCTTATATAAGATCGGCGAAACCGATGAAAGCAGGGCGTGGAACAGGCTTGAAGAAGGCGCGAGAAGACTGTGTTCCTTGCTGTATGACATGCACCGGCTGTTTACGGATCAAAAGAAAAGCCTCGCTGAAAAACAGGCTTCTTTCACCAGCCGCCAGGCGTTTTTGTTAGACGAATACGATTCATGCATGAACGACCTTGAAGAATATCGAAAGACGCTGGCCCGCTTGATGTTTGACCCTGTCGAAGATGAGGTCGTCTGGATTGAAATTGACGCGAAGGGCGCAAAAAACGCCGCGGCCATTTACGCTCAGCCGCTTGATACAAGAGAAATTCTGGCCGACCGGTTTTTCACCGAGAAAAAAAGCGTTGTGCTCACATCGGGAACGCTTGTCGTCGAGAATTCATTTGACTATATGATCAAAAAGCTCGGTTTAAGCGATTTCTATCCGAGGACCTTGCAAATCGAGGCGCCTTTTTCTTATGATAAGCATATGAACATCATGATTCCGACGGATGTGAGCCCGATTCAAAACGATCCTGAAGACTATATTCAGGATGTCTCACGTTATGTCAAGGCGCTTGCAAAGCAGAAAAACGCCAAAGTGCTCGTCCTGTTTACGTCACATGATATGCTGCGAGACGTCTACCATGCAATAAAACATGAGGAAGACTTTCCTTGTCAGCTCCTTGCGCAGGGGATTTCCGGCGGAAGCCCCGTCAAGGTCATGAAATTGTTTAGATCGTATCCCCATGCGGTTCTCCTCGGAACGAACCATTTTTGGGAGGGCGTTGACTTTCCGGGTGACGAGCTGACGACGCTTGTCATCGCAAGGCTGCCGTTCAGGCCGCCTGACCACCCTGTTGAATCAGCCAAGTGCGACCGGGCGAAGAGAAGGGGAGAAAGCCCGTTTCAAGCGGTATCTCTGCCGGAAGCTGTCCTGGCATTCAGGCAGGGGATCGGCAGGCTGCTCCGCTCGGAGAAAGACAGCGGAACGGTCGTGATTCTCGACCGCCGCATCCGCACCTCTTCCTACGGCACGGTGTTTATGAAGGCTCTCCCCCCTGCAAAAGTCATGGAGCCTACATTCCTTGAGCTTGAAGCCTACATAGCCGGGAAAAACGGCTAAAAGCCGCATAAAGCGGCTCTTAAATGGTGTGGATTAAGGTTTTATATTTAAACGGTTATCCCGTTGTAACAACTAGTATGGCTTTAGGCACAAAGAGTATGAATTACAATTATTGTTTCGTTCGGAGGGATTTGAAAAATGGAAAACAAAATCGAAATTCTATCTACCGTAAGCGTCGAGCATTCAGAAGACCTGTATAAAATCGTCGACCTTTTGAACCGCACGCTCAAACGCGATGATCTCATGTTCGGCCTCGCTCTCGATGAAGAAGATCAAAAACAGGCCATTTTTACGATTTATCGTACTTAGGAGCAGAAAATGGGCAAAAAAACATTAATTTTCATACTGATATTTGGTATTATCTTTTTAACAGCACTTCTTGCGGGAGCGAATGTCTACCGTACGGCAATGGATCAGAAAGAAAGCGGCCACGAGCAGGCTGCCGAAACAGCCAAGCAGGAAGCAGGCTTAAAACAAGTTGACAGCGTGGAGACGTTTGTCGGCAAAGAAAAGCAGTACATTGTCACAGGGACGGACAAAAAAGGCGGCAAAATGTATGTTTGGGTGCCTGCTGACAAAAAGCAGAAAACGATTTACAAAAAAGCGGCAGACGGCATTACCGGCCGCCAGGCTTCAAAAGCGGTTCAGGATGAAGGTCTTGTGTCTGAGCTTAAAGAGGTGCACCTTGCAAGGGAAGGCAATGTTCTATTGTGGGAAGTTACATACTTAAATAAAGATGGGCAGTACAGTTTAAGCTATGTGGACTTTATAAACGGAAAAATTCACAAAAATATTACGCCTTAGACGAAACAGGGGGAAATCAAGTTGAATCTAGCTAAAAGAGTATCAGCGTTAACACCATCTGCAACATTGGCAATCACTGCAAAAGCAAAAGATTTAAAAGCGGCAGGGCACGATGTCATCGGTCTTGGGGCGGGTGAACCGGATTTTAATACGCCTGAGCACATCATTGAGGCGGCTGTCCGTTCGATGAATGAAGGACATACCAAATACACGCCTTCCGGAGGTCTTGCGGCACTGAAAGACAGCATCCGCGAAAAATTCAAGCGCGATCAGGGAATCGAGTACCGCCAATCTGAAGTTATCGTCTGCACAGGTGCAAAGCATGCTCTTTACACCCTATTTCAAGTGCTCCTCGACGAGGGGGACGAAGTGATTATTCCGACTCCGTACTGGGTCAGCTATCCTGAACAAGTCAAGCTTGCAGGCGGCAAACCGGTATTTGTGGAAGGCCTTGAGGAAAACAGCTTCAAAATTTCTCCGGAGCAGCTTGAAAAAGCCGTCACGGAAAAAACGAAGGCTGTGATCATCAATTCCCCAAGCAATCCGACAGGCATGATGTATACGGAAGAAGAGCTTAAAGCGCTCGGTGAAGTATGCCTTCGCCGCGACATTTTAATCGTATCTGATGAAATATATGAAAAGCTGATATACGGCGGAAAAAAACATGTATCCATTGCACAGCTTTCTCCAGAACTTAAAAACCAAACCGTGATCATCAACGGGGTTTCCAAGTCACACAGCATGACCGGCTGGAGAATCGGGTATGCGGCAGGCAGCGAACCGATCATTAAAGCGATGACGAACCTTGCCAGCCACAGCACGTCAAATCCGACATCTGTCGCACAATACGGAGCCATTGCCGCTTACAATGGACCAAACGAGCCTGTTGAAGAGATGAGAAAAGCTTTTGAAGACCGGCTGAACAAGGTGTATGAACTGCTTGTTGACATTCCGGGATTGACATGCCTGAAGCCTGAAGGGGCCTTCTACTTGTTCCCAAATGCAAAAAAAGCGGCAGAATCGTGCGGCTTTTCAAGCGTTGATGAATTCGCCGAAGCGCTTTTGGAAGAAGAAAAAGTTGCGATTGTTCCCGGTTCAGGGTTCGGCGCACCGGACAACATCCGTCTGTCGTATGCGACATCCCTGTCACTTTTGGAAGAAGCGGTCACACGGATTCGCCGCTTTGTCGTGAATCGCAGCCGCTAGAAGCAGAAAGCGTCCGCAGCTGGACGCTTTTTGCATGCACGCAAGCTGCATTGACCTGAACGATTCAAAAAAGGTATAATATACGTTATGGACGTCAGAAAGAATGAGGGCTTGACCGAATTCTTTCGTGTTTTGGAGGGAAACGATAGTGAAAACAACAATAAACCAAGTGTACAAGCATGTTGGTGAAGAAGTAACAATCGGCGCTTGGATCGCCAACAAACGCTCAAGCGGCAAAATTGCGTTTTTGCAGCTAAGAGACGGGACAGGCTTTATCCAAGGAGTCGTCGTCAAAGCGGAAGTGGATGAAGAAACATTTCAAGCCGCTAAATCTGTCACACAGGAAACATCGCTATATGTAAAAGGCGTCGTCAAAGAAGACGAGCGTTCGCCACTCGGCTACGAGCTTGCTGTCACATCGCTTGAAGTCATCCATGAAGCGACAGATTATCCGATTACACCAAAAGAACACGGAACAGAATTTTTGATGGATCACAGACATTTGTGGCTCCGTTCAAAACGGCAGCACGCAACGATGAAAATCCGCAATGAAATCATTCGCGCTACATACGAATTTTTCAATAAGGAAGGCTTTGTTAAAGTCGATCCTCCAATTTTGACGGGAAGCGCACCTGAAGGAACGACAGAGCTTTTTGCGACAAAGTATTTTGACGAAGATGCCTACCTTTCGCAAAGCGGCCAGCTTTACATGGAAGCTGCTGCAATGGCTTTAGGAAAAGTCTTTTCATTCGGGCCGACTTTCAGAGCCGAGAAATCAAAAACGAAGCGCCATCTGATCGAATTCTGGATGATCGAACCGGAAATGGCGTTTGTCGAATTCAATGAAAACCTTGAAGTTCAAGAGAACTATGTCTCTTTTGTCGTCCAAAGCGTGCTTGAAAACTGCAAAATCGAACTGAATACGCTCGGCAGAGACACTTCAAAACTGGAGCTTATCAAAGCGCCTTTCCCAAGAATCACATATGATGAAGCGCTTCAGTTCTTAAAAGAGAAAGGCTTTGACGATATTGAATGGGGCGATGATTTCGGCGCTCCTCACGAAACGGCGATTGCCGAAAGCTATGACAAGCCGGTATTTATTACACACTATCCGACATCATTAAAGCCGTTTTATATGCAGCCTGCCCCTGACAGGGAAGATGTCGTACTGTGCGCTGACTTGATTGCGCCTGAAGGCTACGGTGAGATTATCGGCGGATCTGAACGGATCCATGATCTTGAGCTTCTCGAAGCACGCCTGAAAGAGCACGGTTTAGAATCGGATGCTTATCAATGGTATGCAGAGCTGAGAAAATACGGATCAGTTCCGCATTCAGGATTCGGACTCGGACTAGAACGGACGGTTGCCTGGATCTGCGGCTCTCCGCACGTCCGCGAAACGATTCCGTTCCCAAGACTATTAAATCGCTTATATCCTTAAGAAAAAAGTCTCCTGATTGCAGGAGACTTTTTCACAGTCATCCATGATATACTGGAAGGTAAGAGGTGTATCGAATGAAAAAACAGCACTTTATTAAGATGCAGGAGATGGGATCTGTCACCATTCCGAATCTGCTTTTTTTGAACTATCGGGAGCTTGGCTTAAACGAGACAGAATTCATGCTGCTCTTAAACATTAAAATGCATGTTGAGAGAGGTTCATTTTTTCCGACCCCGGAGGAATTAAGCAAGACGATGTCGATTGAAACCGAACAATGTATGAACATGCTGAGAATGTTCATTCAAAAAGGCTTCATCTATATAGAAGAATGCGAAGACCAGAACGGCATTAAGTTTGAAAAGTATTCGCTTGAACCTCTCTGGGGCAAGCTGTTTGAGCATCTTGAAATGGCCGAGCAGAAGCAACTTGCTGAACAGAATGAAGGCGAACAGAAGAGCCTTTATACGGTCTTTGAAGAGGAATTTGCGCGGCCGCTGTCTCCGCTGGAATGCGAGACGCTCAGCATCTGGCTTGACCAGGATCATCACGATGCACAGCTGATCAAACAAGCTCTCAAAGAAGCCGTCATATCAGGAAAACTAAATTTCCGATACATTGACCGGATTTTGTTTGAGTGGAAGAAAAACGGCGTTTCAACCGTCGAACAAGCCGCAAACTACAGCCAAAGATTCAGGCGGAAGACCGCTCCGCGGCAAAATGAGCAAAAGGAGTATACAAGACAAGTTCCTTTTTACAATTGGCTTGAACAATAAAGTGAAAGGTGAAGACATGCTGACAAAAAAACAGATCGAGTTTTGTTTAGAAACAATCGGTGAAATGTTTCCGGATGCTGAATGCGAATTAGTCCATGACAATCCGTTTGAACTTGTCATCGCCGTCGCTTTATCGGCCCAGTGCACAGACGCGCTTGTCAATAAAGTGACGAAAACGCTTTTCAAAAAATATAAAAAGCCTGAAGACTATCTTGCCGTTTCGCTTGAAGAGCTGCAGCAAGATATCAAATCGATCGGCTTATACCGGAACAAAGCCAAAAATATTCAAAAGCTCTGCAAAATGCTGCTGGAAGAATACAGCGGTGAAGTGCCGAAAGACCGGGATGAGCTGGTGAAACTTCCGGGCGTCGGGAGAAAAACCGCCAATGTCGTCGTTTCCGTTGCATTCGGTGTTCCTGCCATTGCAGTCGACACCCATGTGGAAAGGGTCTCAAAAAGACTCGGCATTTGCAGATGGAAGGATTCGGTCGCGGAAGTCGAAAAGACGCTGATGAAAAAAGTGCCTGAATCAGAGTGGTCTGTTACTCATCACCGCCTGATCTTTTTCGGACGCTATCACTGTAAGGCGCAAAGGCCGAAATGTGAAGAATGCCCGTTGTTTTCTCTGTGCAGGGAAGGACAAAAACGATATAAAAAAGGGCTGGTGAAGTTGCCGTGACAAGCGTTTCACTGTTGGACGAATACGAAAAAACGCTGCGGAAGAGAAGACCGGAATCCGGCGAAAGGCTTGACGTTCTTTCGGAAAATCCGCTCTGCTATGATTTTTTTCAGGACATAGAAGAAGACAAGCCGTGGGAGCATGCGGAAGAATGGGTCCCGCTTCTGTTTGCGGCTTGGGAGCGTACAAAAGAAAAGCTTCTGCCCGTCTTTAAAACGAGAAAGTCAAGGTGCAGCCAGGATGATATGCTAAACGGGGTGTGCTGCTTGATCGCAAGCTTCCACTGGACGATGGGGGAGCCTGTCAAAAGTCTCAACTGGGAGATCATCACCCGTAAGGATTTTGGAGCCAAGCCGATGAACTGGACGGAACGCCTCGAGTTTATCCTCCAGAAACCAACGCAGTACCATTGTTTTATTCAGCTTGATGAATTGTTTACGGAAATGAAAAAGCAATTTTATAAATATGTTGCCATCAATCATAAAAAAGCCACTCACTAAACTGTGAGTGGCTTTTTAGATTAATGGTTGCCGGTTGATTGACCGTTGGAATTTGTTTGTTGATCATCTGTGTTGCTGTCTTGATCCGGTTTTTTGTCTTTGTCTTTATTCTGATCTTTGTTTTGATCATCGGCGTCATCATCTTTTCTGCCGTCTGTATTTCCCGGATTTTGATTGTTTTGATCCGTATTGCCTGAATTTTGATCATCCGGCTGATTTGAGTTGCCGTTATTTTGTTTGTCTTTGTCCTGATCATCATCAGCATCCTGCTTCTTCTCGTCATCCTCGTCTTTCTTTTCATCGTCCGCTTTTGACTCATCATCTTCAGCAGCGTTGACTTTAAGCGTCACAGAAGCAGGGTCGCTTTCGCCATCTTCAGTAACGGCCGTGACTTGGAATCTGTAGACGGATCCTTCTTTTGCATTCGGTATGACGGCTTCTTTCGCGCTGCTGCTTTGAACTTCGCTGTATCCGCCTCCGTCGATAGATTGTTTGACTTTAAAGGATACATCACCGTCTCCGGAATATGACCATGAAAGCTTGATGCTCTTTGATGCTTCATCATATTCTGCGCTCAACCCTGTCGGCTTGTCGGCATCTTCTTTTTCCTCAAATTTTTTCGAAACAGTCGTCGGCTGTGTGCCTTTTACAAAGTACTCAGTGACTTTTTTATCGCTAGGCGTGTTGCTGCTGGCGAGCACCGGCGGATTCGAGCCTTTTAGAACGGTCGCTTCAACGACGCTGTCAGGCTTTTCAAATGAGCCGCTGCCGTTGTCCACCTTGGCAATCAGTTTTTTGAACAGGAGCTTGGCGACTTGCTGTTCGTTTGCGCTCAGCGAATTATGGCCGGATTTTCCGGTCCAAACGGCAGCTGTGTATTGCGGTGTATAGCCGACAAACCATGAATCTCTTGCTCCATTTGGATTTATGCCATACTTTTTGATATCGGCTTCATCAAAGTTGGTTGTACCTGTTTTACCAGCTACAGTAACATTAGGAACTTGCGCGGCTCTACCTGTTCCCGTCTGAACGGCTGTTTGCAGCATATCCGTCATCATGAATGCCGTGTAGTCGCTCATGGCAGCCTTTGATTCAGGCGTCAAATCCAGCTTTGTGCCGTCATTGAATTCCACCGCTGTGACGGTGTGCGGCTCATTGTAGTAGCCGTTGTTGCCGAACGCGCTGTACGCTCCGGCCATTTGCAATGTCGATACACCGTTTCCGAATCCGCCGATCGCATAGGATTCGTGTAACTCATCCTTATCAATCGAAAGGCCAAGGCCTTTTGCAAAATTTAACACGTTATCTTTACCGGCAGCCTGAAACGCTTTTAAAGCAGGGATGTTTCTTGAATCGGCGAGCGCCTCTCTCATTGACATCCAGCGTTTGTAATTCCGGTCATAGTTATGAATTTCCTGTCCGGTAGAATATTTGTACGGCTCATCTTTAATCTGTTCATATGTCGACCATTTTTTGTTCTCAATAACAGGTCCGTAGTCAAGAATTGGTTTGATCGTTGAACCCGGCTGGCGTTTTTCATCAACTGCATAATTCCAGTCGCCCGCATTTCGATTTCGCCCGCCACCGATCGCGCGGATTTCTCCGGTTTTTGTATCAAGCAAGGTGAGGCCGGCCTGCATTTTTTCGGTATACTGGATCGAATCGCCGTCCATCAGCTCATCCACATAATCCTGGGCGTCTGTATCAATTGTCGTGTAAATCTTTAGTCCGTCTGTTCCCGGAGTGACGTTAGCTTTTTCTTTCACTTCAGCGACGACCTGCTCGACAAACGCGCTGTATTTGTTGGACGTTGTTTTTGCGTACTCCTTCGGAGAGACAAGGCCTTTTGTGACGGCTACTTTTTTCGCTTTGTTGTATTCTGCGTCAGAGATAAAGCCGTGTTTGTTCATCAGGCTCAGCACGACGTTGCGCCGTTTCTCGGCTTTTTCCGGATGTTTGATCGGGTTGTAGTTATTCGGGCTTTGCGGCATGCCGGCAAGCGTTGCGGCCTGCTCGACCGTCAAGTCGTTTAGATCTGTAACCCCGTAGAACTGCTCAGCCGCTTTTCCGACACCGTAGGCCTGCGGCGAGAAGTAAATCCGGTTTAAATACATTTCAAGAATCTCGTCTTTTGAATATTTTCTTTCAAGCTGGAACGACAGCCAGACTTCCTGGACTTTCCGTTTCAGCGTTTTTTCATGTGACAGAAGGGAGTTTTTGACGACCTGCTGTGTGATCGTACTTCCGCCTTCAGAACCGAATCCGCCTTCGAAGTTTGCCAGAAGCGCTCCTCCGATCCGGATCGGGTCGACGCCGTGGTGGTCATAGAAACGCGCGTCTTCCGTTGCAAGAAATGCGTTTTTGACGGAATCAGGTATGTCTTTAATCGACACGTATGTCCGTTTTTCCGAACCAATTTCGGCGATTTCTTTTCCGTTTTTGTCATAGATTGTGGAAGAGTACGGTGTTTTCAGTTTTGCTTCATCAAGGGACGGCGAGTCCGCTACCATCACGGCAAAAGTGACGCCCCCGGCAATCAAGCCGATAACACCGATGATTAAAATGGATAAAAGAATTTTTTTAAACAATCCTGCTTTTTTCTTTTTCTTGGGTTTAGAATGAGTATTAGACCTGCTTTTGCCCTGCTGGGCTTTTCGCCGTTCCTGGCGGCTGTTAAATTGATCTGACATAACATCTCAACCTTTCGTTAGTTAAACCTTTCCGCTCACATGACTTTAAAATCATAATTTATGATGGCGAAAAATACAACTGATCAATAATCTTAATATAATCAATTCTTGGCGAGTATCCAAGTGAAATGGGGTGAGCGGCTTCCTGAAGCTCGTCTTTTCGGATCGATTTTCTGCCGTTTTGTTTTTTGCGCTCCCAGAAATAAAATAATTTTTCTGCTTCCAAAAAATAAATTTCTTCAAAAGCGGATATGATAACAAAACAAATGCCGTCTTGCGCCACAACCTGCTTCATATGCTCGATCTGATGATCGTGGAAATTCTGAAGCGGAAAGGAGGTCCGGCTCTTCGTTTCTTTCGCTTCAAAATCGATGTAGCGGCCTTTATAAACCCCATTATAATCAGTAGTTGACGACTGCTTGAAATATGCTTCCTTGATCACCGCAGCGCTTCGCTTCGGATAATCGACCTGAACAATCTGTACAGGTGTCGGTTTTTTATGGATGACCGCAATCGAATGAGATTGATAATACATATTCGTTTCATTCAGGTCATCTTCGAGGGTCATGCCGCGATTGGAATACGACGGCTTCTTTTGCAAGGATGAGGCAGCTGTTTTCGGCTGATACGATTTGCCGTTCGGGTAACGAATCACTTTCTTCATCCTCCTTTTACAAAAAAATCTGGATACTAACGGAAGTGGCTGATCTTGCACAACACTTTTTCCGCGGCGGAGCTGACGAGCCGCATTCAAGAGCTGACCGCAAAACTGAACAAGGACAATATCTCACGGACAAATGCCTACAAACGCTACTTTGACCGCCATCCTGAAATCAAGTGGTCGCTTTTGGCTTCATTTGTTTCCAGGAATGCCGGCTGGTCAATGACCGATTTAAAAGGGCGTTTATTCGAGCTCGGACTTACGGCTTTTCAGCAGAAATGGCTGTTTTTAACGTATGAGAGAGCGAACTGGCTGATTTTTTCGGACGCCTATCCGCAGCTCCTGTTATACCATTGGTCCAAGCAGCTTGGCCAGCCGCTGTTTCATTTGCTCTCCTCATTTGGCGTGTCTTCATTTATGAAAACGGAATGGGAGCGGTTCTGGCATGAGCGCGATCAAAAGCGGCTCATGTATGCTCTCATTATAAATGAACAAAACACTATCCAAACTCCTATTATACAAAATCCTTTGTTTAAAAAGAATGTTTTTCAGACGATTCCTTTTCAGCTATGTGAATGGTTTCACTTCAATACGGTCATTTTTCCGACGGTTGAAGGCGTTTTTTACGGCGTGTCTGTCAAACGCTTCACTAGTTTAAAGGAAAGGATCAAGCTCGGCAAGCAATTAAGCGAGCTGCTGTTTTCGCCTGAGCTTTTCCCCGGTTTTTTCCACTTTACATCACGTGTTCCGCATACCGGATCGCGCTTTGATATGGAGCGCTGGGCAGGGGTTAAAATCAGAACTTCGCCGTTTTTGAGAACATGTTATCCCGTTGTTGCCCATTCATTAGACGGATTAAAATGTGATTGGTTTCGCGGAGGAAAGAGAGAGGCGATGTTCAAAGATGAAAAACTGCCGAAAACGATTGAAATCACCGATTGGTATTTCCAAAAAAGAAGGCAGCTGCAGGCATTGTTTTCGCTGGAGCATTGGCTGAATAAGAGGTAAAACAGAAAAAAGCAAGGGTTCTCCTTGCTTTTTAAGTGGACGGGCGGTTAGGTCCGCCTAATTTCTTATCCAGTGTGTCTGTTTGTTTAGCATCAGGTTTTGTTTTCGCAGGTGTTTTCTTTTTGTTGTTTTCCACAGCGGGCACCTCCTTACCTTTTTAGATTTTGCAAAAAAGCGCTGATCATACCATTTTTCGCAAGATCACTTGTCGAAAGCGGCGCGTTTGGCTGGAAAATGAGTTTCTTTGGCGGTTTGCTTCTAGTTTTGTCAGCTGCGGAGGAGAGGGGGCGCATAGGGGAGAATGCATAGAAGGCGATCAAAAAGGAGGGAAGCAAATGAACGGATGTGCAAGCAAAGACTCGGTCCTTCAAATGCTTTTGGAAACGGAATCAGACATGTCGTCTGCTGAGAAGGCTTTGACAGAAGCCGTACGCCGGGCGGAGCATGAAAAGCAGGCTGCATGGAACGAACGGCTCGATCTGATTGAAAAAGAACTGGCAGAGCTCTTGGCTTGTTTAAACAGCACGTTAATGGGAGTGGAGCCAAGAGGAGAGACGGCATAAGCCGGATTCGTTGTAACGGTCGTCTTCCTTTGGTACGATAAACCCGAGGTGAAAAAATTGGATAGACAATCTCTTCTTGTACAGACACGGGAATTAATCCGCCTTGTAAAAGAAGCGGAAGAACGATACAGTAAGGGAAAAGAGGAAGGGACGGAATACGATTTTTTCGAAGTTGTCAAACCTTCTGTCGAGAGATTCGAACAAACAGTGAAAAACTGGCTGGCAGAAAGCCTGCCTTATATCAAGGCCAGTCGGCCAAAATACATTTACGAAGAACAGCTCAACTCGGTTGAGGAAAATGCAAATGAAATTTTCATGCAGTCCTATTTTTGCAAAATCCATAAAAAACGCTTTAAAGATCTGACGGAATCCGTCCTTTATACGCTGAAAAACGTAGAAGACGATATATTAAAAGAAGACCGGGCCTAATCCCGGTCTCAGCGTGCTGACAAACCCTCGCATTCGTTGTCAGGTCTGCGCGTCGGTGCTCACGAATTTCAACATTCGCTGCGCTCCGATGCTCGACCTTCCTAGACTGCAAGGGTTTTCATTCACGCTGAAAGGATGACAAAATCCCAAAACTAAGAGCAGTTTTGGGATTTTGTCAACAATCTGAGAAAGACCGGGCCTAATCCCGGTCTTCTTTTTTAATAGGGCTGTTTGTTTAGCTGGCGTCCGTATTCATATCATAAGCAGGGTGCTGTGCGCCATTCGCTTCAAGAACTTTCATACTTGTGCGAAATTCGTTTAATGTCAGATGTCCCTGGATATACAAAAACTTGGCGAAATCCATCAGTTTGTTCATGCAGTCTGTCTCATACTGTTTCATCTCGGCAAAACAATTTCTTAAGTATGATACGTTCATATGGTGCATCCCCTCTCCTTTATATTAATAATATCGTACCATAACAATTCGACTTTTTTCTGTTTTTCAAATATTAAAATTTTCGACACTTTTTGACAAACTTGTGACAGAACCTTTGGAACAAGAAATGCCTTTATATCATACACATATAAAAAAGGGCTTTAGGAGGAGAGGAAAGATGGGAGAGAGGAGAACCGCCGTATATCCTTATTCCGGCCCCTGTGCGTATGTTCAAGCCGATCAGCAAAACCATTATGCCTATCATCCCGTTCAGCCGTACTACAGTCAGGAAACCGTCCCGTACGCTCATCCAGTTCAGCGGCCGCAGGCATATCAGCAGCCGATTGAGCAGAATGTGGACCCGTTTTCAGTCCATCATCAGCCTGTTCAGCAGCAAATGCAGCCGCCGCTTCCGCCGTTTCAGGCATTTCCTTATCAGCATCCATATCCCTCGCCGCGGCCGAATCTCCACCAGCCATCACAGTTTCAAAGCTTTCTGTCGCAATTCAAAAAAAAGAACGGGCAGTTTGATTTCAGCAAAATGATGGACACCGCGGGCCAGATGGTGAGCACGGTCAACCAGGTCGGAGCGCTGGCCAAAGGGTTTATGGGATTCTTCAAATAAAAAAAGCATGGATGAAGGTCATTCATGCTTTTTTTGCTCCGGAAATGAGACTGTGAGGATATTTCGGTTCCACGACGTCTTCATTGTTTCTTCGCGGACGGGATATGGGAGCAGAACGGTTCTGGACAGGCTTGTAAATGATGAAGATCCGCCGCTTTCTTGTTTCTCCTTCAAGGCGATATGAAGATACCTTGATTTCGCTTCAATCATGATATCTCCGTTTTGAAACGTTTCAGGAACGGCGATGTCGACGTGAAGCGCCTCATTCTCCTCTCTGATGTTCATAGAAATGGTGGAATTGTGAAGCTGGTCTGATATCAGTTTTTGGAATGAATTTAAAATATCGTGGAAAGGTGAATTGTAAAATAACTGTTCAACCGCTTCTTGAATTTCGTCTTTCTTGCTGAGCGAATGATTGTCGTTTTCCTTGAAATCCATTCTTCATCACCCCGGTTTTTTATTTTCAGCTTATGCAGGGGCTCTTGGTATGGTTATTCATTGATGGGAATTTGAAAGTGTGGTTAAATAGTGGGGAATCCAAAGATTTGATATTTAACCTGTTCCTCTTTTAATAGCCATCATAAAGAGGCGTTTTGAAAGGAGCCCAACTGTATTGCTGAAAAAATTATTCGGTATTGGTCAGAAACAAAATGATGTGAAAGAAGAAACCGTTTTTTCACCGGTTGACGGACAAGTTTTGGAACTTTCAAAAGTCCCTGACCCCGTTTTCTCCCAAAAGATGATGGGTGACGGAATGGCTGTCGAGCCTTCCGCTGGCGAGATCGTATCACCTGTCGACGGGGAAGTGATCCAGCTGTTCCACACAAAACATGCCATCGGCATCCGTTCACTGTCCGGCGTGGAACTCTTGATTCATATCGGTCTTGAAACCGTAGCGATGGAAGGCGAAGGTTTCACAGCCCATGTCAAAGAAGGAGACAAAGTAAAAGTCGGCGATCCTTTGATAACGTGCGATTTGGAACTGATCAAGGAAAAAGCGAGCAGCACCATTACGCCGATCGTCATTATGAACGGCGATGTGTTGGAGCGCGTCACAAAACATGAAGAGGCAAAGGCGAAAAAAAGCGAGACAAAGCTCATGGAGCTTAAAGTTAAGTAACAGCAAAAAAGCAGAGAGCGATTCTCTGCTTTTTCATTTTCTCAGGAAATCACCTCTTTCAGAACGAACGGACATTCGCTAAAATAGAAGGGAGAGGTGACAGCGTTGTTTCAAAATCGAAATTTGACAGATATGATTCAGCTTCTGAAAGAAGACCAAGCTTTCAGCAAGCAAATTGTTCATTGGCATACAATTGCGGAAAAAGAAGCGGATTACCGCGATTTTCCTGAAGGTTTAGATAAAAGAATCGTGCATGCTTTACAGCAAAGAGGGATAGAAAAGCTGTATTCCCATCAGGCTGACGCGTTTCTGAACAGCGCCGCCGGCAAAAACGTGACGCTTGTGACGCCGACGGCATCTGGGAAGACGCTTTGCTACAACCTGCCCGTCATTCAGCGGATCACAGAAGACCAAGATGCGCGCAGCTTATATCTTTTTCCGACAAAGGCATTGTCACAGGACCAAAAAAGCGAACTGAATGAATTAATTGATGAAATCGGTGCGTCGATCAACTGTTATACATATGACGGAGATACGTCGCCTTCGATCAGGCAGAAAGTCAGAAAAGCAGGACATATCGTCATTACAAACCCGGATATGCTGCACTCGGCGATCTTGCCCCATCATACAAAATGGGTGTCATTGTTTGAAAATCTGAAATATATCGTCATCGATGAGCTTCACGTATACAGGGGAGTCTTTGGCAGCCATGTAGCCAATGTCATCAGGAGGCTGATGCGGATCGCTGAATTTTATGGAAGCAAGCCGCAGTTTATCTGTACATCCGCGACGATCGCCAATCCATTGGAGCTCGCTGAGACGCTCACAGGGCAGCCGATGCATCTGATTTCAAACAACGGCGCCCCGTCGGGAAGAAAGCACTTTTTATTTTACAACCCGCCGATGGTCAACCGTTCGCTTAACATCAGGAAAAGCGCGACCCTTGAAGTGAGAAAGCTCGCATCCGAATTTCTGAAAAACGGCATTCAGACGATTGTGTTTGCAAGAAGCAGAGTCCGGGTTGAAATTATATTGACATACTTGCAGGAAGTGATGAAGCCGATTGTCGGTCCTCATTCGATTCAGGGGTACAGGGGCGGCTATCTGCCGAACGAGCGGCGCGTCATTGAAAAAGGCCTTCGCAGCGGGGATATTAAAGGTGTTGTCAGCACGAATGCGCTTGAGCTGGGCGTTGACATCGGACAGCTGCAGACATGCATCATGACCGGATATCCGGGAACGATCTCGAGCGCCTGGCAGCAGGCCGGCCGTGCCGGAAGAAGGCACAACGAAGCGCTGATTGTCATGGTGGCAAGTTCCGCCCCGCTCGATCAGTACATCGTACAGAATCCGGACTATTTCTTTAAACAAAATCCCGAGACTGCCGTCATTAATCCGGATAACCTGGTCATTCTTGTCGATCATATCAAATGCGCAGCCTTTGAACTGCCTTTCAAAAGAACGGACACATTCGGCGGTGCCGAAATCGAGGACATTCTTGACTACCTGGCAGAAGAAAGAGTCCTCCACTTAACCGGGAACACGTATCACTGGATGAATGACGCTTTTCCGGCGCACGGCATCAGCTTGAGGTCGGCTTCTCAGGAAAATGTTGTCATTATTGATCAGTCAAAGCGCGAGAAGGCGAAAGTAATCGGGGAAATGGACAGGTTCAGCGCCATGACGCTGCTGCACGATGAAGCCATTTATTTGCATCAAGGCATCCAATACCAGGTGGAAAAGCTTGACTGGGAGGAGAAAAAGGCGTTTGTCCGCGAGGTTCAAGTTGATTACTATACGGATGCCAATCTTGCCGTCCTATTGAGAGTTCTCGAAGTTGACAAGGAGAAAAAGACGGAAACCGCAGCGTTCGGTTTTGGGGATGTGACCGTTCAGGCAAAAGCGACGATTTTTAAGAAAATAAAATTTGAGACGCATGAAAATATCGGTTCAGGACCGATTCATCTGCCTGAAGAGGAACTGCATACCAATGCGGCTTGGGTGCAGGTGAACGATGACGAGCGGCTAAATTGGAATGACATCAAATTGGAAGAGGCTTTGCTTGGAACTGCAAACGTCCTCGGACATGTCGCCGCCTTAAAAGTGATGTGCGATCCGTCTGACCTGCACGTTTTTCCGCAAATTAAAGCCGTTCATAACGAAAAGCCGACGATCTTTTTGTATGATCGCTATCCCGGCGGAGTGGGGCTGTCTCAGAAAGTGTATGAACAAATGCCTGAGATCATCAATGAAGCGCATCGGCTGATTTCAAGATGTCCGTGTGAGTCAGGATGCCCTTCCTGCATAGGAGTGGGCGGCAGCGGCGATCAGACGAAAAACAATGCGCTGCGCCTTTTAAGAGGCTGGAAAGGTTGAGCGGCATGTCTTTAAAACGAAAACTTAACCGCTATAAGCATCACCTGGGAAATCAAGCGAAAGAAGAAAAAACGGATCCTCCGGCAGAAAAGCGGACTTCCATGTCCGTCGGTTTTGAGAAAGAATGGGCCGAACTCGGTGTTAAACCGTATGTGTTTGAGGAATGCTATTGCCTGATCAGGGAAATCGTTTATCCGTTGACACATGTTCATGGCCATTACGCGTTTTCTGAGCTGCATGAGACGGTTCGGCGCTGGAACAACAGCGCCGTTTCCCATTCGCTTTCAAGCAAAGGATATACACCGAGCCAGCTTTTTTTCTTTGACACGGAAACGACCGGTCTCGGAGGAGGAGCCGGCAATGCGATCTTTTTGCTCGGCCATGCACGGGTGTATGACGACCGCGTAGTCGTTAAACAGCATCTGCTGCCAAAGCCGGGGCACGAAGCCGCCCTCTACCACAGCTTCCTGAGTGAAGTCGATATTCAGTCTCTTGTCACCTATAACGGGAAAGCGTTCGACTGGCCCCAGGTGAAAACGAGGCACACGCTGATCCGCGACAGGGTCCCAAAGCTGCCGGATTTCGGCCACTTTGACCTGCTCCACGGATCACGCCGCCTTTGGAAGCATAAATTTGACCGCGTCTCTTTGGGGACGGTGGAAAAGGAAGAGCTGGGCGTTGTAAGAACTGAAGATACGCCGGGCTACCTCGCGCCGATGATGTATTTTCATTTTTTAAAGGAGGAACGTCCGGAAATCATTGAAGGCGTTTTGCACCACAATGAGCTTGACGTGCTTTCTTTAATCTCTCTTTACATCCATTTATCGAAAAAAATCCTCGCCCCGGAGCAGACAGCAGAGGCAAATGAAAAGTATGCGATGGCAAAGTGGCTCCTCGCCAACCGGGAGACAGAGCTTGCGACAGCGCAATTGCAGGAGCTTGAAAAAAAGCCTTTTGAGCAGTCTGAACGCGCATCATTCGATTTATCCATGCAGTACAAAAAACAAGGCATGCTAAAAGAAGCCGCAGCCCTTTGGCTGAAGCTCCAAAATGGAGAATATGGAAAAACCGCCTGGCGCGCAGGCATCGAACTCGCCAAATACCTTGAACATCAAAAGCGTGATATCCGGGCCGCTCTCGAAGTAACGGATAACCTGCTCAAGCAGCACAGTTCACAAAAGTTTGAACTGACCGAAAAAGAAATGGCCGGCCTCTTGAAACGGCGCAAGCGGCTGGAGAGGAAATACGGACGAAATATTCCCCGGGCAAGCGCAGAAAACGACGATCTTCGAAAGCCAAACATTTCAAGCATGTTATGAATTGTAGAAACCGATCGCTTCTTGTAAAATAGCGTTAGAATGGTGTGAAGGGAGCGTCGATATGTATAAGGGGCTGTTTTATCTGTTTTTTGTCGTCGTACTGTTTATCGTATTGATCATGACGAATTTCAAGGAAAGCTTTATGGCTTACTTTTAAAATAGGTTTTTATATTAGTACATGTTTACCCCTTGCTTCATAATTTAATAGTGTATATAGAAGCTTAAAGAAAGGGGAATTTTCATGCACTGTAAACCGCATGTAATGGCGCCGATTGTTCATCCTACTCAATGCTGCTACAACCATACGCAAAGCAAAACCGTCGTACCGCACATTCACCCGCAGCACACAACGAATGTCAACCATCAGCATTTTCAGCATGTTCATTACTTCCCGCAAACTCAATCAGCTGTCAACCAGGCATCACACCAGCACTTCGTGAGCCCTGGCGCAGGAATGATGCCCGGGCCTGGAGCGATGCCGGGACCTGGAATGGGTATGGGCCCTTACTAAAAAGGATTTTCGGAAGTTTTGTCAGGATGAACGAGCGCCGGATTGAACGTGAGCAACAGAATATCTTTTAAAAAAATGGGGCGGAATACGGCCCCATTTTTTAGCAGGTGATTATCATGAAAGTATTGGCCGTTACAGGGTACAAGCCGTTTGAACTCGGGATTTTCAAACAGGATGACAAGGCCCTGTTCTACATAAAAAAAGCGCTTGAAAACCGACTGATCGCCCTGCTTGAGGAAGGCCTGGAATGGATCCTTATCTCAGGCCAGCTCGGTACGGAACTATGGGCGGCGGAAGTCGCGTTTTCGCTGCAGGAAGAATATCCCGACTTGAAAGTGGCGGTCATCACTCCGTTTTTGGAACAGGAAAAGAAGTGGAACGAGAAAAACCAAGAGCAGTATGAAGCTGTGCTCGCAGCCAGCGATTTCACTGAAAGCTTGACACACAGGCCGTACGAAAGCCCGGTCCAATTTAAACAAAAAAACCGGTTTTTCATCGAAAAGGCGGATGGCTTATTGATTCTGTACGACGAAGAAAGAGAAGGTTCGCCTGTGTATATGCTGAATGAAGCAAAAAAGGCTCAGGAAAAACGCGATTTTTCGATTTACACGATTACGATGGATGACCTGAGAGTTACCGTTGAAGAATGCAGCTTTTATGAAGAGTAAAAAGTGCAAGAGAAAATTTGACATTGCACACGTTTTCTGAAAAAATATAAGATGATGATTCACGATATGAGGTGAAAAAGATGCTTGCTGATAAAGTGAAGCTTTCTGCTAAAGAAATTTTGGAAAAAGAATTCAAAACAGGAGTCAGAGGCTATAAGCAGGAAGATGTTGACAAATTCTTGGACATGGTCATTAAAGACTATGAAGCCTTCCATCAGGAAATCGAAGAATTGCAGCAGGAAAACCTGCAGTTGAAAAAACAGCTTGAAGAAGCCAACAAGAGACAGCCGGCTCAATCAAATACGACCAATTTTGATATTCTAAAACGGCTTTCCAATTTGGAAAAACATGTGTTTGGAAGCAAATTATACGATTGATGAAAACCGCTTGCCCTTTAGAACAAACTAAGCTATAATAGTTTATGTCTTAACGTTCGGGTAATCGCTGCAGATTTTAAATCTGTAGAGGAAAGTCCATGCTCGCACGGTGCTGAGATGCCCGTAGTGTTCGTGCCTAGCGAAGTCATAAGCTAGGGCAGCCTTGCAGAAGGCTGACGGCAGGAAAAAAGCCTACGTCCTTTATGGATATGGCTGAGTATCCTTGAAAGTGCCACAGTGACGAAATCTCACTAGAAATGGAGAGAGTGGAACGCGGTAAACCCCTCGAGCGAGAAACCCAAATTTTGGTAGGGGAACCTTCTGGACGGAAATGAACGGAAAGAAGGACAGAGTTGACTCTGTAGATAGATGATTACCACCCGAGTACGAGGCTTAGCAGCCGACAGCAGTACGACGGAACAAAACATGGCTTACAGAACGTTACACACTATTATGATGATGACAATGTATAAGCTCTCCGCAGGTAGGAGAGCTTTTATCATGTAAAAAACATACATAAAACAGGTGATATGATGAAAACCTATACATTAATTGCAACAGCGCCGATGGGAATTGAAGCGATCGTTGCTAAAGAGGTGCGAGATCTTGGATATGATTGTACGGTTGACAACGGCAAAGTCGTGTTCGAAGGTGATGCCCTCGCCATCTGCAGAGCCAATCTGTGGCTGAGAACCGCTGACAGGGTGAAAGTGCAGGTTGCCGAATTTACGGCCAAGACCTTTGACGAGTTATTCGAGAAGACAAAAGCGATCGACTGGAGCGCCTATCTTCCTGAACACGCCTCATTCCCCGTGACGGGAAAGTCTGTTAAATCAGTGCTCGCAAGCGTGCCGGACTGCCAGCGCATCGTCAAAAAAGCGATCGCCGAGAAGCTCAAATCAGCGTATCAGACACAAGGCGGGTGGCTTGAGGAAACAGGCCCGGAATATAAAATCGAGGTCTCCCTTTTAAAAGACAAAGCGGTTATTACGCTTGATTCATCCGGAGCCGGGCTTCATAAACGGGGATACCGAACAGGCCAAGGGGAAGCGCCGCTGAAAGAAACCCTTGCTGCAGCATTGATTCTATTGACAAATTGGACGCCTGACAGACCTTTCGTCGATCCGTTTTGCGGTTCGGGCACGATACCGATCGAAGCGGCTTTGATCGGCCAAAATATCGCGCCGGGTTTCAACAGGGATTTTGCATCCGAAAGATGGGAATGGATCGGCAAAGAAGTGTGGGATCAAGCGAGGCTGGAAGTCGAAGACAAGGCGAATTATGACCAGCCGCTTTCAATTTCGGGGTATGACCTGGATCATCGTATGATCGAGATCGCCAAGGCGAATGCCGAGGAAGCGGGACTCTCCGATTTCATCGAATTTAAGCAAATGCAAGTAAAGGATTTTCGGACGAAAGAGGAATACGGCGTGATCGTCGGAAATCCGCCGTACGGGGAACGCCTCGGAGAAAAGAAAGCGGTCGAAGCCATGTATAAAGAGATGGGCGAAGCATTTGCCGGACTTGATACGTGGTCTGTTTACATGCTGACATCAAACGAGCGTTTTGAAGAGTGCTACGGGAAAAAAGCGACAAAAAAACGGAAACTTTTTAACGGTTTTATTAAGACGGACTATTACCAGTATTGGGGGAAAAGGCCGCCAAAATCGAATAAAGAGAAGTGAAGCTAAAAGGCTGCCATGAAACGGCAGCCTTTTTTTCTTTCCATAGCCGGAAAGCCGCCGAACGGCGTTTTTAAATTCGCGCCCCTCGGGTTTAATCCTTAAAAGCGCATGGCAAAACATCGATTCACTAGTAAATCCATGAATCCTTTTTCTTTTTATAAGACGAATCATAGCATTTTTTTCGCGGCTCATAATAGCAGTCTTTCCTGCAAGGTTTGTGGTAATCGTAGTCTTTTTTGCAATCATCATGGTAGTAATAGTCCTTTTTGCAATAATCGTAATCCTTCTTGCAAGGCTTGTGGTAATCGTAGTCTTTTTTGCAATAATCGTAATCCTTCTTACAAGGCTTGTGGTAATCGTAGTCTTTTTTGTAATCATCATGGTAGTAATAATCCTTTTTGCAATAATCGTAATCCTTCTTGCAAGGCTCATGGTAATAGAAGTCTTTCTTGCAGGGCTCATGATAGTAAAAATCTTTTTTGCAATAATCGTGATCCTTTTTGTAAGGATCATAATCATAATCCCAATAATCTTTCTTTGCCGGTTCATAATAGTACATAAACTCTCCACCTTTAGTCTATAAATTTTTAAGTCCCTACAGGGTATGATAGAAAAACAGAATAGACTGGGTTTTTATTGTGGATAAAGCGCACATTGTCTAACACAGTCCTTGCTATCTGATGTTAAGGTTTTGTTTGCCTGACAAAAGGGTGTTTGACCACTGTGAAAACGGTTAAACGTAAATGTTGATATTTGATAACTTCCCTGAAATTTTGATACAATCAAGATAAGAACGAACATTCGGTGGGGAGTTATCAAGGTGAGCAAAGCGTTTAGTACCGGCAACTTACGACACACCCAAAACAATGTGTCGCTACGAAATATCTTGGTTTTTATTTGTTGATAGTCGAATGACAGAGACATATGACAGTTTACGCCTCGCAAAAATGAATGTGCAGTCCTAATTCAACCATTGGCAGGATTGTTAAAAAGTGTTGATTTGCTGTTTTCAACAATCGAACTATATTGCTGAATAGAAATTTATAAATGTTGAGTAATTAAAAACGAAAAGTGAGGTTTGTATATGAATCCTGTCAGCCAAGAAATCCAAGATTTGTCCATTCAATCTTTGGAGTCAACTTTTAATAAACTAACAAATGCTTATAAAAGCACGACAGAAAAAGGTCCAAACACAACTCTTGTCAAAAAGAGACTAAACGCAGTAAAAATTGGTTTAGAAAGCCTAAAAGGTACTTGGAATGGAGAAGATTTTGGCTATAACGAAGAAATCATATTGACTTCTAAAGAAGTTTTACAAGGTATCATTCCATCTATTGAAAAACAAATAGCAAAAGCAAAAGAAGGCAGTCCTCAAAAAACATTAAATGAGCGTCGCTTGACTGCACTAAAACTGGCAATCGAATCTTTGGAGAACCGTCTTATATAAGACGGTTCTTAAATTTTTTAATTGTTCCGGAATCGGGTGAGTTACATAACAAGATTGAAGGAAAGGCCCTTTATTTTTGCGTATTTATCAACACCCAAATTTAGCAGAGCCTCAAAGAAAGAAAAAACATAAAATCAGCCTGTATAAAAACGATTCATCCTGCATATACTCGGGATTATTGATTTTGAAAAGGGGTGATTTCATGTTGAACAGCGATCACATTCAAATGATTCAAAAAGCGCTGGAGACGTCAGAAAACCAGCTCGAGGACATTGGCGATGAGCGCCTTACATATGCGAAGGAAGAATTGAAAAACGCGATCAGCCATATGGAATCGACGGATCATCCGTTTTTGACGCATTCGATTTACCGGAAATAGTTGAGAGAGGCTTCCTGCTCCTTTTTTCAAATCTTTCTTGTTGAATTTCCCGAATCATAGTGATAGGATAGAAGTTCTGAAAACTCGATAGTTGGGGGTTGGAGCAGGGTGACAGCATCTCGTCTGCCTTTTTCATTAACAAAAACAAAAAATTTTTATGAAGAACTGAACAATTGGATCGGTGATGTATTTTACGATATTCTTCCTGAAAAAGGCTTTGATTTGCGCGATGAGCAAATATTCATGGCTTTTCAATTAGAGCGTGCATTTAAGGAAAAGAAGGTCATGTTTGCAGAAGCCGGAGTCGGAACCGGAAAAACGCTCGTCTATCTTCTGTTTGCCTTGAGCTATGCCAGGTATACGGGCAAGCCGGCGGTCATCGCTTGTGCGGATGAGACGCTGATCGAACAGCTCGTCAAAAAAGAAGGCGATATTTACAAAATTTCCGAGCATTTGGGCTTGACGATTGACGCAAGGCTCAGCAAATCGCATGATCAATATTTATGTTTGAAAAAATTGGAGAAAACGATGCAGCGCTCTGATGATGAGAAATGGCTTGACCTTTACGAAAGTCTGCCGTCTTTCGTTCACGAATCGCAGGGCATGCAGACTTTTTATCCATACGGCGACCGCAAAGAATATTCGTCTTTATCAAATGATGAATGGTCTGAAATCGGCTACGATTCTTTTCAAGACTGTCTCACGTGTGATATGAGGCACCGCTGCGGACTCACACTGTCAAGAGACCATTATCGAAAATCAACCGATTTCATCATCTGTTCCCATGATTTCTATATGGAGCACGTTTGGACAGAAGAGGCGAGAAAACGGGAAGGCCAGCTTCCGCTTTTGCCGGAACACAGCGCTGTGGTTTTCGATGAAGGGCATCTGCTCGAGTTTCCGGCGCAAAAGGCGCTGACGTATAGGGTGAAGCAATCGACGCTCGAAATGTTTCTCGAGCGCCTGCTCGGCAATGATATCAGAGAAGAATTCGCAGAGCTTGTCGAAGAAGCGCTTCGCGCCAACGACGAATTTTTCGGTTTGCTTTCGGAAAATGCCGAAAAAGCAGAAGGCTCTGAGCGCATGCGCATCAAAGATCATGCCAATCTGAAAAAAGCGGCCGCCGAGCTGTATGATTTGCTTGAAAAAATCGGGGAGGCGCTCGTTTTTGAAGGCGAGCTGTACACGATTGACCAATACGCTTTAACCGTTGTCGAGGAGTATCTCGAACAGATGGCTTACTCCCTTTCGCTCTACAGGAAAAATGCGATCAGCTGGCTTGAGCAAAAAGAGTTCGAGTCGACATTCGTCGTCATGCCGAGAACCGTCTCCGAAGTTCTCGGAGAAAAAGTGTTCTCCAAGCAGATTCCGTTTATTTTCTCATCGGCGACATTATCGGAAAACGGATCGTTCGATTATTTGGCGACAAGCCTTGGAATCCGCGACTACTTATCATTTACCGTTGATTCGCCGTACGATTATGAAGAGCAGATGAAAGTGTACATCCATCGAATTGAGGAAAGAGAAACGAAAGAAAAAGCGGCAATCCGTGCAATCAAAGAATCGGGCGGGAAGACGCTGATCCTGTTTCCGTCTTTTGAGGAGCTTCTGTCCTTCAAGCGCCGGACTGCACAGGAATCATTTTCGTTTCCTGTTTACTTTGAAGGGGATGAAGAAATCAGTACAATCGTTGAAAAGTTTCAAACGGTTGAAGAATCCGTTTTGTGCTCTGTGCATCTATGGGAAGGGCTCGATATTCCCGGAGACCCGCTGCAACATGTCATCATCTGGTCGCTTCCTTTTCCGCCGCATGATCCTGTGTTTGAAGCGAAGCGGAGCGGTTTGGAAAACGCCTTTCGCGAAGTAGACCTCCCTTACATGCTGCTAAGACTGCGCCAAGGCGTCGGACGTCTGATCAGATCAAACGGCGACCGCGGCACGATCAGCATTTTTGCGGACGATGAACAAGAATGGAATGTAATAAAAGAAGTCGAATCTGTGCTTCCTGTTCAGCCGGTCTATGTATAAAGAAAAGCGGACATTCCGCTTTTCTTTTTTTTGCCCGCATAAAAGTTGACTTTCGTAAATATTTCCATTAGTCTGATTACAATTCGCATCATATAAGGGAAGAGGAGGATGAATGATGTCGATCAATACATATGAAAAAGAGTTTTTAGAAACATTAAAGAAAATCAGCCGGTATGAGCAGGCGATTAACGTGATGTATTGGGATATGAGAACGGGCGCGCCGAGAAAAGGCGAAGAAAGCCGCGCCGAAGCGATCGGCCAATTGTCGGCAGACGTCTTTCAGATGAGAACGTCCCCGCGGATGAAGGAGCTTTTGGATGGCCTCGCCGAGCAAAAACAGGATCTGCCTGCCGATACACAGAAAGCGGTTGAGGAAGCGAAAAAAGAATACGATTTAAACAGCAAGATTCCGGAAGAGGAGTTCAAAGAATATACGACGCTGACATCCAAAGCGGAATCCGTCTGGGAAAAAGCGAAAAAGGCGTCCGATTTTTCTCTCTTTGCTCCGTATTTAGAAAAAATCATCGACTATAAAAAACGGTTTATCTCGTACTGGGGATATGAAGGCCACCCTTATAACACCCTTCTCGATCAATACGAGCCAGGCGTTACAGTCGAAAAGCTCGACGGCCTTTTTTCTGAATTGCGGGAGGCGATCGTTCCGCTTGTGCAAAAGATTGCCGCCAGTGATCAAAAGCCTGATACGAGCTTTGTGCACGAACGTTTTCCAAAAGAGCGGCAGCGCGATGTATGCCACTTTTTCTTAAAAGAACTGGGCTATGATTTTGAGGCGGGGCGCCTGGATGAGACGGTTCATCCTTTCCAGGTGACGATCAGCCAAGGGGATGCCCGGGTGACCACAGCTTATAATGAAAACGATTTTCGCTCGGCTGTTTTCGGAACGATTCATGAATGCGGCCATGCCATTTATGAACAGAACATTGATGAAGCGCTGGGCGGAACCAATTTAGCAGACGGCGCATCAATGGGGATACATGAATCCCAATCCCTTTTCTATGAGAACTTTATCGGCAGGCATCAAGGCTTTTGGAAGCGGTATTTTGAGAAAATAAAAGAAGCAAGTCCTGACCAGTTTGCAGGTGTTACTGCCGAAGGGTTCTACAGGGCCGTTAATGAATCAAAGCCGTCGCTGATTCGGATTGAGGCTGATGAGCTGACATATCCGCTGCATATTATGATTCGCTACGAAATTGAAAAAGCGATTTTCAGCGGGGAAGTATTGGTCGGAGACCTTCCGAAACTATGGAATGACAAATATGAAGCATATCTGGGCATTACGCCTCCCGACGATGCTAAAGGAATTTTACAAGATGTCCATTGGTCCGGCGGTGATTTCGGTTATTTCCCTTCATATGCGCTTGGATATATGTATGCGGCTCAACTGAAATCAAGCATGCTGAAAGATTTCCCTGAGTTTGACCGCCTGATTGAAAACGGCGAATTTCAACCGATCAGAAAGTGGCTGACAGAGCACGTTCACATCCACGGCAAAAGAAAAAAACCGCTGGACATCATCAAGTCTGCGACAGGCGAAGAATTAAACGTCCGTCATTTAATCCGCTACCTGAAAGAAAAATATACAACACTCTATTTGTAAAAAAAGAAATCCCTCCCGTGTGCCCGGGAGGGATTTTCAGGTCAGAATTTTCTGTTAAATACGAACATTCAACTGAAAAAATGTGTGCAGGTTCGTCTTTTTTTGTTTTATCCCTTTTCATTCAGATCGAAAGTTGATATAATTTGATACATTATATCACTCATATAATCGCGTGGATATGGCACGCAAGTTTCTACCGGACACCGTAAATGTCCGACTATGAGTGGGCGCTGAGAAAACGAACGTCTTTTAGTGAAACAGACGGAATTCGTCTTTTTAAGCATTGCCTGCTCGCATTCAAAATCCGAGCGGACAATGCTTTTTTTTATGAAGGCAATTGATGAACGGAGGGGTTTAATGGAAAAGCTAAAACGAAAAATTGCAGAGCATGGCACGGTGTTGTCTGACGAAGTGCTGAAAGTTGATTCATTTTTAAATCATCAAATCGATCCGGAATTAATGCTTGCTGTGGGCGAAGAGTTTGCCTCGCTTTTCCGGGAGGAAGGCGTCACAAAGATTGTGACGATTGAATCCTCAGGGATAGCACCTGCCGTGATGGCGGGCTTGAAGCTGGGCGTGCCGGTAGTATTTGCAAGAAAGCGTCAATCGCTTACCTTAACGGAAAATCTGTTGACGGCCTCTGTCTATTCCTTTACAAAGAAAACGGAAAGTACGATCGCCGTATCAGCCAGCCATCTTTCAAAGAATGACAAAGTTCTGATCATCGACGATTTTTTGGCAAATGGACAAGCGGCGAAAGGGCTTGTTTCCATCATTGAGCAGGCCGGCGCAAAGGTGTGCGGAATCGGAATTGTCATCGAAAAATCATTCCAAACGGGCAGGGAGGAGCTTGACAATCTTGGAATCAGAGTTGAATCCCTTGCGCGTATTGCATCTCTTGCCGATGGAAAAGTTACCTTTTTACAGGAGGTTGGGTCATGAAACTTACGGCCGGTAAAACCGTTTCATTAAGCATTCAGCACGTCCTGGCCATGTATGCAGGAGCTGTTGTCGTGCCGCTGATCGTCGGCGGCGCTCTCGGCTTGACGCCGGCCGAGCTGACATACCTTGTGTCTGCCGACATTTTGATGTGCGGTGTGGCGACACTGCTGCAAGTTTGGAAAAACCGCTTTTTCGGAATCGGCTTGCCTGTTGTATTGGGGTGTACGTTCACAGCCGTTTCCCCGATGATTGCGATCGCTTCGAAATACGGTATTCCAGCGATCTATGGAAGCATCATAGCAGGCGGTGTGATTGTCGTTTTCGTTTCTTTTTTCTTCGGAAAGCTTGTTAAGTTTTTCCCTCCCGTGGTCACAGGATCGGTCGTCACGGTGATTGGGATCACCTTGATTCCCGTTGCGATGAACAACATGGCCGGCGGTGAAGGCAGCAGCGATTTCGGCGAGCTGTCCAATCTTGCATTAGCTTTTTCCGTTTTGCTGGTCATCGTCCTTTTATATCGTTTTACAACAGGATTTATCAAATCAATTTCCATTTTAATCGGTTTAATCGCAGGAACAGCCGGCGCCGCTCTGATAGGGAAAGTTGATTTTACAGAAGTGGCAAACGCAGGCTGGGTGCAGATGATCCATCCGTTTTACTTCGGCGCTCCTGTTTTTGAGGTCACACCGATCTTGACGATGTCTCTCGTGTTGATCGTCAGCCTTGTCGAGTCTACAGGCGTCTACTTTGCATTGGGTGATTTGACGGACCGCCGCCTGACAGAAAAAGATTTGGCAAAAGGATACCGCGCTGAAGGGATTGCCGTACTGCTGGGCGGGATTTTCAACGCCTTCCCTTATACGGCCTATTCCCAAAACGTCGGCCTCGTTCAGCTGACAGGGGTTAAGAAAAACAGCGTGATCGCGCTCGCTGGAGCTTTTCTTATTCTGTTGGGGCTGTTTCCGAAAGCCGCTGCTTTAACGACGATCATTCCTAAACCTGTGCTCGGCGGCGCTATGGTCGCGATGTTCGGCATGGTGATCGCCTACGGGATCAAAATGCTGAGCCGGGTTGATTTCGGAAAGCAGGAGAACTTGTTGATCGTAGCGTGTTCAGTCGGAATCGGCCTCGGCGTGACAGTCGTACCGCAAATGTTTCAAAACCTTCCTGATGCCGTCAAGCTTTTGACAGAGAACGGAATTGTCGCGGGAAGCTTTACAGCCATTCTTTTGAATGCGATCTTTCATATCCATCCGTTTTCTCGTCATGCTGAACAGCCTGAAGCAGTTCCAACTGAAAAATCCGCCGTTTAAAACCTCACAGATTGTGAGGTTTTTTTGCGTTGCGGATTAGCCATACTACCGGTATGAAGAGGAGGCATAACGAATGGAAACTGTGAATGAGCTTGTCGAACGCATCAGCACGAAAGACGGCGGTGAAGCCGTCATCCGTCCCGTCAAAATGGCGGATGCCCCCGACATCATTGAAGCGGTAAAAGATGTGATTCAAACCGGTGTTTACATTCAAAAAGAACGGCCGCGCACACTTGAGGAAGAGCGGGCATTCATCAGCGATATGATGGAAAAGGATAACATGTATGCGGCGGTTGAAATCGATGGTGCGGTGTACGGAATTGCCCGGGTCATTCGCGGCGACCTCAAAATGAAGCGGCACACGGGGCTGTTCAGAACATGGCTTCACAGCAAAGCGCAAGGGCTTGGGATCGGCAGGGAAATCATGTCCTACACCCTCAACTGGTGCAGGCTGCATCGTCTGCATAAGCTCTGCCTGACCGTATTTTCCGCAAATCAAGCAGCGCTGTCGCTCTATGAGAAAAGCGGCTTTATCATTGAAGGGGTTCTAAAGGAGCAGGTTTTGGCGGATGGGAAATATGAAGATGAAGTGCTGATGGCCTATTTTTTCGAGAGGTCCACATAAGGCCGGGCGATTCGGGAGACGCTGTAAATAGAGGTGGTGTTATGGCCTATGTCATTTCGGCGGGGACAAGCCTTCCCCGCTTTCATGTCGACCAGGAGAAAGCGGCCGTTTTTGCGAGGGAGATGTTCAAAGATTCATTTAAAGACATTGACCGGCTGCTGTCAGCTTTCCAAAATGGAGAAATCGCTTCAAGACAATTTGTCATGCCTTTGGATTGGTATAAAGAAGCCAGGAGCTTCAAGGAAAAAAATCAGGCGTACATTGAAATGGCTGTCAGACACAGTGCAGAAGCCGTTTCGAATTGCCTGTCAGACGAACGGTTTTTGAAAAAAGAGATCCCTTTCGAAAAAATTGAAGCGATTTTTTTTATATCTTCTACAGGCATCTCGACTCCCGGCATTGAAGCGAAGCTCATGAACATTCTGCCTTTTTCAAAACGGACGAAGCGAATTCCGATTTGGGGGCTCGGCTGTGCAGGAGGAGCTTCAGGTATAGCGCGGGCATTCGAATACTGCAAAGCGTTTCCAAAAGCCCATGTCCTTGTGATTGCGACGGAGCTGTGCAGCTTAACGTTTCAAAAGGATGATCAATCGAAAAGCAACCTTATCGGCACATCTTTATTTGGCGATGGAATCGCCGCGCTCTTAATGTGCGGCAAGGAAGCGGATATCTCATCAGCCGGATTGGAGGTTCTTCCGGAAGTAGTGAGCTCACAATCAGCCACCTTGGAAGATTCGGAAGATGTCATGGGCTGGGAAATCAATGACAACGGTTTCCGGGTCGTTTTTTCCAGGGACATTCCGACATTGATCAAAACACATTTAAAGAACGATGTCGAAGCATTTCTCCATAAGGAACAAATCGCTTTGGAGAACATTCAAGTATTCCTGGCCCATCCGGGCGGAAAAAAAGTTCTCGACGCTTATTTGGAAAGCCTCGGCTTTTCCGAAGTGCACATCGACTGTTCACGAAAAATTTTGGCCAGGCACGGCAATATGTCATCGGCCACTGTGATGCATGTTTTAAAAGAATATTGCTTGCATGGCAGTCCCGTGCCGGAAAAATACGGTCTCTTAGGGGCGCTCGGTCCGGGCTTTTCATCGGAGCTGCTGCTCTTGAAATGGACAAAAAGAGAGTGACTGACACATGTTTTTTTGGACGATTTTAAGCATTTTTGCCGCCCAGCGCCTGCTTGAGCTGGCAGTCGCGAAGTTCAATGAAAAAAACGCTCTGAAAGAGGGAGCGGTCGAATACGGGAGACGTCATTACCCTTACATCGTCGCGATGCATGTTTTGTTTTTCATATCTTTGATTTGGGAAACGATCGCGTTTCAACGCGGACCCCTTCCGATGGCGCTTGTCGTATTAACAGGCCTCATCTTCACTCAGGCCCTCCGGTATTGGGCGCTCTCTTCTCTGGGGAGATGCTGGAACACGAAAATCCTTGTCATCCCTGGAACGAACCTTGTCCGAAAGGGGCCTTATCAATGGTTCAAACATCCGAACTATGTGGCGGTGGCTCTTGAATTTCTGCTTTTGCCCTTGCTTTTCCAGGCATACGCCACCGCACTTTTATTTACGGTGCTCAATGCTGCTGTCATGTACATCCGCATCCGCACGGAAGAACAGGCATTAGAAAAATTACACCATTGAAAATGATTATCATTTCATTTATAATGATGATAAACATTCTCATTATAGGATGGTGAGTCGCGTATGACGATGTTTTTTTTGCTGGCGGCGGTCAGTACATACAGTTTATTGATTGGTTATGTTTTAAAAGGTATCGCAGGAGCGAATCCGCAAAAATAAATAAATACACGTGCTGAAGCTGCCGAAACCGGCAGCTTTTTCTCGTTTTTTCTTTCAGATTGTGAAGAAAAATACAGCAAGGTTGTGTAAAATGGGAGAAAGGGCTAAGATGGCAAACAACAACGCATAAAAGGGGTAGGAAACATGGCACAAATAAACACGAAAGACGATCTGATGAAAAGAGCCGGAGCGGTTTTCGGGGAGCTCAGGAAGAACGGGGATGACAAGCGGTCGGCACAGCTTGCGGGAATCATCCGAAAATGGCTGAGAAAAGAAGTGTACATCGCGTTAACCGGACATTATTCAGCAGGAAAATCATCGCTATTGAACGCACTGCTTCAGGAAGACGTCCTGCCGACAAGTCCGATACCGACGAGCGCCAATCTTGTGCTGGTCCGCCGGGGGGAAATGAAAACAACACTCCATACGATCGATGGAAGGTACGCCCGGATGGATGGCTCTTATGATAAAGAAAAAGTGCAGGCGTACTGCAGGGACGGCAGCCAGATTGAAATGGTGGAAATCGAGGGGCATTTTTCTGGAATCGCGCCTCAAGCCGTCTTAATTGACACGCCCGGAATTGATTCGACGGACGATGCCCATTTTTTATCGGCGTCTTCGATTCTTCACCAGGCGGATGCCTTGTTTTATGTCGTGCATTACAATCATGTCCATTCCGAAGAAAATGTGAAGTTTCTTCGATCAATAAAAGATAAGATACCCAATATTTTTTTCATCGTGAACCAGATTGACCGTCATGACGAAGCGGAAACAGGCTTCCATGTCTATAAAAAGCAAGTGCTTGATATGCTGCTGAAAGAAGGGCTCAATGAAGACCATCTCTTTTTTACATCTGTCACCGAAGCCGGTCATCCGCTGAACGAATTCAACCGGCTTCGCGCTGTGCTGGAAAGGCTGCAGCATCAATCCGAACAGCAGCTAAAGGCATATACGGAGCAAAAAATCAGCAGTCTGATTCATGAACATATCAAAATGCTGATCAGTGACGAAGATACGGCTCTGTCTGAAGAAACCGCTTCCTCAAGAGAAAAAGTCGAGGCTGTAAAAGCGCGGCTTGCCGATTTGACAGAACAGGAAAAACGGGCGGAGGAACAAATCCAAAAAGACATTCAAACGATTGCCCAAAATGCGAATTTAACGCCGTTTGAGATGAGAGAGCTGGCCAAATCGTATTTGGAATCAATCGAAAAAGGTTTTAAAAAAGGATTTCTTTTCAGTAAGGCCAAAACGCTTGAAGAAAAACAAAAACGAAAAGAAGTGTTTCTTGCCGACGTCCAAAAAAGGGTTCAAGCCGAAATTGACTGGCATGTCATTGAAGCAATTAAGGCTTTCATGAACCGCTTTAACGTCCAGAATGATGAACTGCTTCGGGACGTTGTTCAATTTCGGACGGAGGTAGATGAAAATGAACTGCTTCATTCCCAGAAAAAAGGGGCTGAGCTTACTCCGGAATACGTGCTGAACTATACGAAAGAACTGGCTGAAAACATCAGAAGAAAGGCAAAAAGACAAGCGCAGCCGTTTATCGACCAGCTCAAAACGTTCATCAAAGAAAGAATCGGCCTGCAGGCGGAAGCGATGAAAGCCGAATATGAAGCGGAACAAGCGAAGCTCGCCGAGCGCGAAAGCCGGTTGATCGAACAGCAGAAGTCATATGAAAAAGCAAATCGTCTCTGGGATCATTGGGAACACGGCGATCTGAGCGAGCTGCCAGAAAATTGGTATGCCGCCGAAAAAAAGCCTCTTGAAAAAACGCTTGATGCCCGACGGGCGGAACCGGTCCGTGTGCAAGAGGAGAACAGCAGCCGTAAAGACGAGGCGCTCCATCCGAAAAAGGGCGTTTCTGAGTACATTGAGCAATTTTTTGAACTGGCCCGGTTTTTGGCGGATATCCCGGTTTTGGAAAAGCAGCGAAAAGCATTCCTGGACAAAACGGAACGCCTACATACTAGGAAGTTTACCCTGGCGCTCTTCGGCGCATTCAGTTCCGGCAAATCGTCTTTTGCAAATGCGCTTTGCGGGAGGAAAGTGCTGCCGTCATCGCCGACGCCGACAACGGCAACGATTAATAAAATAACAAAACCGTCGGGAACCAAAAGGGATGGGACAGCAGAAGTCGTTTTTAAAACGGAAGAGGAAATCAGAGCGGAACTGGATCAGCTTTTGGAGGGGAAAATGGCTGCGGCAAAAGGCTCCGCTTTTGCCGAAAAACTTGGAAACCTCTTGAAAAAAAGAGATCTGCACGATGATGAACGGCTGCTGATCAAGAACTTCCTCAAAGCTTATGAGCGCTATGGTTCATATATCAACAATCAGGAAATCCTGACGATTTCCGCTGACGATCTGCATCCGTATGTCGCTGAAGAACAAACGGCCTGTGCCGTCCGTGAAGTTACCGTTTATTTGAGCACACCGGTCACGGAGAAAGGAATCACGATCGTCGATACACCGGGGGCCAGCAGCATGAATAAACGGCATACAGAGCTTGCGTTTCAATACATGAAAGATGCCGATGGTTTGCTTTACTTAACATACTACCAGCATGCATTTTCCAAAGCGGACCGGTCGTTTTTGCGCAAGCTCGGGCTCATTAAAGACGCTTTCAGCATGGATAAAATGTTTTTTATTTTAAATGCGGCTGATCTCGCGGAAAGCCCGGCCGAATTACAGACGGTTGAAGACTATGTAAGGGGAGAGCTCTTGAAAGAAGGCATTCAAAATCCGCACCTGTACCATGTATCGAGTAAACAGGAGCTCAGCAAGAAAGCTTCGCCGTACAACGACTTCAGCAGATTGAAGAAGGAGCTCGACGATTTTATTGAAAACGGTTTGGCCAGAACAGCTGTCGAAGAGCTGCTTGATGAAGGAAAAAAACTGTGTGAAACCGTCTTTCAGCTCCGCCGTTCACTGCACCGTTCCGCTGAAGAAACGGAAGCGGAGCAAAAGCGGATCGCCAAAGCTTATCAAGAGGCTTTGACTGCCATTGAAGAAGCAGAGAAGGGATCATCAATCCTTCAACTGACCGAAAAGGATGTGGAAGAGCAATTTTACCACATGAGGCAGCGCTTGGCCTTTTATGCACACGATTTATTTAAAGCTGCGATCCATCCCGGGCTTCAGAACGGAGATTGGCGCGCCAATCTGCAAACCGCTTTGAAAAGCTGCTTAAAGGAGTATGAATTCGAATTTTTGCAGGAACTAAAAGCGCTTGATATCAGAATGGAAAACATCATGCTCAAGTATGCGGGCGAACAGTGGGCCAATTCCGTAAAAGAGCGGCTTGCCGATAATCCTTATTTTTCGGTCCACATCACAGCTGACCGGCCTGAGACCAACAGTTGGGAAACGGCTGAAGTGTCAGCGGATGAAAGGGAATTTGCAGATGAACTGAAAATGTTCAAAACGCCTAAAACGTTTTTCCAGCAAAATGGAAAAGCCCGGCTTGTCGAGGCGTTTACTGCAAAGCTTTCGGCCATCACGAACGAATGGATTCAACGTGAAAAGCGGACATTTTTAAACCGCTGCAAAACGAGCGCCGGACAATTACAGAAAGCGGCTGTTCTGTCCGCAAAAGCTCAACTCGAAGAACAAAAAGAAGCGTACCTTCATGAGCCGTTGGAAAGCGCAGAGCGTGAAAGCATTGAAAAAGCGCATGCCTTGGCAGGCGAATGGCTCCGCTCAAGTTGAATCAGATTGATATGGGTATGGATATCTGGCTGGCAGACATGATAGACTGTATAAAAAAAGAAGGGAATTAGATGATGACAAACGTTCATGAAGCAATTACAGCACATTCCAAAAAACAGCACCAGCACATCAAGCAGTTCGTGCGTCTCGAACAGGAGAGGGAAAAAGCGATCGATGAAGCGGTTGACAAGTGCCGGCGAAATGAAGCATTTTCAACCGACCTCATCAACCAAATTACCATGCAGATGAACGAATTGGCCAAAAAAGGCATCGTTCCTACGAGACGGCTCGTCTCGAAAGAAATGGTCGCCGAATACGTCAGCCGAAAATATCCGCAGGCCTAACTGGTGAATCCTTCCGCGTGTGGCGTCATGTTTTTTTGCAAAACATAAACATGAACCGCCCGCTGGAGGTGAAGTGTAATGGGAAGAACAAAGCTTGGCAATGCGAATGCACAGCGAAACAACAACGCTAAAAAGAAGAACGGCTTTAACACTGAATTTGCGACTGAATCCTATTCGCAAATGGAAGCCGCAAAATTAATTTCTAGCAAAAAACAGCACCAAAAATAGAAACAGCGTCGATTGACGCTGTTTTCATCATTTTTGCTCCTGTGGTACAATAAGTGCATTGTATGATGAAAGGAAGTTTCCATAATGAACAAGAAGCTGCTGCTTATAGACGGGATGGCTTTATTATTCCGGTCTTTTTTTGCGACTGCGGTGCACCGCAATTTTATGCTGAATGACAGAGGCGTGCCGACAAACGGGGTTCACGGCTTTTTAAAGCATCTGTTAACCGCGGTGTCTGCGTTTGAACCGAGTCATGTCGTCTGCTGCTGGGACATGGGGAGCAAAACGTACCGCAACGATTTATTTAAGGACTATAAAGCGAACCGGGGCGAGCCGCCGCTAGAATTGATTCCGCAATTTGACATGGCAAAGGAAGCGGCGGAAGGGCTCGGGATTTTAAATATCGGCCTTGCGGGCTATGAAGCCGATGACTGCATCGGCACGCTGTCAGCGATGTTCAGCGAAGAAGCGGAGATCACGATCGTCACCGGTGATAAAGATTTGCTTCAGCTTTTAACAGTCAATGTTAAAGTCGCCCTGCTTCAAAAGGGAATCGGCAATTATAAAGTATACACGGAAGAATCATTCAGTGAAGAGACCGGTGTCGAGCCGAAGGCTTTAATTGACATCAAAGCGCTGATGGGTGATACAAGCGATAACTACCCGGGTGTAAAAGGCATCGGCGAAAAGACGGCCTACAAACTGATCAAGGAATATTCGACTGTTGACCGGCTGCTGGAAAACATCGGTCAGCTGACAAAAGGCCAGCAGACGAAAATAACCGAATGTCTTGAAGACCTGAAGCTGTCCAGAATCCTTGCAGAAATCAAATGCGATGTACCGCTTTCCTGCTCATTGGACGACGCGGACTTCACCTTGATGCATGACAGGGCGAAAGCGATGCTGAGACTTCATCAAATACGGGGAATCGAACCGCTGCTGATGAAATTCGAAAAAAGAGAGATCGGATAACCGATCTCTCTAATGTTTTGTATTGCTTTTTTTCGCCCGGTTTTCAAGCTCGGTTTTTGGGTCTGTATGCCGGTTATCCCGGTTCAATACAATATCTCCCTGGGGCGTGACACCGCCTGTCAGGCGGCCTCTTCCTGCTGAATGCTGTTTTTCCACATGAACCACCTCACTCGTTATGATGTGCAGCGGGAATGGATTTTACTCGGGGTGGTTCAGCAATATCGCCTTTTTCGCAAGCTTGTCAGCCGCCTGATTAGACTTCGAAGGAATCCACTTGATAAAAAATAAATCAAAATCCCTTTTTAAGCGGATGATTTCATCCAGATAAGGCTTAAATGCCTGATTTTTGACAAACTCCGAATCCGCCGTGCGCTCAACGATCTGCGAATCGGTCCGAAACGAAACGATCCGATAGTTTCGTTCGGCGCACAGCTTCATTCCTTCGATCAGCGCCTTGAATTCCGCTTCATGGTTGCTCAGTAAGCCGGCGGGAAGGGAGAAGGACTCAGTCTTCTGACCGTCTTTGATGAAAATGCCAAGTCCGGACGGTCCGGGATCACCCGCGCTTGCTCCGTCGATATAGACCTCAACCGGCATTGTTTTCACTCCTTTCATCCAAAGGGATGATTCTTTTAGCGGCATAAGCGTACGGCGCTGCGAAAACGGCGACAACGAATTTCAAGACGTATGTCGTGATGAAAATCTGAATCCATACATCGAGCGGATAAGCGCCCATAAATGCGACGCTTGTAAAAATCAACGTATCGAGCAGCTGGCTTAGAGCTGTGCTGCCGCTGTTGCGAAGCCACAGTGCCCGATCGGAAGGAAATAACCTTCTGATTCCCGAATATACATAAACATCAAGCGTTTGGCTGATGATATAGGCGAGCAGGCTGCCGAGGGCCACGCGGGGCAAGAAGCCGAATATCGTCTCCAGCGCAGGCTGTGCGATGTCTTCCGGATGCGGCTTGAACAGAAGCGCTCCCTGCATGACGAGCGTCAAGGCAATCAGAATGAAAAAACCGATTGAAACGGCTTTTTTCGCTTCTGCCTTTCCGTATCTTTCATTGATGACGTCGGTCGCAAAAAATACGCTTCCGTACAGGATGTTGCCGAGTGTCGCGGTCAACCCGAACAGCTCGACCGTTTTGACCACCTCGATATTGGCGGCGGCTGTCGCAAAACTGATCCAGACAAATAAACCGGTTTTGCCAAATCGTTTAAAAAAGAAGAGAACAATGATAAAATTAATGATCGCAAAACTAATCCATAATATTTCGTTAAACAAGAACGGGTACTTCCTTTCTGAATAAACTGTTTTGATTATAGCATAACAAGCCATAATTTGAATAAAGGTGATTTTGTGAAACTGAGAGCAGGTATGAAAATCAAGATTAAAGGGTCTTCACCGATTCCATTTACAGCTGATGAATGGATCGAGGTGAAAGAGGCAGTGGCGGCCGGGCGTCAGCTTTCTCAAAGTCCGTATGTGACTGAACTTGAGTTCGAAGATGAGAAGGGCAGCTTTTGGACTCTGAAAGAGCTGGAAAAGCTGAAAGAAGAGCTTGCGGCTGAACCGGATGAGATCACCGTCTATTTTGACGGCAGCTATGATAAAGAAAGTCAGCTCGCTGGTTTAGGCATTGTAATATATTACTCCCTCGGCGGGGACCGGTATCGATTGAGAAAGAACAAGAGCTTTCGGCTGACAACGAATAACGAGGCGGAATATGCGGCTCTCTCTGAAGCCGTTAAAGAGCTTAGAGATCTCGGGGCAAGCAGGAACTCCGTCGTCATTAAAGGGGATTCGCTCGTCGTGCTTAACCAGCTTGAAGGGAACTGGCCATGCTATGACCCCGTCCATTCGAAATGGCTGGACAGAATCGAAAGCCAGCTTCAAAAATTAAAGCTCACGCCCACCTATATTCAAATCAGCCGCAATGACAACAAGGAAGCGGATCAGCTCGCAAAAAAAATGCTTGAGCATACCATTGTGGAAAGCCAAATCAAACTAGATGAATAACGGAGATGAACGTTTTGGATAAGAAAGAGATCTTTAAGGAACTCACACATTTGCAGGACACCTACTGTGAAGGGTGCTTCATCAAAAAACACTTCAGAAAAGAATACGGAAAAACGTATGCCCACGCATTTTGTATCTCAAAATGTACGGTCGGGGAAAAGCTCCGCACCTATGGAGACGTGCTGACAAACAAAAATTGATCCCTTTACCATTCCCCAATAGGCCATCATCCTTGGGCCGCGTAAAAAAACCGCTGAACGCGGTTTTTTTAATGCTGTGATTCGTCAAGCTGGTGCTGGCAATCAATTAATATGTTGAGCTGTTCGTTTAAAAAGTCTTCATCCAGTGCGGATAGTTCCTCAGCCTGTGACAGCTGTCTGGCATCTTCAATCGATTGATACGCCGATTTCAGCAAAGTGGAGCTTTTTTGCCTCGTCGCCAATCCCGTCGTCTTTTGTGCGGTTTCTACGGCTATTTCAAGCTGCTTGCGCTGATTAAATCCCGTTACGAGATCATCGCGATGTTCTGAGTTCATGATCATACACCTCCGACAAGTATTTTTTCTAAAAAAGGCATTTTTATGTGTGAAATAGAAAAAATAAAGTAAAATTAATCCGATATAACTATTGAACCTAAAAAATATAAGTCTTTATTACTAATTTAGGTAATCATGAAAAAAAGGAGTCTGAGGAACAGTGGAAAGCAATGAACTGCAAACCGTTCTTCACAAGACATTTGTGGAGGTATATAAAGATCTTGAACAGCTCGTTGATATCGCGAAAAAGGGGCGTCCATCTCTCGAGAAGAACATTGAGGAAATCGAGCAAAGGTTGAAGCAAAATATACTGGCAATCGAAATTCAGCTGAAAATTAAATAGGAGAGGCAAAAAATGCCTCTCCTCTTATTTGAAGTCTCAATTGTCTTGATTTTGTTAAAGCTTTACAACGTTAGATGCTTGAGGTCCACGATTACCTTCAACAATCTCGAAAGAAACTTCTTGTCCTTCTTCTAGAGATTTGTATCCGTCACCTTCGATTGCAGTGAAATGAACGAATACATCGTCTCCGCCTTCAACTTCGATGAAGCCGAAGCCTTTTTCATTGTTAAACCATTTTACTTTACCGTTTTGCATATTGCTTAATCCTCCTAGTACTGTAGCACAATGTGCTAAAAAAAATTTTCATCATCTAACGGTGTTCTGCTAAATGATGGTTTCACTATACACTATCTATGGAGGCTTCGTCAAGCTGTCAAGAGAAAAAAATGAACTTTAATGCTTTTTTAAGGAATTTCTTTGAAATCGTTTTCAGTTTCTGGTTATTGATCATTATTTTTCGCAAAGTGGACGAAACATTTTAAGCGTCAGCCCGTATATAATAAAACCAATATCAGGAATGCGAAGAGGAGTGTTTATAGATGAACCGTTATTCGGTTGATGAGTTTGTATCCAAAACCCAGCAGGAAGACAAAGGGGAGGGGCTGTTTGAAATGGAAACACCCCGTCTCTTGGAAGTTAATCTCGATGGAAAAGTGTGGGCAAAGGCCGGTTCGATGGTTTCCTACAGGGGAAGAGTCAAATTTAAGCGTGAAGGGGTATTTGAACACGGAATTGGACGGATGGTGAAAAAAGTATTCAGCGGCGAAGGGGCTGCACTGATGAAAGCGGAAGGAAACGGAAAGGTGTACCTCGCGGATCAAGGAAAGAAGATTTCCATCTTAAACTTGAAGGGGGACTCCATTTTTGTGAACGGGCACGATCTGCTCGCATTTGAGCCGTCGATCGATTGGGACATCAAACTGATGAAAAGAATTTCCGGCATGCTGGCCGGCGGATTGTTTAACATTAAGCTTGAGGGTACTGGAATGGCTGCAATCACAAGCCATTACGAGCCGCTCACTTTGATCGTAACCCCGGAAAGCCCAGTCTATACCGATCCAAACGCAACGGTTGCCTGGTCTGGAAGCCTGCAGCCTGAATTTGTGACAGATGTATCTTTTAAGACGTTCATCGGCAGGGGAAGCGGGGAATCGATCCAAATGAAGTTTTCAGGGAACGGGTTTGTCGTTGTACAGCCGTTTGAGGAAGTTTATTACTCGGAATCTTAATATTAGACGAAAAAAAACACTTGCAGAGCAAGTGTTTTTTTGAATGGAATTTTTTTTAGGACAGCGCCCGGACAGTCTGTTTTTTGTTCATGATGATTTCAGACTGCTCGATAATGTCTGTCAGGATGACTTCTGATGAATTGGATAAATGCAGGCTTTTAATGTTTTTCTTCATTTCGTTTAACTTTTTCTCATCAGCCAAAAGGGAAGAGACTGATTCAAGAATTTCCTCATGCCTGTTGACGACGATGGCAGCTCCTCTGTCTTCGAAGAACAGGGCATTTTCCTTTTCCTGCCCGGGAACAGGCTTGTAAAGGATGACAGGAACGCCGATTGCCGTGGCCTCTGTCAAGGTAATTCCGCCCGGCTTTGTGATCATGCAGTCAGCCACCCTGAACAGCTCGTCAATTCTTTCGATATAACCGAGCGATTTCAGCTTGTTTGGATAAAGGGCTTCAATGTCTTCCAGTGAAGATTTCAGCATCGTATTTTTTCCGCACACAACGACGACTTGAACATCTTCTTCCGTCACCAGAGATTCGCACAGTTCTTTTACGTTTTTCAGAACCCCGTGTGCGCCTGCCATGATCAGCAATATCTTCTTGTCGGGAGACAGCTGATACTTCTCGTAGATTTTATCTTTGTCCATTTCTTCTTCAAACTGCCTGCGGATCGGAATACCCGTGATCTTGACATTGCTCGGGTGAGTGCCGATTTCGAGCAGTTTTTCCTTCACATAATCAGTTGCTACGTAATATTTATCAATATGTTCGTGGACCCAAATTTTATGAAGGCAGAAATCTGTCATGACGTTAAAAGTCGGAATGACTTTTCCCATTCTCCGTCTGTATTCGGGCACGACAATCATTGGAAACGTATTGATGATGATGTCTGGCTGATGTTTTTTAACCAGTTGGTCCAGCCGTTTATTTCCCATTTTGAAATAAATATTAAACTTTCTTTTATTGTAAATTTTATCGACCCCATAGTAGAACAGACGATAAAACTGTTTACCGATTGAGAAGCTTTTCAGGTAGAGATACTGTGTGATCTCTGACACAATCGGGTTTGATTCTTGATACAAATTCGAAACAGTTACATTCTTAAAACCGAGCCGTTCGCACTCTTGGTAGAGCGTTTTGGCTACTTGAACATGGCCATTTCCGTAATTTGCAGTCAAAATTAATATATTTTTATTGGTATTCAAGCATATTCACCTCAATTAATTCAAACAGCAAGAGCTAAAATGGTAAAAAAACAGGAGTCAATGTCCACACATACCATACCATAAATATTATTTTAATTATAAATGAAGAACAAAAATTAAGGTATTTTTAAAGTATGGATCGGCAGGAAAGCACTGGGTTCCTTATTATTCCTGCTTTCGCGGCAAAGCCGAAACCCCTAATGGAAGACTAACCCAACTGTATTTTAACACATTTTGAAGGTCTTGCATCAGACCAGGGCATGAGAATTTCATTTCCACTCATATGGTGTTTCCTGGTAAACGTAATAGTTCAGCCAGTTCATGAACAAAAGAGTCGCATGAGCTTTCCAGCGGTTTACAGGCGCCGCGCCGTCCGGCCCGTCTTTAAAATAATTCACCGGCGGATCAATGTCCATGTTCCTGGCCAAATCCCTTTCATACTCTTCTTTAAGAGTATCTGTATCATACTCAGGATGTCCAGTTAAAAAAACTTGTTTTTCATCTTTTGAAGCAATTAAACAGACGCCCGCTTCATCGGATACGCTGAGCACTTTTAAATGGGACACGGCTTTCAGGTCATCCATATTGATATCTGTATGCCTCGAATGCGGGACATAGTAGAATTCTTCAAAGCCTCTGACAAGTCTTTCATTTTTCTCCATTATTCTGTGTTCGAAAACGCCAAATGTTTTTTTCGGCAGTTTGACTTTGCGAATTCCGTAGTGATGATACAGTCCCGCCTGCGCTCCCCAGCAGATGTGAAGCGTTGACGTGACATGCGTTTTGCTCCACTCTAAAATCTCCTGAAGTTCTTTCCAATAGGACACTTCTTCGTACTCCAGGTGCTCGATCGGCGCACCGGTAATAATCATGCCGTCGAATTTTCTGTTCCTGATTGAAGAAAAAGTTGTATAAAACTGTTCCAAATGCTGCCTTGGTGTATGTTTTGGCGTGTGTGTAGACGGTATTAAAAAAGTGAAATATACCTGTAAAGGAGAATTTCCGAGCATCCTGAGCAGCTGTGTCTCGGTCCTGATTTTCTGCGGCATCAGATTAAGAATTACAATATTTAAAGGTCTGATGTCCTGATGAAAAGCCCGTTTTTCATCCATGACAAAAATATTTTCACTTTCAAGAATCTGCTTCGCTGGCAAATTGATAGGTATGTTGATAGGCAACACGCCACCTCCGGTTTTCTCCGCTGATTTTTCTTCATTATAGGAACTTTTTGGCGATATTTCAATGTGTGAATTGTGTTACAATGAAAGAAGTGTGTGAAAAATATGGAAAATCATCGTGTGATGAACCAAAAGGAGGCTCCTCTTGCAAATGAAATCCCATTTATCAGACATAGAAATCGCCCAAAGTACAGAATTAAAACCGATTGCCGAAATTGCACGGAAGCTCAATATAAATGACGATGAAATAGAGTGTTTTGGTTGCACAAAAGCAAAAATTTCTTTAAAAATTTTTGAGCGTTTGAAAGAAAAAAACGATGGACAGGTGATTTTGGTAACTTCCATCAACCCGACCCCGGCCGGCGAAGGGAAGTCGACTGTCACCGTCGGATTGAGCCAGGCGCTCTGGCAGATTGGCAAAAAATCGATCGTTGCACTTAGGGAACCTTCACTCGGTCCGACAATGGGACTGAAAGGCGGGGCTGCCGGAGGAGGGTATTCCCAGGTTCTTCCGATGGAGGATATCAACCTCCACTTTACAGGAGATATGCATGCGATCACAGCTGCGAACAACGCTTTGGCGGCTTTTATAGACAATCATATTCATCAGGGGAACGAATTAAACATCGATATTAGAAAAATCGTCTGGAAAAGGACGCTTGACCTCAATGACAGGGCACTGCGCGAAACCGTTGTCGGCTTGGGCGGAAAAGCGAACGGATTTCCCCGGGAAGACGGCTTTGACATTACTGTCGCATCGGAAATCATGGCCGTTTTATGCCTGGCCGGAGACTTGGCTGATTTAAAAAGGCGCTTGGCGGCAATGATCGTTGCCTACACCGTTGACGGACAGCCGGTGACGGCCGGCATGCTCGGTGTCCAGGGAGCGCTTGCCCTCTTGTTAAAAGATGCCATCAAACCAAACCTTGTTCAGACTGTTGAAGGAACACCGGCGCTCGTCCACGGTGGCCCGTTTGCAAACATCGCTCACGGGGCAAACAGTTTGATCGCGACGAAAACGGCGGCGAAACTGGCTGATTATGTCGTGACTGAAGCGGGATTTGGCGCGGATTTGGGTGCGGAAAAATTCATGCACATCAAAACGAGAGCCGGCGGGTTCACCCCGGGAGCGGTCGTGATCGTCGCCACCGTCAGAGCGCTGAAAATGCACGGCGGGACGCCTCTCGCCGATTTGAAGCAAAAAGACGTAAAAGCATTAAAAAGCGGAATCGCAAACCTTGCGAAGCATATCGAAACGATAGACGCCTTCGGTCTTCCGTACGTTGTGGCCGTCAACAGATTTGTACACGATGCGGAGGATGAGCTTGAGACGGTTCTTGGCTGGTGCAGGGAAAACGGACATCCGGCTGCACTGTGCAATGTTTGGGAAGAAGGCGGAAAAGGCGGGACTGACCTGGCAAGGGAAGTCATTCATGTCATGGAACAAAAGGACAATCGTTTTTCCTATTTATATGAATTAACCGATTCGATCGAAGACAAATTAACCAAGATTTCCCGCACCGTTTATGGAGCCGAAGGGGTAGAGTTTACCGAAAAGGCGAAAAAGCAGCTGCTGGAATTGAAAAAGAACGGATTGGACGGGCTGCCAGTATGCGTGGCCAAAACTCAGTATTCTTTATCAGATGATCCGGGGAAAATCGGCAGGCCGAAAGGTTTTAGCATCACCGTCCGTGAATTAAAACCATCGAGAGGCGCGGGATTTATCGTCGCTTTAACTGGCAGCATTTTAACAATGCCCGGGCTGCCGAAACATCCTGCTGCACTTAAAATGGATGTCGGTGAAGACGGCAGGGCCAAAGGGTTATTCTAAAAAGGAGGGACCGTCATGTCCATTTACGATATCAGCGTCAAGACGATTCAAGGCGAGGACACGACACTGCGGCCGTATAAAGGCAAAGTGCTTCTCATCGTCAACACGGCCTCAAAGTGCGGCTTTACACCTCAATATCAACAGCTTCAAGACTTGTATGAAACATATAAAGACCGGGGGCTTGAGGTTCTTGGCTTTCCCAGCAACCAATTCATGAATCAGGAGCCTGGCGATGAAAAAAGCATAGAAGAATTTTGCAGCGTAAACTACGGTGTCACGTTTCCGATGTTTTCGAAGGTGAATGTAAAAGGAGATCAAATCCACCCGCTGTTCCGCCACTTGACGAACAAGGCGAAGGGCATGCTTGGAACAAAAGCGGTCAAATGGAATTTCACAAAATTTCTCGTTGATCGAACCGGGGAGAACGTCGAGCGTTTTTCACCGCAAACCAATCCAAAGGAGATGGAGGAGGCCATTCAGAAATGGCTCGGCTGAATCAGGAACAAACAGAACAGATCCGCTTGATGTCCGAATGGGTAAGAAAAAAGCTCGCAGCCGAAGGCACAGGACACGACTGGCTGCATATTGAAAGGGTTCGGAACATAAGCCTTCAGATTGCAAAAGAAGAGGGTGCAGACCTGTTTATGACCGAAGCTTGCGCACTTCTCCACGATGTGATTGATGTAAAGCTTGCCGATGAACACCGGGTTCCGCTTCATGAGCTGAAAAGGCGCCTGTCAGAAGACTGGAAGGTCGATCCGGAAACGGTTGACGGGATTCTTGCCATCATCACAAGAATTTCATTCAGAGACAGAGAAAAATATAAAGACGAACCCCTTTCAAAAGAAGGTATGGCAGTTCAGGATGCCGATCGGCTTGATGCGATCGGCGCCGTCGGGATCGCCAGGGCTTTGATGTATGCGGGGGCAAAGGGCCATCTCCTCTATGGGAGCGCCAATGCCCCTACTGCTGTCGGCCACTTTTACGAGAAGCTTCTCCTTTTAAAAGATTTGATGAATACAAAGACGGGACGGATGCTCGCGGAAAAAAGGCATCAGCTGATGCTCGAATTTCTCGGCGAACTGGAAAATGAATGCGCCTTCTCCGGAGAAAGCCGCCTTGATAGATCAGGGCCGGGGGTTATGGTAGAATAAGACCGGATCTTTTAACAGAGGGGGACAATGATGAAAATTAAATCGATAGAACCGACACCGAGCCCGAATACAATGAAGGTGATTTTGACCGAAGAACTGCCGGGCGGAAAAAGCAATAATTATAAAAAGGACCATGCGGAAGGCGCGCCTCCCGTCATCCAAGAGGTTTTAAACATAGACGGAGTAAAAGGCGTCTACCATGTGGCCGATTTTATCGCTGTCGAGCGCAATGCGAGATTTGACTGGAAAGACATCCTTCCTGCTGTGCGCGCTGCCTTCGGAATGGACGAAGCCAAAGAGGCGGGGGGCCGTTCCGAAGAAAAAGAATCGTTCGGCGAGGTTAAAGTCTTCGTGCAAATGTTCAGCGGGATACCGATGCAGGTGAAATTGACCGACGGCGAGCGCGAGGAGCGCTTCGGTCTCCCGGAACGTTTCCAGGAAGCGATCCTGAAGCTTAAAACCGCGTCTTCCAACGTCGTGCTCGAACGGTCATGGAAAGAGCAAGGCGTCAGATTCGGCGATTTTTCAGAAATCGGCCGTGAAGTAACGGAAGAGCTTGAGGCGGCTTACGATGAGGAGCGCCTGCGGAAGCTGACGGAATCAGCCGCATCAAGCGATGCTGAGGATAAACGCGCGGCTGTGCAGCGAAAGTCTTACCGGGTTACGCTTGAAATGATGGATGAGGAAGATTGGCAAAAACGCTATGCCCATCTAGAACAAATGGACCCGGATGAAAAGGACATTCCAGTACTCGAAAAAGCGCTCAAGGACCCGAAAACATCGATCAGAAGGCTTGCTGTCGTTTATTTGGGCATGATCGAATCGCCTGCGGTGCTTCCTCTTTTATATCAAGCGCTCGAAGACAAAACGATCACGGTCAGAAGAACAGCCGGTGATTGTCTGTCAGACATCGGAAACCCGGAAGCGATTCCGGCAATGATCAAATCGCTCAAGGACCCGAGCAAGCTTGTGCGCTGGAGAGCCGCCATGTTTCTGTACGAAGTCGGCGATGAGCGCGCGCTTCCCGCTTTAAAAGAAGCTGAAAACGATCCCGAATTTGAAGTCAGCCTTCAAGTCAAAATGGCGATCGAACGGATCGAATACGGTGAAGAAGCGAAAGGCTCCGTATGGAAGCAAATGACGGAAAGCCGCAAAAAAGACGGCTGACAAGGACGCTGGAAACAGCGTCTTTTTTTTTTATGCTTCAAGCCCTCCGCTCCGAAGCTGCGATCCGGGAATTTTGAAAAAAGTCACGCGTCTTGTTATAAAATATCACTTTTTCTATAAAAATATTTCGAATATTGTTGAAAAACACGCTGAAAATATATATAGTAGTTAGCAATCATATGGAATGTGGAGGTTCTGATTCATGGGGAATGATTTACAGATGAAGATCAAAACAGCCGTCATCTTGCGGATCAGTCCGGCAAGCGGTTAACAGACAGTTTTTTAAAACTGAATATTCAGAAAATATAGAATGTAAATACGAAGATGTTTAGGAGGATCACGATGACAGGTTTACGCAGTGACATGATTACAAAAGGGATCGACAGAGCACCGCACCGCAGTTTGTTGCGAGCGGCTGGGGTAAAAGAAGAGGACTTCGGCAAACCGTTTATTGCCGTTTGCAACTCATACATCGATATCGTACCGGGTCATGTCCATTTGCAGGAGTTTGGAAAAATCGTCAAAGAGGCGATCAGAGAGGCCGGCGGTGTTCCGTTTGAATTTAATACAATCGGGGTCGACGACGGAATTGCGATGGGGCACATCGGAATGAGATATTCTCTTCCGAGCCGCGAAATCATCGCCGATTCAGTGGAAACGGTTGTATCAGCGCACTGGTTTGACGGAATGGTGTGTATTCCAAACTGCGATAAAATCACGCCGGGCATGATCATGGCAGCAATGCGGATCAATATTCCGACCGTGTTTGTCAGCGGGGGACCGATGGAAGCGGGAAGAACGAGCGACGGACGGAAAATCTCGCTTTCCTCTGTATTTGAAGGCGTTGGCGCTTATCAATCAGGCAAGATCGATGAGAAAGGGCTTGAGGAGCTTGAACAGTTTGGCTGTCCGACATGCGGATCATGCTCGGGCATGTTCACGGCCAACTCGATGAACTGCCTTTCTGAAGCTCTTGGCATCGCCATGCCGGGCAACGGCACCATTTTGGCGACATCGCCCGACCGCAGGGAATTTGCCAAACAGTCGGCCCGCCAGCTGATGGAGCTGATCAAGTCGGATATCAAACCGCGCGACATCGTGACCGAAAAAGCGATCGACAACGCGTTCGCTTTAGACATGGCGCTCGGCGGATCAACGAATACGATCCTCCACACGCTTGCGATCGCCAATGAAGCGGGGGTAGACTACTCGCTTGAACGGATCAATGAGGTAGCGGCAAGGGTTCCGCATTTATCAAAGCTTGCGCCGGCTTCCGATGTGTTTATTGAAGATTTGCATGAAGCTGGAGGCGTATCAGCAGTCTTAAACGAGCTGTCGAAAAAAGAAGGCGCGCTTCACTTGGATACGCTGACCGTAACGGGAAAAACGCTTGGCGAAAATATTGCCGGTCGCGAAGTGACGGATTACGAGGTCATTCATCCGATCGATCAGCCGTTTTCAGAGCAAGGCGGACTTGCCGTCCTGTTCGGCAACCTGGCGCCTGACGGTGCGATCATTAAAACCGGCGGCGTCCAAGACGGGATTACCCGCCATGAAGGACCTGCGGTTGTCTTTGACTCACAGGAAGTAGCGCTTGACGGTATCATCAACCGTAAAGTAAAAGCGGGAGATGTCGTCATCATCCGCTATGAAGGTCCTAAAGGCGGACCGGGAATGCCTGAAATGCTTGCACCGACTTCGCAGATCGTCGGAATGGGCCTCGGTCCGAAAGTCGCCTTAATTACCGACGGCCGCTTTTCCGGAGCCTCCCGCGGTCTTTCGATCGGCCACGTTTCGCCAGAAGCAGCCGAAGGCGGCCCGCTTGCTTTCGTAGAAAACGGCGACCATATCATTGTCGATATCGAAAAGCGGATTTTAAACATCGAAATCTCAGATGAAGAATGGGAAAAAAGAAAAGCAAACTGGCCCGGATTTGAACCGAAAGTGAAAACAGGCTATCTCGCCCGGTATTCAAAGCTGGTGACATCTGCCAATACCGGAGGCATTATGAAAATCTAGCGGTTTTTTCGCCCGGTGTTTGAAATTCAGCCCCCGCTGTAGTATCCTTGACATCAGTAGTCAAGGTTTATAGAGGGGGCTTTTTAATATGTCAACAGCTTATGAAGAATACATGCGCCAGCTCGTTCTTCCGATGCGTCAGGAATTGGTGCAGGCCGGCTTTAAAGAATTATCGACTGCGGAAGAAGTTGAGACTTTCATGGAAGGTGCAGAAGGCACGACTTTCGTCGTCGTCAATTCAGTCTGCGGATGCGCCGCCGGACTGGCGAGACCGGCAGCCGTTCAGGCCGTCTCCGGAAGCGAAAACGGGCCTGACGAGACCGTTACAGTTTTTGCCGGACAGGACCGCGAAGCAACGGCAAAAATGCGGGAATACTTCGAAGGATATGAACCGTCTTCACCTTCAATGGCACTGCTGAAAGGCAAAGAAGTCGTTCATTTCATTCCGCGTGAACAGATTGAAGGCCGTGAAATGACGGAGATTATGAAAAACATCACGGACGCTTTTGAAAAACATTGCTAAAATGCCCTTTGAAGGGCATTTTTTACGGAGAAAAACATGATTGTCACAACAAGCTACAGACCGACTGAAAGCACGGTTTTAACGGCAGAAAAAATCAGCCGGACGCTCGGCGCCCGCTTTTCCGAACGGAGAAAACGGCCGATTCGCCAAATCCGGCAGACAGAGCAGGACGATGTTCTCGTGGTTGGAAAAGAGCGCTTTGAGCTGTATCATTCAGAAGGCGAAAAATTCTTTTTTCACCCGAACTCTGCGATGTTCCGGGCGAAGCGCATGTTAAGGGGCGAACCGGATCCTTTTGTCGAAGCTGCACAAGTTGAACCGGGAGACAAGCTGCTCGATTGTACGCTCGGCCTTGGATCAGACGCGATCATTGCGAGCCTTGCCGCAGGCGAACAAGGCGAAGTGCGCGGAATTGAAAAAAGCCCGCTTCTTGCCTTTCTTGTCGAGGCGGGGCTTCAATCGTGGGAGACGGGCCTTGACGCTTTAGATCAGGCGATGAAAAGGATTCGGGTTCATTCCGGCGACAGCATTGATTATCTGCTGGAACTTGGTGATGATTCAGCAGATATCGTCTACTTCGACCCGATGTTTGATGATGGAATCAAAGAATCAGACGGCATCGCCCCTTTAAGAAAGTGGGCGCATTCCGAGTTTACGCTTGACGGTGCTTTACATGAAGCTCTTCGGGTCGCCAGAAAAAGAGTGGTCCTGAAAGACCACTGGAAAAGTCCGCGCTTTGAAAAATACGGATTTTCCGTAAAAAAACGAAAAACAGCCCTGTTTCATTACGGTGTCCTCGAAAAATGAAATCCCAAGGTATATACCTTGGGATTTTTTAATCTGCGATTTCCATGACGATAAAATAAGCGAGGGTAATGAATGAAGCGGCTATAAAAAGACCTTCAACCATGAACGACCACTCCCAGCTTTGAATTTTCATCTTTAATTGTAAACGTTTTATCGGCAAAAGAAAAGGCGTTTTGTTTTTCTGCACTGCCACTTTATGAATGACTGAAAATTCAACCTATGATAGAATAAGAGAAAATGAGAAAGCGATCAGAAGGGGACTAATCAGTCATGAAGATGTGGATGAGAAAAGCGCTTGTCGCATTATTTACAATTGCAACATTCGGCCTTGTATCTCCTCCTGCGGCATTAATGGCGGACAAGCTGCAGGAGCATCAGAGCGTGAAAGAATCCGGGTATACAGCTGTTTATCAAAAGCAGGAAGAGCACGAACTTGAAGGAGACAGCGAATCCAAATCTTCATTTGACACTTACAAGGACGAACTGCTCAATGAAGCGGAAGATCTGTCATTTGTAAAATTCGGCAGCAGGATATCGCCGGTCATTGAAGACGAGTACAGGGAAGAAGTGCTTCCAAAGGTTGAGGAGATCATCGTCAGCCATCTCATGACAATGCAGGACAATGACGCTTACCAGGATCTCGTCATTTCCAAAACGCCGACGGCGGGGAAGTCGGAAAGAATCTTCCACGTTTACAACCGGAAAACGGGGGAAGATGTGCTGAGGTTCCATGTGCGCAGGGACAAGCCGCCGCATAAAGGGTACTGGTTTAACTTTCATTATCATACTGCCGAAGACGGCTTTCAAAAACATCACGATCTCGGAAGCATTTACTGGGACCGCAATACACCGCCTAACTGGATGAGCCACTAAAGGAGATTGATGCAGATGAAGAAGTATACGATGAATGAAATGGTGCACATAACGAAAAATATGCTGAATGAGCGCGGGGTTACGATTGAGGATATCGCGCTGATCGTACAAAAGCTGCAGGAAAAATATCATCCTGATCTGTCGCTTGAAGTATGCGTTGAGAATGTCGAAAAGGTCTTAAACAAAAGGGAAATCGTTCATGCCGTGTTAACGGGGATAGCGCTTGACCAGCTTGCCGAGAAAAAGCTATTGCCTGAACCGCTTCAATATTTGGTCGAAACGGATGAACCTCTTTACGGGATCGACGAGATTATTCCGCTTTCCATCGTCAACGTCTACGGTTCGATCGGCTTGACGAACTTCGGCTATCTGGATAAAGAAAAGTTCGGCATCATTAAAGAACTGGACGACTGTCCGGACGATGAGGTTCACACGTTCCTTGATGATATCGTCGCTGCCTTGGCGGCTGCTGCTGCAAGTCGAATTGCCCATTCGCATCAGGATCTTGAGGATGAAGTGCAGGAAGAGAGAACAGACGGACAGAGCGTTGCGAAAAGCCGCTGAAAGACCCGGCCGTCCCCGCCATCAGGCGGGGACTTTTTAATGCCGCATATTTTACGCCTTTTCTCGAAAAATATCTTGTTTTCGAAAGGTTAAACAAGATACACTACAAAAGGATGAAAAAAATGAAACATCATGCGGATATATGCCGTCATATGTTAGAGAACCGGAATTGAACAAAACGGGGAATGACACCAATGCATTCGGGCGGCCTGATCAGAATGAAAACCTCGAAGAAAGGTTTCCTCTCATCACAGCTTTAACCTCCATCTTCATGCATCATGTTCACAGATGATCACACAAAGAGATGAGCATCATCCGGATTTATTTCGCTACAAACATCATAAGGGGGCTTTAAATTAATGATTTCATTGATTACCGCCATGGACAGAAACCGCCTGATCGGCAAAGATAATGATCTGCCATGGCATCTGCCGCAGGATTTGAAGTATTTTAAAGAGGTGACGAAAGGACACGCCGTGATCATGGGGAGAAAGACATTTGAATCCATCGGCAGACCTTTGCCTCACCGTGAGAACATCATCGTTACATCCAATAAAGAACTGGATATCCCGAATTGTCAGGTGATGCACTCGGCAGAGGAAGCGGTGCGGTTTGCGAAAAATAAAAATGAAGAATGTTTTGTCATCGGCGGTTCAACACTGTACGCGGAGATTCTGCCTTTTGCGGACAAGCTGTATGTGACAAAAATCGATGAAACCTTTGAAGGAGACCGGTATTTTCCTGAATTCAGCGAAGCCGAATGGGAAATCGTTTCGAGGCGGAAAGGCCTGAAAGATGACAAAAATCCTTATGACTACGAATTCCTCGTTTATCAAAGAAAAGGATAGAGGAGAGGATTTTTCATGTTTCGCTATTGTTTTTTATGGGTTTATTCAGCCTATATGTTCATCAAGCATATCAAGCTCCTGCAGGCCCTGCAGACACTTGATCCGCGCCTTTCGTATGCCAATCAGATGGAAGCTGTTTTTGATAAGCCGAAAGCTTTTTTGCGGGGGTGCATCGGCTTAACCGGTTCGACCGTTTCCATCCATCAGAACGGAAGATCCCCGGCGGGGCCCGCCCTTTACGTGCATCCAAAGCTCGGCCTGTCAGAGCTCGCCGTTCTGCTCGGACACCTTGATAAAACGGCTTCGTTTTTTGCTGATCCGCGCGCCTTTCGTTATCCGCTGCTCAGCGGCTGGCTCAATAAAATGGCCGCGGTCAAAAAAAGCGCCGACAAGGAAGCATCACTTGAAAAAGTGGAAGAGCTCGTCAGGAAAGGCCAAAGCTTTATTCTGTCTGAAGATGACGGGCTCGATTACAAATCTTTATCCAAAAGGCTCGGCATTCCGATTGTTGCAGTCGAAACAGCCGGTACGGAAGACATGAAGAAAGGCAAGTTGTTCAAGAGGCTGAGACCTGCTGATATCGACTTGACGATCCACCCGGCATACGTCCTGACCGAAAACAAACAGCTTCGGGCATAAAAAAACCAGGCTCCCATAAAGGAAGCCTGGTTTTCGCCGTTTATGATACAAACGGCACCTTTGCCACGTAGAAAAGCACGCAGAAAAACATGGAGGCGCTGCCGCCGAGTACGAAAGTGTGCCAAATCGCATGATGATACGGGATCTTTCTCCATAAATAAAAGATCGTTCCGACGGAATACAATATTCCCCCTAAGAGCAGCAGGGCGAATCCTTCTCCGGTCAAGGCCGTATAAAGCGGCTTGATCGCAATAATCGCCATCCAGCCCATCACAAGATACACCAGCGTGCTGACCACGATAAATCGTTTCACAAAAAAGATTTTAAATACAACTCCGCCAATCGCAAGTCCCCAGACGACTGCAAGCATTGTATAGCCGAGCGCGCCTTTCAAAGGTCCGAGAAGCAGCGGTGTGTATGTACCCGCAATCAGTACGTAGATGGCTGAGTGATCGATGATCTCAAGAATATCTTTCGTTTTTTTGTGCTGAATGCTGTGCAGAAGGGTCGAACTTAAATACAGGAACAGCATGGAAGCGCCGAAAATCGAAAAGCTGACAACATCCACCGGACTTCCGTAGCGGATCGCAAATATCACCAAAAATACGATGGCGGGTATGGAGAGGAGAACGCCGAGTCCATGGGTTATTGCATTCGCAATTTCTTCTTTAATCGTGTACATACCAAGACACCCTTTCTAATCTTGAATAATGTGATGCTTTAAAGAGCTTAAAAAGCGGAGGCCTTCAAGCGTGATTTTTGTCCCGGCTCTTCCGCGGCCCTTTGTAATAAACTCTCTTTTTTCCAAATAATCCAATCTGCTGCGCACTTGCTGGGGGGTAAGCTCCGACTTCCCGTTTTTGCTCAGTTCAGACAGAACCCTGCGGCTGGCAGGCTCTCCTTTTTCATTTAATTGTTTGACTGCATCGAGCAAAAACGCAAACTCCTCTTTTTCCATTAAAGTCAGTGATGTTGAAGCCGTTTTTTTATCTTTTGGCTTCTTCTTTTCGATTTGTTCTCTTAACGCCGGCGGAGTGTCGTAAAGCTGAATCGTTTTCCTGTCTGAGACGGTTTTCATATAATCCGTCATGTTTTTGAGTTCTCTGACGTTCCCCTCAAACTCATGCTGCTCTAAAGCCTTCCAAACGACCGGTTCGACATATATGTCATGATCCCCGCTTTTTACAAAATGATGCACGAGAAGGGGGATGTCGCTTCGCCGTTCAGCAAGGGGTGGAAGCGGAAGGTCGAGCACATTGAGCCTGTAGTACAAATCCTTGCGGAATTCGCTGTTTTCAATCCGTTCACCGAGCGGCACGCTTGAGGTGGCGATCAGTCTTTTTGGCATCCCTTTTTCAATCGCTGCCAAAAGCTTGCCCTGAAGAGGCAAGGAAAGCCCCCACACTTCGTCGAGAAACAAGGTTCCGGATTCATTCATCTCTGAAAGAAAAAAGTCTTCAGCCGCTTCATCTTCATTCAGCGTGCTGCAGCTTACGTGTGTGAAGGGATCATGCTTGAAAGATGATCCGGAATGAATGGCTTTGGCGAACAGCTCTTTGCCTGTGCCTGTTTCTCCATGAATCAGGATCGGATGGGAAGAGGCTGCAAATTGTATCGCTCTGTTTTTCGTTTGCAAAAAGGAATCGCATTCCCCGATCAGTTCGGAGAACCCTACGGACGGATACGTGTGTTTAATCATGGCGGATCTCCTTTTGGTTCTAATTGGTTCTATTATAACACCCAATTAGAACAAATAAAGAGTTTTTTGAAAAAAAGTGTATTTGGCTGCACATTAACAATCGAAAAGAACGCCGTATATATTGAGAAGATGTATAATATTCTGTAAATAACAAAGAATTGCCCTTTAAATTTTGAATATTCATGATATAATGGCGTATTAAATAAAGCTTTATACAGAAAGGATCTTATACATGAAACCGTTGCTTAAAGAAAACTCTCTCATCCAAGTCAAAGACATTTTAAAAGCCCATCAAAATGTAAAAGATGTTGTCATTCATACCCCCCTCCAAAAAAATGAGAGGCTCTCCGAGAGGTACGATTGCAACGTATATTTAAAAAGAGAAGACCTGCAGGTTGTCCGCTCTTTTAAACTGAGAGGCGCCTATTATAAAATGAAGCAGCTTTCCAAAGAAACGACGAAAAACGGGATTGTCTGCGCCAGTGCAGGAAACCATGCGCAGGGGGTCGCTTTTTCCTGTAAACATCTCGGTATTCACGGAAAGATTTTTATGCCGTCGACGACTCCGAGGCAGAAAATTTCTCAAGTCGAATTGTTCGGCAAGGAATACGTCGAGATCATCCTGACTGGCGACACGTTCGATGATGCGTATCAAAGCGCAGTCGCCTGCTGCGAGGAAGAAAAACGGGCATTTATCCACCCGTTTGACGATCCTGCCGTCATGGCCGGCCAGGGAACGGTTGCGGTCGAAATCTTAAACGATATCGAAACAGAACCCCATTATTTATTCGCAAGCGTAGGCGGAGGCGGCCTGCTTTCAGGAGTGGGAACCTACATGAAAAACGTGTCCCCGGATACAAAGCTGATCGCGGTCGAGCCCAAAGGCGCGCCGGCTCTATTTGAATCAAACAAAAAAGGCGAAGTCGTCACCCTCGAGAAAATCGATAAATTTGTAGACGGAGCCGCCGTGCAAAAAATCGGCGAGGAGACATTTAAAACGCTTGAAACCGTTGTAGATGATATTTTGCTCGTTCCCGAAGGAAAGGTATGCACCGCGATTCTTGAGCTGTACAACCAATGTGCGATTGTCGCCGAGCCTGCGGGAGCGCTGCCGATCGCCGCTTTAGACCTTTACAGGGAAGAAATTAAAGGGAAAAATGTCGTTTGCATTGTGAGCGGAGGAAACAACGACATCGGCAGAATGCAGGAAATCAAAGACAGATCGATGATGTATGAAGGACTCCAGCATTATTTCATCGTGAACTTCCCGCAAAGGGCGGGAGCTTTGCGCGAATTTTTGGATGAAGTGCTCGGGCCGACCGATGATATCACCCGGTTTGAATATACGAAGAAAAATAATAAAAGCAGCGGCCCTGCGCTCGTCGGCATCGAATTGAAGCAGCGCGAAGACTACGAGCCGCTGATTGCGAGAATGGACCGGAAAGGCTTCCGCTATGTCGAAGTGAATAAAGATGAAGGGCTCTTTCATTTGCTGATTTAAGAAATTTTTTTGAAAACGCGCATAAATCACAGACAACGGCTCCTGAGATTATGTATAATAAAGAAAATATCTCATAAATGAGGATTGATAGCTTGTTACTTAAAAGCCTGGAGTTCAAACGTTCGGATGGACAGAAGGTGAAGGTGACGGAAATACCCGTGCTGAAGAAGGACGACCCGCATTTTTTTATGGCCAGTCTGAGGCTCGAAATCTTTTTAAAGAAGCTCTATTGCTCAAAGCGGAAAAAAAACGTCTACTCCTTTAGGGACTACTTAAAGAGAGCATTGAAATGGCAGGATTACCTCGCCATTTATCAAGAGGAAGAATTGAAGCATAATGCATAAGAATTGATAGCATTCTTTGCCGGCCCATGAAGACAGCCAAATCCGCTTGGAAAAGGGCGGGAGACGGCATTCGGCCGGCAAAGAATTTTTCATGCCGATTTGGCTCACTAGGAAATTCACCATTTGAACCGACAGGATGTGAAGGGAATTGCCAAGCATTAAAATTGTAACGGACTCAACAGCTGACTTGAGCGAAGAACTGCTCAGAGAATATCATATTTCCGTTCTCCCGCTTTCGATATCAATCGACGGCATTGTTTACAGAGACAGGTTCGATATTCAGCCGGACGAATTTATTGAGAAAATGGAGAGCGCCGCAGAACTCCCGAAAAGTTCACAGCCGCCTTTAGGCGCTTTTATCGAACTGTATGAAGAGCTGACCGCTGACGGAAGCGAAGTGATCAGCATCCATCTCTCAAGCCAATTGAGCGGGACATACCAGACGGCTGTAAGCGCTTCAAATATGGTCGACGGGAACATTACGGTGATTGATTCCATGTATATTTCAAAAGGGCTCGGCTTTCAGGTCTTGCGGGCCGCCTTGCTGGCCGAAGAGGGCATGACGGCCGAAGCGATTGTAAAAGACCTGGAGAACTTGCGCGACCGGACATCCCTCTATGTGACAATTGATCATTTTGATAACTTGATCAAAGGCGGCCGCATTGGGCGAGGAAAAGCGCTGATCGGCTCATTGCTCAAGGTTAAGCCGATCGCGAGGCTCGAGGACGGAATCTATACGCCTGAAAAAAATGTCCGGAGCAGCAGTCAGCTTATCCGTTATTTGACTGGTCAATTTCTTTCCGCGGTGAAGGGAAGGACGGTGCAGGCGATTGGAATCGCCCATGCCGATGCACTTGACCTCGCCCATAGGCTGAAAGACTCTTTGCTTGAACATATCCCGGGAATCGATATTGATATTGCGTACACAACGCCGATTATCTCTGTTCATACCGGAAAAGGAGCGATCGGTTTTACCTTTTACACCGATTGAAAAAGGGGATGGAAGGATTGAAAAACGTTTTCGGCATTTTCCTTGCAGGTATTCTCACAGTGTTTCTTTCGTCCTGCGGAACTAGCAAGATTGAAAATTCTTTAAACTATGACGTACAATCTTTTTCTTTTCAAAATCACGACGGGAAAACCGTGTCTCTTGAAAGTTTAAAAGGCCAGGTGTGGGTGGCAGACTTTATATTTACGAACTGTAAAACGATCTGCCCGCCGATGACTTCACATATGGCTGAACTGCAAAAACAAATGGAAGAGGAAAACCTGCAGGCCCGCATCGTCTCATTCAGCGTTGACCCCGAAAATGATACACCCGAAAAATTGAAGAAATTTGCGGCCAACTATCCGCTCAATTTTCAAAACTGGGATTTTTTAACCGGATACTCGCAGGAGGAAATCGAAAAATTTGCGCTGAAAAGCTTTAAAGCAATCGTGAAAAAACCTGAAGATGAGGATCAGGTGATTCACCAATCGTCATTTTATCTAGTCGATCAAAACGGCAAAGTCGTCAAGGATTATGACGGTGCAAAAGATACGCCGTACGATGAAATCATCGCCGATATTAAGACGCTGGAAAACCGTTGAAAAAACGGGCGGCCTGCCGCTAAAAGCCTGTTTCCTGACCACCGGAAAACAGGCTTTTTTTTACACCTGCCAAATCATTTTCAAAAGAATCAAAACATGGTACACTTTTTTTTAGGTTATCTAGAAGGAAGGGGCATCATCATTGAACATACGGTTTATAACAGCCATGATGGCCCTCGTCTGTCTGCTTTCAGCCTGTACGGAATGGAATGCGGGCGTTGAAAAAACATCGGTCTCCCCTAAGCGCGATATCGTGATTGCAGCAGTGGGCGATTCTCTGACAGAGGGGGTAGGCGATCAAGAAAAGAAAGGCTATGTCGGCATGGTGGCCGACGAGCTTGAAAGCCGGAGCGATGTGAAGTCCGTAACGGTCAAAAATTATGCCGTTAAAGGCTCCCGGACCGATCAGCTGCTTGAAAGATTAAAAGAAAAAGAAGTACAAGAGGGCCTGAAAGATGCAGACTACATTTTATTTACAATCGGGGGCAACGACCTGATGAAAGTCGTCCGCCAAAACTTCGCGCACTTAACGCTCCCACCTTTCCGCGCTGAACAAAAACTGTTTGAAAAGCGGTTTTCGAATATTTTAGCGGAAATCAGAGAGCAAAACGCCAGCGCTGAATTGATTTATGTCAGCATGTATAATCCATTTAAGTTTACGCTGTCTGAACTGAGGGAAATTGACCAAGTCGTAGACGAATGGAATGAAGGCGCAGAAAAAAGCCTGAAAAAGGTCTCCAATACGAAAATGGCGGATATCGCTGATATTTTTGAGGAAAACAGCGATGAAAAGAAGATTGCAAAAGATGAGTTTCATCCTAATCAATACGGGTATTCTTTAATAGCGAAACGCGTTTACGAACAAATTAAAAACGAAGACCCCTCAGCAGAATAAGGTGAAAAAATGAAGAAATGGAAGAGTTTATTTTTAATTTTAGCAGCAGTCAACGTCATCATACTTGCCGGGATTTTCATTCTCGTATTCATGCCCGGCGGTCAAAAGGAACCGTCGCGGCCGACTCCGAGCGAATACCAATTGAACGTGACGAGCACGAAAGAGTCATTGGCCGCATTCATCAACACGTATTTGGAAAAGGAGTCTTCGTCGGATCTTGACTATCAAATCGAAATCGATGACGAATTCCACATCGTCGGTGCGATCCGCGCCTTTTCCTCGACAGTTGATGCGAAGGTGTCCTTTCGGCCGACAGTGGAAAAAAACGGAGATGTGGTTCTTGACGTGACGAGATTTTCGATCGGCAAGTTAAATGTTCCGATATCGATGGTGCTGAACTACATGGATCAATTTTATGATCTTCCTGATTTTGTCCACGTTCGTTCGGACGCTAAAGAAATTCAAGTCCGTCTGTCAGAGATGCCGCTTAAAAACGGAATGTATGTGAAAGCAAAAGACATTGATTTAGAAAAAGATCAAATCGAATTTGTTTATTATCAGCCTGCACAAACAGATTCATAGATCGTGCAGCGGGATTTACAGGGGTGAACATATGGAACGTATCTACACATATTTCAGCTTGCTGTCTATGTTGTTTTCGCTGTACTTCGGCGGTCTCGCCGCCTTCAGTTTCATCGATGAAAACATGGACAAGATGTATTTGAACATCGGGTATTGTGCGTTGTTTTTAAGCATTATGATCTTTACCCTAGATGCTAAAAAACATAAAAAAACTGACCATCACAATCAATAATTGCCGGCAAAATCCTAAAACATGAGACCGTTTTAGGATTTTGTTGTCCATGCTTCAGCAGACTGTAAAAGAGACATCAGGTCTCTTTTTTTCGCTATGAAGGCGGAGCTTTGGCAGGAAACGGCGCAGCTTTTATGGTGAGAGAAGGAGAGCCGTTGACGAAACCAAGGCCATACAACGTTGCGGATTCCCCGGCGTGAAGCGTGATTTTCGGGACCTTCAGCAAGACCGCTGTTGAACCGGCGGCCTTTAACTCCATGTCGATTTTCTGTGAACGCACCTCGATGTACCTGGTGACCGTTTGAAAGGGGACACCGGAAAACAGGACAGGTCCGTTTTGCACTGCAAAGTCAAGAGCCGGAGAATCCGGCGATAAATGGACGCATCGGATGCTGCGGCTTTCCGGATCAGCCGCAGGCCGGTCATACATTCCAACGGGAACGAGCTTTGCGGCTGTGCCTGTAACGGCAACCGTGCAGTACCCGCCGTGGATCAGGTGATACTGTACCGTCAGCATCGGACCGTGCGTCCTGCCTCTTTGGAAAACATCGATTTGAATACGGCCGGCAGGAAACCGGACATAAGAAGATAAATCTGTATAGGAGACGTTTTGAAAAACGGATATTCCGTTTACGAATACGTCGAGATTGTCGGTGTGAGGAGCCGCGTGGAGCAGTCTGATCATCGCTGCTTTTCCGCTGTCACGAAAATAAAAGGGCGCCTCTGCAGGCGGAAGATGGCAGCAGTTCCACCGAAAACCTTCCGCCATTTGACGGGCATCATGATCTGTAGAGAACATCTTGTCACGCCCCTTTGCATGCTTTCTGACATCATATGAGGCTCTGAAGCCATCGGTCACATCGCGATCAAGATGACAGATGAAAAGGAGTAAACAATGAAAACGGATTTTACATACGGAAATGTGTTTAAACAGCTGGTCTTTTTTTCCGGCCCGATCATTTTAGCCAATCTTTTGCAGATTTCATTTCAATTCGTTGACAGCTTGTGGGTCGGAAATCTGCTCGGAGCAAAAGCTCTCGGTGCTGCGGCCGTCTCAGGGACGGTTTTCTTTACGGTGTTATCGTTCGTATTAGGCGTCAACAATGCGGCACTGACGATTCTTGCGCAGCAAAAAGGAAAAGGGGATAAGAAGGGACTTGCTTCATATGTCAACGCGTTTGTCGTTCTGATGACGGCGATGAGCGTATTGCTCGGGGTTATCGGCTATTTTTTCACAGAGCCTCTGCTTTCGCTTCTTCAAACGCCCGGCAATATGATGGATTTGGCTGTAAGCTATTTGAGCATTCATTTTATCGGGATTATATTTTTATTCGGCTATAATTTCATCAGTACCGTGTTAAGAGCGGTCGGCGACAGTCAAACACCTTTGCGTTTCGTCCTCTTGGCCGTCATCCTGAATCTGTTTATGGATCCGCTGTTTATCTCGGTATTCAACCTCGGAATTTCCGGAGCAGCCTATGCAACCGTCGTTTCCCAAGGGATTGCTTTCGTTTACGGTGTGGTCTATACGGTGAGAAAGCGGCTTGTTCCATTTTCAAAGCCGGCGCTTCCGTCGCTGGAAGAGACGTCCGTCATTTTGAAGCTCGGAGTGCCTGCCGGCTTGCAAATGATGGTGATTTCAGGCGGCTCGATGGCGATTATGAGCGTTGTCAATTCATTTGGAGAACGTGTCGTGTCAGGGTTTGGCGCGGTACAGCGGCTTGACAGCCTGCTAATTCTCCCGGCGATGGCCATCGGCACGGCTGTCAACAGTATGGCTGGCCAAACCGTCGGCAGCGGCGATATGGAGCGTACGAAAAAAATCGCTCATGACGGCGTCATTTATGTCCTGCTATTTATGGCTGCTGTCAGCACCGCGATATTTCTGACAGGCTATCATGCGGTCAGGCTGTTTATTTCGGAAGCCGATTCAGCCGGATTCGGGGAAGAGTATTTAAGAACGATTGCTTTTTTCTATCCGTTTATCGGGATTAACTTTGTGTTAAACGGTGTTGTAAGGGCAGCCGGCGCGATGGTTCAAATTTTGGTGCTGAACGTGATTTCTTTTTGGGCTTTGCGCTATCCGTTTACATACTTATTTTCAAAGTGGCTTGGCGAAAACGGCATAGCGCTTGGCATCGGAATGAGCTTTATGCTGAGCAGCCTGACCGCGTTTTTATATTACCGCTACGGGAAGTGGAAGCACCTTGTTTTATTTGAAAAATGAAAGCAAGCTTCTGCGGCAAGCCCCGGAAGCGCCTCCCGCCGGGCATCTGAAGCAAACAAACAAAAATACTTTTAACGTCTTAATAATTGACGATATATACAATATAAAATGAGTTTGGTGTTGGGGGCTTGTCATGTTTTTAATCGATTTATTTTTGAATTTGTGCATTTTAATCACTTCGCTCTTTATTTACACTCAGCTAAAGTGGAATATTTTTTCCCGAAAAGCGACTAATAAACAACTTGATTGGATTGACGGCGTCATGGGAGGGTTGCTCGGAAATGTGCTCATGTTCTTTTCGATCCAGGCAACCGATGAAACGATCGTTGATTTGCGTTATGTTCCCGTCATGATTTTGTTTTTATTTACGGGCGCCTTTCCGGCCTTTATTTGTTCTCTGCTGATTATAGGAGGAAGATTTGTTTACGGGGGAAATACATCATCGATTACGGCGCTCACAGGAATGATCGTTATATTCATAGGATATTATCTCATCCTCCGGGTCATGGATAAAGACGCTGACACTTATCGAAAGACATTTGCTTTAGTCATTTTTGCCAATGTGGCGATTTCAATTGTGATCTTGATGCTCCTCCATGATTTCCATTTAGTGAAAATTTTATTGATATGGTTCTGGATTTTATCTACTATCGGCGGATTTACATCAGTATACGTCGTCTCATATTTGAAAAAATCTCATTTTCTGTTAAAAAAATATGAAGAGGAATCGTCGCTTGATTATTTAACGGGATTGAATAATGTCCGCCATTTTGATGCAATATGGAATGCTCAAATTTCAAACGCAATGGAGAAGAACGAGAAACTGTCTTTGCTTATGATCGATATCGATTATTTCAAAACGATTAATGATACATACGGACATTCAAACGGAGACGTGATTTTAAAAGAACTGGGAACGATTTTAAAAAAGACAACACGTGCGGAAGATATCGTATCAAGAAACGGCGGAGAAGAGTTTTCGGTCATATTGCCGAACAGTTCCCATTCGCAGGCCGCAGAGATCGCTGAAAGGATACGCAAGGAAGTGGAGACACACACTTTTTCAATTTCTCATTCTAAAAAGATTCATATTACCGTTTCGATAGGGGTTGCAGCATTTCCGGAGGTCAATCGCAGTACGGACGAGTTGATTGAAAAAGCCGACCAATGTTTGTACAAGGCTAAACACCTTGGGAGAAACCGGGTGTGCACATCACTTTGAGCTGAACGAAAAAGGATAGATGAAACGATGTTCATCTATCCTGTCTTTGTTAGGTACGTTTATCGAATTCGGCAAGTTTGATAAAAGTCTTTTCATCTTCAATTAATCCGCACGCGCCGCACTGCACTTTTATGGCAGGGCCGCTGTACGGCAGGTGAAATGGAGAAAGCTCTTCATCTGAATACGTTTCCATGATCTCCCCTGTTGCAGGATCAATCTTGACGGATATCGGGGATTGTTCGATTAAGTTAAACCGTGTTCGGTTTGTTTTGCAGTTAGGACAAAGATAAGGAGCTGTCATAAGTCAGTACACCTCTTTTTTTAATTTAAGGTGCACAGATTCGGGCCAATTTATGTAAAACCCGATTAGCGCTGTTCCCGTTTTTTGTCCAATTTGCTGAACAGTTCAATCAGCGTTTTCAGCTCTTCATCACTGAAGCTGCTGAACCGCTTGAAATAATATTCCGTTTTCTTTTCTTCAAAATATCTGATAATTTCTTTTCCCGCGTCTGTCAGATGGATTTTGATGATCCGTCTGTCTTCTTTTGACCGGACTCTCGTGATCCAGCCTTTTTCAACCAACGCATCGGTTACAGCTGTGATATGGCTCGCAGAAACGCCTAAAATCGTTGCAAACTCCGTGACTTTCTTCGGACCTTGCTCGCTCAGCAGGCGGAGAATCATGAATTCATTGCGGGACATCTCTTTTTCGAGCAGCTCATTTATTTCATCACGTATCTGTTTAAATACTGTGCGAAGCAGTGCTTCCATATCATACATCATTTGTTCTCTTACTTTCAAAATTTCGCCCCTCCATATAAGTAGCAAATTTCAGCTTTTTTTAAAAAGGAATGACCGAATCAGCATGAATATTATTTTTCATGAACATGATATCACTATGATACCATAATTTTCGTTTTTCAAGTGTATGTTTCAGAAGATTTTTAGTTCATTTGACCATCAATTGAACAACGGTCCATGACAATGATAGATGAATACTGCTGTTTCTTAAAATATGGTGATGGCAATGACATATTATTGTCATTTTTTCTTTTTAGGCAGCGGCTGATTTTATGATGAGCGGGAGAGGGCTTAAAAATGAGCATGCTGTGATATAATGGTTCCCAACAAAAGTTGAAGAGAAGGAGGCAGAACAGATGGCTGAAAAACGAGAACTCGCCACATTTGCCGGAGGCTGCTTTTGGTGTATGGTTAAGCCTTTTGACGAACAGCCGGGCATTATAAAAGTCGAATCCGGCTATACTGGCGGTCATACGGAAAATCCGACCTATGAAGAGGTTTGCAGCAATACAACGGGACATAGGGAAGCGGTGCAAATCACGTTTGATCCCGATGTGTTTTCATACGAAAAACTGCTGGAACTCTACTGGCAGCAAATCGATCCTACTGACAGCGGAGGACAATTCGCAGACCGAGGCGAGTCTTATCGGACAGCGATTTTTTACCACAATAATAAGCAGCGGAAACTCGCTGAGGAATCGAAGAAAAAGCTTGAAGAAAGCGGCATCTTTAAAGATCCGGTCGCGACCGACATTCTGGAAGCCGGGCCATTTTATCCGGCTGAAGAATATCATCAGGACTATCATAAAAAGCATCCTGCACGCTACACACAGTACCGGATCGGAAGCGGAAGAGAAGGATTTTTACAACAGCATTGGGGGCGAAAGCATGACGAACAATAAAGAAGAACGGCTGAAACAGCTGACCCGGATGCAGTATGAAGTGACGCAGAAAAACGGGACGGAGCCTCCATTCCAAAACGAATACTGGGATCTGCGCGAAGACGGAATCTATGTCGATATCGTGTCGGGAAAACCGCTGTTTTCATCGCTTGACAAATTTGACGCACACTGCGGCTGGCCAAGCTTCACAAAACCGGTCGATACCGGGGAGATCGAAGAAAAACTTGACACTTCACACGGCATGGTTCGGACTGAAGTGAGAAGCAAATCTGCCGATTCCCATCTTGGACACGTGTTTCCGGACGGGCCCGGACCGGACGGCCTGCGCTATTGCATCAATTCAGCAGCCCTCCGGTTTGTGCCGAAGGATGACCTTGAAAAAGAAGGGTACGGCGAATATGTCAAGCTGTTTGAACGTGAAAAATAGGTCTTAAAGGCGCTTGTCGTGCATCTTAGTATAATAAATAACCAATGGTTTGCCCTCTTTGCTCTCCCAAAGCAAAGAGGGCTTTTTCATCTCCGAATTTAGAATTGTATACTCCGAACTAAAAAGTCGAATAGTTTCTATTGATAAAGTAAAGCGGCATGAAGACTGCCGCGAGGATACCCAGCATACAATAAAAATTTGAAACATGTTACGAAAAATCCGTTAACATCCCAAGAAAGACAAACAAGGAAAAATGTTAATTTAAAGCGGTTTATGAACTTCCATATCATGTGGAAGAAACTCGTCTATGAAAGAATGTGAAAGGAATCCGGAGTAGATAATCCTTTCTTTCAAAGAGTCATCTTTTTAGAGGATTTTCTGCTCTGAAAGCGAAAAACATAATGATAGAACATCTTGAGAAAAGAGGCAGCCGTTGTGACATCCATTTCAATCACAGAAGATCGTTATTTAATGCTGACATGCAGCAAAAAAATTGAGCCGCATTATCATATATACACAGATGACCAGATCCCGCAAATGTTTTCATCTCATTTTCTGCAGCTGCAGGACGAATTTCCGCTGACAGAGCTGTACTCCCTGCTCGTTCGGGTACCCGAAATTTTAAAACGAAATTATGTTCATGTGAAAAGCTCTTTTAACCGCGATCTCCCTTTTACGATGAAAAAGTCGCTCTTTGACCTTGGATATATTCTTGATGAAGAATTGTTTTATTCCATCAGGCTTGCAGATTGGAAAGAAGATTCCCCTGGTGTGCTGGCAGAATGGGGGACGAAGAAATCGCTCATTGACGGCTGTCGCATCATGCAGGCTTATGATTCGTTGTCGATCAATGAAACGTTTGCGAAGGAAAAGCTGCTGCGCAAATATCCTTTTTACGAGGAAGGCATCATTCAGCTGTGTGTCTGCTACTCGGAAGAAGGTGAACCGATTGGATGTGCCGAGCTTTATCTCGATCAGGATGAAAACGTTGCTAAAATCGAAGAAGTCGCCATTTTGGAGCCTTACCAGCGGAAAGGCTATGGATCGGGCCTTATCAAGCAGATGCTCGCCGCTGCCAAACAATCTGGCATGGAATCGTGCTATCTTGTGACTTCGGGAAGCGATCAGGTGAAAACGTTTTATGAAAAGCTGGGTTTTCAGCAGGAGGAAAAGCTCACAACGATATTTAAATATTTGTTCGAATAAAGTAGGCAGGTGCACATACCAATTGGGACTTGGCCTGCATAGGCTGGGGTGTAGACTTTATACGAAAGGATGATAAGCCTGTGCATTACTCCCATTATTGCTGTCCTACTGGAGGATACGGCTACGGGTTTCACGGCAGAAACACATTTGTGCTCATCGTTGTCCTCTTTATTTTGCTCATCATTGTTGGTGCGGCTTTCATTTGCTAGCTAAAAGCCCAACGCCCGGTCGCTTGACATGCTCACAAAGCCTTCCATCCGGAAGGTTTTTTGTTGTAAATTTTTACATATATATGTAAAATGATTACGATATGGAAATATCGGACAAACGGGGGAGTAACTTTGAAATATGCTTGGGTCATAAAAGGGGACTTTTTCAGACTGTGGTCTGGAACATTTTTATCGCTCTTTAGTTCGGTTTTTTTCTATTATTCATTGGTATGGTGGTCTCTATCTGAAACCGGAAGCGCCCTTTCGGGAAGCGTCGTGATCGGCATCGGGCTGACTGTCTCAATTTTGATATCGCCGTTTACAGGCTGGCTTTCCGACAGGTTTCACAGGGGGAAATTGATTGCGGCTTCAGATATGATCATTTCAACTGTATTTTTAATAATCGGATTTTTGTCGCTGTCAGGCATGAGTTCAGTGATGTTACTGGCGGTTGCAAGGGTGATTGTATCGGCATGTTTAACCGCAATCGAACCTGCTGCAAGATCGCTCTTGCCGGATACACTGAGAAAAGAACAAATTGAAAAAGGAATCGCATTTCAAGAAGTGATCACACAGCTCATCCAAGTGATCGTTCCGCTTGTCACAGGGGTTCTGTTTTCCTTTCTGCATTTCGGCTGGTTATGGGTGCTGTGCGGAAGCCTCTCCTTCCTGTCCATCTTTTTGGAGTGGAGAATCAAAGATAAAAGGGGCAGCCAAAAGCGTATTCCTTTTACAAACAAACAGTTGTTCAGCGGTTTTACAAGCTTGTTTCAAAATAAGCCGCTCAAGTATTTGTTGTATGGGACGAGCATACAGCAGCTTGTATTCAGCGGTTTTCCAATATATATCGTCATTTGGACTTCGCTATTATTAAAAGATCAGGCTTGGCTGGGCGGCGCTTTTCAATCATTTTGGGCGTGCGGGACACTGTCTGCGGCGCTTTTCTTGTCCTTTATCGCAAAACCGGAGCACGCAAAAGCAGCTGTGCCCGCTTTAATGCTGATTTTCGGCCTGCTTTTGTCGCCTCTCGGCTGGATTAATCATGTCGTGCTCGGCGCCGCAATTTTGATCGTCATTGGAATGATCAGCGGCGTAGTCAACATCTATATTGAAGGTTACTTGCAAAGGGTAACGGAAGGTGAAAACAGAGGCAGGTCGCTGGGCTCTTTTTTTGCGGTCAACAGCTCTTTTATGCCGCTCGGCTATGCGGCCGCGGGGATGTTGTCGGATGCCGTCAGTCCCGAATATTTATTTCTCATCGTCGCACTGCCCGCGCCGTTTGCTGCGTTTTCGATGATGAGATCATTTTATTTATGGGAAAAACAGACGAAGGAAACAGTTGCTTTGCAGGACAAAACGTCAATGTGAATAAGCGCGCCTGGAAAAATAAAAGGACATGTCCTTTTATTTTTTTTTGTTTACAACTAACGGCGATCGCTCCGAAATCAACCATTTCCGCTTGAAAAGAGAATGCCGCCTTTTCCCCATTCATATAATGTAAAGAAAAACCTCTCATTGGGGAAGGGGGGAGTTTTTATGTCGTTTTTGATTAAGCCGGATTTGCATGGAAGTTATCCGGTCGTTCAGTATGCAAAAGGAAGCTGGATTGTCGACAATTCCGGAAAGCGGTACCTTGACGGTTGTTCAGGGGCTGTTACCTGCAATCTCGGGCACGGTGTACAAGAAGTGATTGCGACTCTCAAAGAACAGCTTGATGCCGTTTCATTTGTCTACCGTTCACAGTTTACGAGTGAACCGGCTGAACAGCTTGCCGAACTTCTCGCTGAATGGCTGCCGGGTGATCTGAATTGGTCTTTTTTTGTCAACAGCGGGTCGGAAGCTGTTGAAACCGCCATGAAAATCGCCGTTCAATACTGGCAAGAAAAAGGACAAAACGACAAAACGATTTTCCTTTCAAGATGGAACAGCTATCACGGAATTACAAACGGAGCCCTGTCGCTGTCGGGGTTTTATGAGCGCCGCTACAGGTTTACGCACATGCTGCACAAGTATCCCGCCGCTTCCGCGCCAAACTGCTACAGGTGCCGGCTTTCTCATCCCGAATGCCAGGAAGCGTGCGTGAAAGAAATCGAGCTCGCCGTTAAACGGATCGGCAAGCAATTCATCGCGGGCTTCGTGGCCGAACCCGTCATCGGGGCTGCTGGAGCAGCCATAACAGCGCCTGATGGATATTACAAAAAAGTAAAAGAGATTTGCGAAGAAAATGAAATTCTTTTTATCGCGGATGAAGTCATGAGCGGGATGGGAAGAACCGGCCGGTTGCTGGCGATTGAACATTGGGGTGTGACCCCGGATATTGCCGTACTTGGCAAAGGGATGAGCGCAGGGTATTCACCGATTGCCGCAGCGGTCATATCCGATGACATCATGGAAACGGTCAAAAACGGCTCAGGAGTCATCATGAGCGGACATACGTACAGCGGGAACCCTTTTTCAGCCCGTGCGGCGCTCGCCGTTCTCCGCTACATGTTGAAGCACGATCTTGTCAAACAAGCCGGGATAAAAGGGGAAAAGCTGAAAAAGATGCTGAAAGAAGTCATGAAACAGTCGAGCATCATTGGCGACGTTCGGGGCAAGGGGCTTCTTCTCGGGATTGAATTTGTCGCCGATCGAAAAAGCAAAAAGACATTTCCTTCATCAATGCCGGTGTCGGCTCTCGTCATTTCCGAAGCGAAAAAAAGAGGCCTGCTTCTTTATCCGTCCCAGGCGGGTATTGACGGCGGCGGGGGAGATGCGGTCATCATTGCACCGCCCCTTACGATATCGGATCAAGAGCTGGAAGAGCTCATTCATATATTTAAACATGCCGTACACGAGACTGAAAAACAAGCAGAAAAGGTGATACGCGAAAGATGACGGTGCTGAACAAACGTATTGCTGTTGAAGATGCGATTGCTGATTTGAAAGACGAAGCGACCGTCATGTTTGGCGGATTTGGGGGAGTCGGTTCACCGCCTTCTTTCATCAGTGCGATTTTGAAAAAAGGCGTAAAAAATTTAACGGTCATATGCAATGATGCAGGCTTTCCCGGCATCGGCATCGGTCCATTAATCGTCAATAACCGCGTAAGGCGGCTGATCGCTTCCCATATCGGATCAAATCCTGTTGCGGGAAAACAAATGACTGACGGTTTTCTCGCCGTTGAATTTTCACCGCAAGGGACGCTCGCAGAAAGAATCCGTGCGGGCGGCACAGGTCTTGGCGGCATATTAACCGATATTGGGATCGATAATGACATGGTGCGTCAAGGAAAGAAGATCGTTTCTTTGAATGGTCGCGCATACCTTGCCGAAGAAGCGCTGAGTGCGGAATACGCTTTTATTTATGGGAAAACCGCCGATGAATTCGGCAATATCATTTACGACAAAACGGCGCGTAACATGAACCCGCTTATGGCGATGGCTGCTGATCGGACATTTGCCGAAGTAGAGCGGATCGTTCCCCTTGGGGATCTCGATGAAGAAGAAATTGTTACACCCGGTGTTTTTGTCGAAGGTGTCGCTGAAACGGAAGGGGTGAACTGGAGATGGGTTTGGGAGTCATAGAGCGGGAGAGAATTGCAAAACGGGCGGCCCGCGAAATCAAAAGCGGAATGATTGTCAACCTGGGCATCGGCATTCCGTCTTTAGTTCCCAATTTTTTAGACCCGGGCACTTCCGTTATGATCCAATCTGAAAACGGGCTTCTCGGTATCGGCGAGTCGCCTGAAAAAGGAAGGGAAGATGAGAATCTTTGCAATGCGGCAGGCTGGCCTGTCACCGTAGTAAAAGGCGCTTCTTATTTTGATTCAGCTCTGTCGTTCGGCATGATCAGAAAGGGCGCGATTGATGTCACGATTCTTGGTTCTCTGCAGGTCAGCCAGTCAGGGGACCTGGCCAACTGGATCGTCCCCGGCAAAAAGGTTCCTGGAATGGGGGGGGCGATGGAGCTTGCCCAAAAGGCGAAAAAAGTCATTGTCGTGATGAGCCATACCGATAAAAACGGCGCACCCAAACTTGTCGCCGACTGCACTCTGCCACTGACAGCAAAAGGCTGCGTTGACATGGTGATTACAGAAAAAGCCGTGATCACCATTGACAGCGGCGGCTTTGTATTAAAAGAGCTGATGAATGAAGAGGATCTTGATGATGTGCTGCGGCTGACGGATGGAAATGTCCGGATCGAACTGCCGCTTTCGTAAGAGGAGGAATTGGATGGAGAACATAGAGAGAAAGGTGTGCGATTGGATCGATTCGCACGAGAAAAAAGCGGTTCGCCTTTTGAAAAAACTTGTCGGAGAAAAAAGCACAATGGGCAGTGAATTTACCGCCCAAGCTGTCGTCCTGGAGAAACTGAGGCAATTCGAAGCTGAAATCGATGTCTGGGAGCCGAGCATGAAGCAATTGGAACAGCACCCGCTGTTTAAATCAGACAGAACAAGCTTTAAAGAAAGCCCGAATATTGCGGCTGTCAAAAGAGGAAAGGGCGGCGGGAAATCGCTGATCTTAAACGGACATATCGATGTCGTACCTGAAGGAAACAGAAAAGACTGGGAGACGGAGCCGTTTCAGCCGGTCATGAAGCAAGGACGGATATACGGCCGAGGCACAACTGACATGAAAGGCGGCAATACGGCTCTTTTAATCGCGATGGAAGCGCTGGAGCAATGCGGGGTTCAATTAAAAGGAGACCTGATGTTTCAAAGTGTCGTAGACGAGGAGTGTGGCGGAGCCGGGACGCTGGCGGCCGTCATGAGGGGCTACAAGGCGGACGGCGCTTTGATTCCCGAGCCGACAAATATGAAAATGTTTATTAAGCAGCAGGGATCGATGTGGTTCAGAATCACGGTCAAAGGGCTTTCTGCACACGGCGGCACAAGATATGAAGGTGTCAGCGCCATTGAAAAAAGCATGCTTGTCATCCAGTCGCTCCGCCAGCTTGAACAGGTCAGGAATAAGAGAATAACAGATTCTTTGTATGACAATATCCCGATTCCGGTTCCGATTAACATCGGCACGATCAACGGAGGCGCATGGCCTTCATCGGTCGCCGACACGGTGACATTGGAAGGAAGGTGCGGAATCGCTCCGAACGAATCTCCTGAAGCCGTCCAGTCCGAGTTTGAAAACTGGCTCAATGATCTTCAATACCATGATGAATGGTTTAAACACTACCCTGTTGACATAGAATGGTTCGGCGCCATGTGGCTCCCAAACGATTTGGCTGAAGACCATGAACTGACGAAAGTACTGAAATCCGCCTATCAAACCATCACGGCAAAAGATCCTCTAATCGAAGCTTCCCCGTGGGCGACAGACGGCGGAATATTGTCACACGCCGGAGGCACCCCTGTCATCGTCTTCGGACCGGGAGAAACGAAAATGGCTCACCAGGCAAATGAATACATTGAAAAAGAAGCTCTGATCCAGTCAGCCAAAATCATCAGCTTGTTTATTATGAATTGGTGTGATTATGAACGGTGAAAAGATCAGCTGTTTTGGAGGTTAAATATGGTGGAAAAATGGAGCAATGACAGCTGTACGCTTGAAGTGGATGTCGACTTGTTCAGTAAAAGAATCAGAATCATCAATTATGAAGGCGATGTCTGTTCATTTTTTCCCGCCATATTGAAAGAAGCAAAAAAACACGGCATAGGGAAAATGATCGTTTTTACCAAAACGACTGACAGAAACGTTTTGCTTGAGCGGACGTTTGAACCGGAAGGGAAAATTGACGGCTACTTTAACGGGCATGATGCTGACGTGTTCGTAAAATATGTGAAAGAAGACAGGCGAAAAACCGCTGACTGGCTTGCACAGGATCAAATGCTGACAGAGCTGTTCACCACTCCCCGCATCGCGGAGGCCCAAAACGCTTCCTTTCAAATCAGGCGGGCCGCCCCAAGTGATGCGCCTGGTCTCGCCGATCTCTACAACTGCGTCTTTCCTGTATACCCCGCGCCTGTTTCAGATCCGGCATATCTTAAGGAAACGATGGGGAAAGGGGCCGTTTACTATCTCGCTTTTGACGGGGAAAAAGTGATTGCATCAGCAGGTGCAGACGTGAATCCCGTTTTGGGGAATGCGGAAATAACCGACTGCGCCGTCCTGCCGGAATACAGGGGCTTTTCATTGACGAGACGGCTGATTGCCGCACTCGAAACCGATTTGAAACAAGCGGGTATCTTTTACGTTTTTTCAATCGCAAGAGCGGCTTCTTTCGGGATGAACGCCAGTCTTTATCATTTATCATACTCATACAGGGGCCGGCTATTGAACAACTGCCTCATTTATAAAAGCATGGAGAACATGAACATCTGGTGCAAAAATTTAAGCCGCACTTAAAAAGCGGTCTTCCGCTGGTTTTACATTTGAAGAGACACTTTTCATACCAGTCACATAACCTGAAAAGTATAGGGAAAATGCTGATAGGGGGATGAAAGATGGAAAACGGTCTGTTTCAGCCGAAAAGGCACTGGAAAGATATTGAGCTTTGGAAAGATGTTCCCGAAGAAAAATGGAACGACTGGATCTGGCAACTGACCAACACCGTCAGAACGCTTGACGATTTGAAAAAAGTCGTCAATCTGACGAAAGAGGAAGAAGAAGGGGTGCGAATCTCCACAAAGACGATCCCTTTAAATATTACGCCGTATTACGCTTCACTGATGGATCCGGATGATCCGCGCTGTCCGATCAGAATGCAGTCGGTGCCGCTCGCAGAAGAAATGCACAAAACAAAATACGATCTTGAAGATCCCCTTCATGAGGATGAAGATTCGCCTGTCCCCGGCTTAACTCACCGATATCCGGACCGGGTTTTGTTTCTCGTCACTAATCAATGCTCGATGTACTGCAGATACTGTACAAGGCGGCGTTTTTCCGGACAAATCGGCATGGGCGTGCCGAAAAAGCAGCTCGATCAGGCGATCGCATATATCCGGGATACGCCCGATGTCAGGGATGTCCTGATTTCAGGAGGGGACGGCCTTCTCATTAACGATCAAATTCTTGAATATATTTTGAAAAACCTTCGCGCCATCCCGCACGTGGAAATCATCCGGATCGGCACGAGAGCCCCGGTCGTCTTCCCGCAGCGGATTACCGACAAGCTTTGCAGCATTTTGAAAAAGTATCATCCCGTTTGGCTGAATACGCATTTCAACACGAGCATCGAAATCACGAAGGAAGCAAAGGAAGCCTGTGAGAAGCTGGTCAACGCCGGGGTGCCGGTCGGCAATCAGGCCGTGATTTTAGCTGGTGTAAATGACAGCGTTCCCATTATGAAAAAGCTGATGCATGATTTGGTGAAAATCAGAGTCCGTCCGTATTATATTTATCAATGCGATTTGTCTGAAGGAATCGGCCATTTCAGAGCGCCTGTCTCAAAAGGTCTTGAAATCATTGAAGGCTTGCGCGGACACACGAGCGGCTATGCAGTGCCTACCTTTGTCGTTGACGCGCCGGGCGGGGGCGGAAAAATCGCCATACAGCCGAATTACTTGATTTCGCAAAGCTCCGATAAAGTCGTGCTCCGCAATTTTGAAGGCGTCATTACGTCTTATCCTGAGCCTGAAAACTACATTCCGGGAAGAGCGGACGACTATTTTGCCGAAATCTTCCCTGATGTAATGAAGGAAAAAGAGGAGATCGGCATATCGGCAATCTATGCGGATCAAGCTCTTTCATACACACCGGCAGGCTTAAAACGGCTTGAAAGAAGGGAGAGCTATTCCACAAGGCCCGATCATGAAACATTGAAAAGCCGCCGGGCAAAGCGCGATGAATTGAAAGAAAAGAAATTCCTTGCCCAGCAAAAAAAAGAAGGCGAAGCTGAGGGACGTGTGCAATGAAGAGGTGTGAATGGTGCAGCGAAGAAAAAGCCGGGGAAGCCCGTACGGCGGTTTATTGGGAGCTTCCTGATGGGACGAAAGCGATCGAAATCACCGATACACCTGCGGTGGAATGCAAAGGCTGCGGCATGGTCTATCAGGAGGACAATGTCACTTGGGAAATTGAAAATCAGCTGCTTTTGATCGATACAAAAAAACTGCCTTCGCCCGTTTCGTATGATGCGCTGATGAAAACAGAGCGCATATTGAAGCGCAATTACTTTGATTTTTCTTCATGAAGCCGGCTTTTTGCCGGCTTTTTTTGTTTGTATTTTTTCAGACGCCCTGTATAATAGAACATCAAAAGAGGACAGGAGGGGAGACCGTGAAGTCTTTTTACCATTATTTAATGAAATACCGCCATCCGAAACCGAAGGACGCGATCAGTGAATTTGCGAACCACGCTTATCTTGATCACGGATTTCCCAAGACATCAACTCATTACGATGAAATCAGCTCTTACCTTGAGCTTAATGGGGATTATTTATCGTCAATGACGACATTTGATGAGGCTTGGGAGCAATATATTTCGGAAACAAAGCGATAAAAAATCCGCAGTTATTCAGAACTGCGGATTTTTTTGCGTTCTCCCGGGCCGGCTGGGCTTTTCGGAAAACTCATCGGGCTTTGGAACCTTAGCCCATGCGAATTAACAGCGCTCAGCATACGATAAGCGTAACACGGAAGCTTTAAGGCAAGGGGGAATCCAAATATGAAGTCAAACGCGCCTAAATTCAAAGTCGGGGATGTTGTCGTTGTCGTGATGTACGGGACGGTCGGAACGATTACAAAAGTTCATAAAATCGATAAGCATTTTTTGTATGAAGTCAATCATAATGAAGTGCTTTATTTTGAGACTTCTCTTCAGCTCTACAAAGATTATGACGGGGTCATTGTCGATACGGAAAAGCTTGACATCGAATATGAATTTTTAATCGGGGATGTCGTCTATGTAAAAGATTACGGTAAAGAATTGTTTAAAATCACCGGGCACAGAACGGAAATTTGGAGATATGTGGAGGATGGCTGGGAAGATATCATTTACGAGCTGACCCGTTTGAAAGACGGGGAATGGCTTGAAACCGAAGAAGAAGATTTAACGCTCGTCCTCAGAACTTACGAAATGGACCAGTTCGTCCATCAGCTTCTGTTTGTTCATTATGTCGGCGAAGCCGGACAAGAGCTTGATGAACCGATATCTGAAAAGGTGTTTCTGCCATTTGCGGGGGATCCCGAGGAGCAGGAACATGAGCGCAACATGGCTGTTGCTGTCGTGGATGAGCTGCTTGATATTTACAATGACTATAAAGTATTGTATGAAATGTTTCAGGATGCGGAATATAAAGAAATGATGGAGTTTGTGTTAAGCAGCCTGAAAGAATATTTCAAATGATAAACAACAAATATAAAAAGTAAGGAAAACAGCCGAACACAATCAGGCCGAACATGGCTTTCAAGACCTTCCCCAACACCAGGTCAAACCCTTCTCCGTCAATTGCTTCAAGCGTTTTTTGGATCATTTTCTTTCCCCTTCCGGCTTTTGTCTTGTTACGACATGTATATGACAGAGGACAAACATTATGACAAACCGGTTATAAAACCGGATGCCAGCTCATACATCAGAATAAGGAGGCGATCACAATGAAAGAAATTGAACTGATGATAGATACAGAAGAAATCGCTGATTTTTTTTATCTAGAGCTGACAAGAAGAGGCTACATACCGAGCGAGGACGAACTGTTCGAAATTGCCGATATCACCTTTGATTATCTGATTGCAAAATGTATGATAGATGAGCATATAGAGGATTGAAAAAAGGGAACCGGGGCGCAACTGCTCCGGTTTTTCTTATATATTTGCCCGGCGGGGGAGCCGGGTGTAAAATGTTTAAAAACAATGACAAGGAGGCACTGATTTTTTCAATGTATAAAGCACTATTTTCAGCCGCTGTCTTTGCAATCATGGCCATTCTTATCCGCATCCCGGCGGTTCAATCGTTTGATGTGAGCGTGATACAAGCTCTCGAATCTGTCAGACACCCGGTTCTCACAGCGTTTTTTAAGGCGGTGACAGAGCTTGGATCAAGCGGCTTCATGCTGCCGCTGATGCTTGCTTTAACTTTGGTACTTGCCGTCTATAAAAAAGCAGCGGCATCACTGTATCTTTATTTATTATTTTTTGTTGAGAGAACGGCCAATGAAGTTTTAAAAGGCTGGATTGCCAGAGAGCGCCCTGCGATAAACCCGCTCGTGCACGAACCGTCACACAGCTTTCCGAGCGGCCATTCAATGAATGCGGCGAGCATATATCCGTTTATCGCATATCTCCTTTTGCTCTGCATTCCTTTTTTTCAACAACGCAGCCGCGCACTTTACATGTGGACAGGCCTTATCGTCGGACTCATCGGCATTAGCCGCATGTATCTTGGCGTTCATTATATGACAGATGTCATCTCAGGATTTTCTCTCGGTCTGGCGCTGTTTTTCATCTTCAAAAAAATTGGCGAAAAGTACCCGCTTGTTCGACAAAAGTAGTCAAAGGGATTGAGCCGCGAAGCGCCAATTGTATAAAAAAAGGAGGGATCTGTATTGCCGTTAATGTTTCAACTGTTTAAAAAGAAGCTGACACTTTATGATGTGACGATTTTTCAAACGCCTTGCTTTGGTGAAGATAAGGGATATGAAATGGTTTACAGAACGGAAATAAACGGCAGAACCCATGAAGATGTGCTGGAGCGGACATTTTCCACTTTCAATGTTTATGACACGGTGCCGAATGATTATAAGGCGAGATTCCTTGCAACAGGCGACATCGTTTTAATCGATGAAGGAAGAAAGGGAAAAACCTATTATAAACTGCTGTCTACGGGATGGAGCAAAATCAACCGCATTTTGCTGCAGTCATCGTAAGGCAGAAAAACTGCGGAAGCGCTGTCCGCAGTTTTTTTATGTTGTATTCTTTCGTTTTCTGGCGCTGAATTCCTTTTCGTGTGCATCCTCTGCCGCAATGACGTCCTTTGTCGGGATGTGGTTGTTCTTTTTCAGTCCGGTGACTCTGTTTCGCTGTTTTTTGCCCATCATTTATGACCTCCTTCCTCAAAAAATAGGATGACTAAACGCCCCGCTATTTATCCAGGAGAAAGTCGTCTTTATTCTGTCATATTGATTGCGGCCGGGTAGACATACGGCTGCTCCGGCTCGCTGATCTCCTTCCATCGTTTCGTGCGGATGATCGGGATGACAGCGCCGTTATAAGATGCTTTGCCGAGCGTACCTTCCAATTCAATCCATGTATCAGGCTGCAATTGTTCTGCGCCGTTCCATTCGGCGAGAAACCCGATCAGGCTGGCGTCTGCGATGCAGTGCGTGATCATAAATCGGGACAGCACGAGCTGGCGTGCGCTCAGCCCCGCTTCCTTATGGACGAAGCCTTTGACCGTGATCTCCTTTCCAATGTAATGATCAAGACGGCTTGTCACTTCATCATAATAGTCTGCAAACATATCGTCATTCATGACAATTCGCTTTTCATGTTTAAATTGCTCCATCTTCCGGTCATACGCCGACTTCGGCATTGCTGAATCGGCGAGCCCCTGCTGAATCTCCGGTGTCATGACATGTTCCTTTTCGCCTTCGGTTTGAGGGGCGATCTCCGTTTTGGTGAGCATCGTCCCTTTTTTGGCGGCGACAGACGAATTCAGTACAGCCGGGGCAAGGGTGAATCCGGTGATAAGGGGAAGAGCGATTATGCCATTATGCATCAGTCTGATGAAAAAAGGTTTTGACTCGCCATGATCATGTCCGCAGCCGCAATCTCCAGTGTGGTCATCCTTCACCGTCCAGATCCTTGTCAGCTGAATGATAAACAGAAACGCAAACACACCTGCGGCGATGAGGCTTGTGTAATCGTATTTCGGATTGATCAGCTTATCAATTTCCCCTGTGTAATGGAGCTTGAAAATCAAGACGGAAAAAGCCGCCAACACGAGGGCGCGCAAAAATTGCCGAGGCTGAAAAACCATTGGTAAAACCTCCTTTCTACAGCAAACTGACAAATTTGATACAACCATAGACAACAACTGTGATCAGAACAGACAAACAAATGACGAACTTCGGCTTAAACGCATGCAGCATCATGACCGTATTTTTTAAATCGAGCATCGGTCCGTATACGAGAAAAGCAAGGATTGATGAGAATGGAAACAAATTGGTAAAGGAAGCGCCGATAAATGCATCCGCTTCAGAGCACAGTGATAAAAAGTAAGCCAGTCCCATCATGACCAATGCCGAGTCGAGCATGCCCCCTCCGAACAGAAACAGCGATTTTAACGGGAGGTAGGTTTGCACAAGTGCGGCAACTAAAGCGCCGATAATCAGAAACCTCCCCATATCAAAGAATTCGTCAACAGCATGTTTTAGCATATCAAATAGCTTTTCCGTAAAAAGGGATTGTCTGCCGGGATGGGTGCAGTGTGCAGCTGTCTTGCGGCTTTCCGTTTTCAGCTGGCTGGAGCGGAACATCATGCTGATCGCAAAAGCGATGATGACCGCTGCGGCAAAACCGACAGCAACCCTTAAAACGGCCATTCGCAAATCATTGCCAAATGCCATAAAAGTGGATAAGATGACAATCGGATTGATCAGCGGACCTGTCAACAGAAAGCCGACACCGGCGTAGATGGGAACGCCTTTTGAGACGAGCCTTCTCACGATCGGGACAATTCCGCATTCGCAAGCCGGAAAACAAGCGCCCAGCAAACAGCTGACAATGACTCCTGAAAACCTGTTTTTCGGAAAAAGCGAGCGAATGTGCTCTTCAGTCACAAAGATCTGGATGAAACAGGCGATCAATACCCCGATTAACACAAAGGGAAGAGCTTCGATTAAAATGCTGATGAAAATCGTATTCAGCTGCTGAACGGAAGCAGGAATCTGGAAGGGGAGGCCTGCGGCGAACGATCCGCCGGCAGTTACAAGGCATATCAAAACACCAATGACGACAAGCCCGGTAAAGTCGATTAAATAACTGTTAAGTGAACGAAACATCGCTTATCCTCCATCCTGAAATAGCTAATCGTAATGATTCTTTTTTAAAGGTATGCCTGTCCTTTTTTAAACATGACAACAAAAGAATGATGCCGAAGCGGAGCAGGGCTTTATTTTCTTTTTCCGCGATGTTGGTTTATAATACATATGCGAGTGGATGCTGCAATCATCATCACCAATCAGCTTTAAAAAGGCAGGAGGAATATTCATGAGCGTACATATTGGCGCAGAAAAAGGACAAATTGCAGAAACGGTGCTGCTGCCGGGGGACCCGCTGCGTGCAAAATATATCGCTGATACATACTTGGAAAACGTTGAATGTTATAACGAAGTACGGGGAATGTACGGCTTTACGGGCACTTATAAAGGAAAGCGCGTTTCCGTACAGGGGACGGGCATGGGTGTGCCGTCTATTTCAATTTATGTTAATGAACTGATCAGAAGCTATGATGTGAAAAACCTGATCCGCGTCGGCTCGTGCGGTGCGATCAGAAAAGACGTCAATGTAAGAGATGTCATTCTGGCAATGACTTCATCAACCGATTCGCAAATCAACAGAGTGGCATTTGGTTCGGTCGATTTTGCGCCTTGCGCAGACTTCGGCCTGTTAAAAGCTGCTTATGACGCTGCAAGTGAGCGGAACATCCCGGTTACGGCAGGGAACGTGTTTACGGCGGATCAATTCTATAATGACGACAGCCAAATTGAGAAGCTTGCCAAACACGGAGTGCTAGCGGTCGAGATGGAAACGACGGCGCTTTATACTTTAGCTGCGAAGTTCGGCCGAAAAGCCCTCTCCATTTTAACGGTCAGCGATCACGTTATTACCGGCGAAGAAACAACGGCGGAAGAAAGACAGACGACCTTTAATGATATGATTCTGCTGGCTCTGGATACCGGTTTGTAACCAGATACATGCACTGAAAAAGGATGGATTCGAATGAACGGAAAGTACAAATACGTGACGATTGCTTCATTGCTGAGTGCAGCGGTCCTGCTTGGCACAGGATGTACCATGACTGAACAGAAGCAAAATGACACGGCTAAAACACAGAACACTGCAAATGCAAACAAGGATGCGAAAGACCAAAAGGATGACAGCAGCCTGGAAGATCAGGACTTCATACTTGAGAGCAAGTATTTTAATCAAATAAAAGATGTAGACGGGCTGCCGACGATTCAAAATCCGGAAAACATACTGGCGCTCGTCAATAAAGAGTACGCGCTTCCCGGCAACTATGCACCGAGCGACCTGACAGTGCCTGATGTCGCGTTTTCTTTTACCGAGGATATCGACAAGCGGTATATCAGAAAAGAAGCCGCCAAAGCGCTTGAAGAGATGTTCAGCGCCGCTAAGAAAGAAGGCTATGAACTGGCTGCGGTGTCCGGCTACAGAGCCTATGACAGACAAAAAGCGATCTATAACAACGAAGTCAGCCAAAAGGGAGAAGAAAAGGCGAAAGAAGCTGTGGCATATCCGGGTCAAAGCGAGCATCAGACAGGACTTGCGATGGATATTTCCAGCAAAAGCAACGGCTTCGCCTTATCAGAGGACTTCGGCAATACGAAAGACGGACAATGGGTCGAGAAGAACGCCTACAAATACGGATATATCATCCGTTATCCGAAAAACAAAGAAGACATTACGAAATATAAGTATGAACCTTGGCACCTGCGCTATGTAGGCAAAAAAGCGGCTAAAGTCATCCAGGAACACGACTTGACGCTTGAAGAGTATTTTAAACAGGTGAAAAAGATATAAAAGGGAAAGGGCCGATATGAATCGGCCTTTTCTGTTACCAAAAAAACAAGCCTGCAAGAGCCACACCGGCAATTAGACCGAGGCCAAGTCCGTATGCAGGCCCCCAACCCCATCCGCCTCCGTAATATCCGTAGGCGAATCCGCGGCCTCCCCGTCTGACCATCGGGGCGATATACACTTTGCTTGGTGATACACGGACGATTCTTCCGACATGGACGCGGCCTCTTTTGTCGGTGATTCTCGCAACTCTGCCAACATTTTGGTGGCAAAACCTATAATATCGGTCCACTTGAATGCTCCTTCCATCTTCTAATCTATTCCTAGTCAGCTTATGACGGATTCAATAGAAAAGGTTGGACGAAAGAAGGAGGGCAAATGATGGTTTATAGATGTGATATCAAAATAATATGATCAAGAGAATCCCGGTATTTTTCCAGGTAATGCAGGTGTTTTTCCATTGTTTCATAGTTTTTGTCGGAAATCGAAGGCGATAGATCCATTTCAACGGCATCATCAGGATCTGCTGCGTCTTCCAATAGGACAGGGATGATGTTAACCTTTGAAAATCCTTCTTCCCTCAGAACATGAACCCATTCATCCTCGGCATATAAAGCGGTGAATCCGTAAAAGTCCGTGATTTCTTTTTTGGCTTCGTCTGTCAGAGCGTTGCCTTCCTTAAGGCAGACTTCGATCGCGATCAGCGTCCCTCCGGGTTTTAAAATCCGCCGGATTTCCTGTAAAGCGGACCGGATATTTGTGAAGCTCAGTACAGATTCAGATAATACACAGGCAAAGCTTTCAGACTGAAACGGCATTTCCTCGAGGGGAGAATGGACAACCGGAATGGATAGCTGTTCTTTTTTAAAACGCTGTCGGGCTTTATCGATCATGACCGGGTCGGCGTCAAGGGCAGTGACAGGAAACAGCAACTGCCCCAAATAAGCGGCGGTCTGGCCGGTGCCGCAGCCTGCATCAAGAATCGGCTGCTCAGGGTCGAGGCCGGCTTTGGCGAGCACTGCCTTTGACAGGGACATCCCGCCGGGATGAGCGGATGAGACGCCGAAGCTGGCGAGCATGTCTAAATAATCGCTCAAATTGAAATCCCTCCTTTTTTGTATGCATATGCAAAAGCGGAATAATGGTTGAAAAACGATCGAATGCCAGCAGCCCGGAAAATCGGATCCTGAGTGATTCGAGTTGACGAATAAAGATTCGTCCATGATAATATGGTAAGAAGAAAAGGTGGTGTTCGTTTGAAACAGCAGTTAAAACTCTTTTTGGCTGTATTGATTACGGCTGTCGCCGCCTCCGCACTGACGCTTTATCTGGTGGGCAAAGGCAGCGGCGGTTCAGTATATTCCGCTTCAGACTCCGAGAAATTCGAAAAGCTGATGGCGGCGTACGACAAAATCAAGAGTGACTATTATCAAAATGCAGACGATGAGAAGCTGACTGACGGGGCGATTAAAGGGATGCTTGGAGCTTTGGATGATCCATATTCAACATACATGGATAAGAAAGAAGCTAAAAGCTTTGAAGAAAGCATTACCTCTTCTTTTGAAGGAATCGGCGCCCAAGTAGAAGAAAAAAATGGACAAATTCTAATCGTCGCGCCTATTAAAGGATCTCCCGCAGAAAAAGCCGGCTTAAAGCCGCATGATGAAATTCAGAAAGTGGACGGCAAAAGCGTAAAAGGCAAGACCGTCAACGAAGCGACAGCAATGATCCGCGGCAAAAAAGGCACGAATGTCAAGCTTGTTCTCAACAGGGGAGGCGTCGGCCAAATCGATGTTACGATTAAGCGGGATACGATTCCGATCGAAACCGTTTACTCCAAAATGATCGACGGCAACATCGGTGAAATCCAAATTACGTCTTTCTCTGAAAATACCGCAAAGGAACTGACGAAAGCCATTGATGACTTGTCTGAAAAAGGTGCGGAACGATTCGTGCTTGACCTCAGAGGCAATCCCGGCGGCCTGATGGACCAAACGATTATGATGAGCAACCTGTTTGTTGATAAAGGCAAAACCATTATGCAGGTTGAATCCAAAAACGGGAAAAAAGAAGTGTACAAAGCTGAGAAGGAACGAAAAGTGAACAAGCCAACTGTCGTTCTCGTCAACGGAGGAACGGCAAGCGCCGCTGAGATTATGGCCGCAGCACTTCACCAGTCTTCAGGCATCCCGATTGTGGGTGAAAATACGTTTGGAAAAGGAACGGTTCAAAATGCGGAGAGCTTCTCCGACGGATCGACCGTCAAGCTGACGATTGCCAAGTGGCTGACGCCAAATGGGGACTGGATTCACGAAAAAGGAATCAAACCTCAATATAAAGCGGAGCTCCCAAGCTATGCCAAACTGCCGTACCTGGATTCCAAAAAAGAGTATAAGGCAGGCAGCACCGGAGACGAAGTGAAAGCCGCCCAGCAAATGCTCCAAGCGCTCGGCTATAAGCTGAAAGCGACAGGGGCATTCGACGCACAGACAGAGGCTGCCGTTAAGGCTTTTCAAAAAGACCAAAAGCTGAAAACGACAGGCATCCTAACGGGCGAGACGACGATCAGCATGACAAGCAAGCTGCAGGATAAGCTTGCCGACAATGATACGCAGCTGGATAAAGCGATTGAGATCTTAAAAAAAGAGAAATAGGCAGGTGGAAGAGATCCGCAAAAGCGGACGGCTCATATCACAGATTCCATCTGAAAAAGGACCTGTCGGGAAAGCCGACAGGTCTTTTAAGACATGAGGTCTAAGGCAGTTTTGAACATCCCAAAACGTTTGCTTAGCTATAGTTCTTTATAATATGTGCCTTTGTTTTTAGCGGTTTGTCTTGGAATGGATACCATGCATACCAGCACTGCGAAAAGGCCAGTGAAAACGGGAATCAACAAGGTGAAAGTCAGGGAATATGTAAGGGTGAAGCCGGCTAAACTCGAGCCGATGGGGGTTCCGAACCCAAGCATCATACCCAGCATTGAAAAAACGCGTCCATACCAATCGGCATCCGTGCTTCTTTGCCTGAGCGACAAAAGATTAATATCGACAAGGCCTTGAACACTCCCGATCAAAAGGAGGCCAAATAGAATGATGAATAGGTTTCCGGAGAATGCCACAACAGCAAATCCTATTAAACTGATCAGCATGCCTGAAGCCAAATTGTTTCGTTCTTTTCCTTCCGTATTAAACCTTCCAAAATAAATATTCGACAATAAAGACGCTGTTCCGATAACCGTCCAAAAGAATCCAACCGCAGCTTTTTCCAATAATAGTCTTTCTTCCACCAGTATCGGAAGGCTGACATTTAAGACGCCAAACGTCATTGTGTAAAATGGCATGCAAATTGCAAGCCCCCGCAACACTGGGTTTCCCCAGAGGTATTTTAACCCCAGCCATGATTCAGATAATAAATTGGTTCGCGGTTTTTTGTCGCCCGATTTTTTCAGCGTTTTCACAAAAAGCACGCTGGCACCGCCTGCAGCCCAGCACACCGCGATCCCGATTATCGCCGTGTTCGCCTCAAATATACTGATCAGAATACCGACAACCGCTGGGCCAAGTATGACTGAGAGCTCCTGGGTTATGCCGTCCACCGCATTGACTTGATCCCAATTTTTTTCGGGGACGATTTGAGGCAAAAGATAGCGAAAAGCGATATTTGCGAAGGGGCGCATCAGGCTTACGAAAGTAACCAATAACAAGAACAGTTGAAAAGATAAAAGGTCGATAGAATAAAAGAAGGGAATTAACAGCATGATGATGACTGCAAAAAATTGACTGGCAACGATCACCTTTTTTATATCATAGCGGTCAATAATTGTCCCGGCAAAAGGAGAAAATAAAATGCTAGGAACTGTGCCGAAAATAACGGCGGTACCGGATAATAAAGGCGAGTCAAATACGTACAGAACGTATAGTATAAGCCCTGAACCCCACATCCATCCCCCGAGCCTGGAAAACAGCAGGCCACAAAAAACATATGGAAACCCCTTTATCCTGAAAATGTCATAATATGTTTTCAACATGCTTCTCATTCTCCTTTCTATGTTGTGATTTTCATTCTATTATAATCCATTTAAAAGAACAAATTCCATAAAAAAATATAAATGGAAAATAAACGAAAAATAAGAAGGAATTATCAGAATTTTGACGAATTTTTTGTATAAGGGCGTTCAAAGCTTATCTTTTAGGAAAGGGGGTGAAAGACATGATCAGAATGAAAAGTGTAAACTTCGGCACTCTTTCTAAAAAGAAGATTAAAGAGATTCGTGAAGCCTATAAGAAGTCCAATTTCTAACATATTTTAACATAATCAAACATTTGTGCTAAAGGCTTTGGGCGCCCCAAAATTGTTAAGGGAGGGGGATTTGTGCTTGAACATGATTCAATTATCGATATCCTCCAATATAGAGCCAAGGAAGCACCAAATACTTCTGCGTTTACTTTTTTGAGAGACGGAGAGGCGCATGAAAATACGTGGACATATAAAGATTTATACATCAACGCGCTGGGGATTGGTGCCGGTCTTCAAAGTATAGCACCTTTGCAAAGCCGCGTTCTGCTGATTTTTTCTCCAGGGCTTGAAGTGATAGGCGCATTTTATGGAACGATGTTGGCTGGAATGACAAGTGTACCATGCACACCGCCTGATGATGGGAGATTCGTGGCTAAGCTTGAACGAATCATTAGGGATATCGATCCCGCTGTTATACTGACGGACGAAAAACTGATGAAAAACAAAAGCTTGCTGGAATTGAGCAAAAAAACAAACATACCCATCATCACCACTTCAGTATTGTTAAAACAACAAACTTCACAAGAGAGCCCTCCGCCAATGAATGAATTAGCACTTATTCAATATACTTCTGGGTCTACAGGATTTCCTAAAGGAATTATGATTTCACATTCAAATATTATTCATAATCAAAAGGCAATAGCGAAAGTTTTTGCAAAATCTGAACAAGCAACAATTGTCAGTTGGCTGCCTTACTTTCACGACATGGGTTTAATCGGAAATATCATTTATCCCATTTTTAGTGGGGTGCACTGCATTTTCATGTCACCGGCTCATTTTATTCGTAAGCCGATTCGCTGGCTGCAGGCCATTTCCAGATATTCAGGCACGATTAGCGGCGGTCCGAACTTTGCCTATGAATGGTGTCTTTCTCGCATAACGGAAAGTGAGAGAAAAGAGCTAGATCTATCGAACTGGAAGATGGCGTACAGTGGTGCTGAAATGATAAAAGCAGACACATTGGAAAAATTTTATCAAATGTTTCGTTTAAACGGTTTCAGCAAATCGAGCTTTAGGCCGTGTTATGGCCTTGCTGAAACCACGCTTTTTGTCAGCGGGCATCAAACCGGTGATACGTTGGCCAAGATAGATGTAGATGCAAAGTTACTGCAAAAAAATGAAATCTCACTTCGCACCTCAGATTCCGTAAGAAAAATCGTCAGCTGCGGGCAGCCGCTGATTGGCCGGATAGCAATTGTGGATGAAGATGGTTGTGAACTCGGCGAAAAGAAAATAGGAGAAATTTGGGTTTCTGGTGAAAGCGTGGCGCTCGGTTACTGGAATAAGCCACACGAAACGGTACAATCTTTCAGAGCGAATTTATCATCCTCTGAAGAAGAATTCTTTCTCCGAACCGGTGATCTGGGCTTTATACACGCCGGATGCCTGTATATTACAGGAAGGCTGAAAGACTTAATCATCATTAGAGGCAGAAACATATACCCAAGCGATATAGAGGACTCTGTTCAATCAGTGGATCCCGCACTTCGAAAAACATTTGGAGCTACGTTTTCTTTAGAAGCGGAAGAAGAAGATATGATCATCGTTCAAGAGATTCCTAAATCTCTTTTAAAATCTGCAGACCATCTCATTGAAAAAATAAGAAACCGAATTGTCCAAGACTACAATATTGAACCGGGTTCAATATTGTTGGTGCGAGACGGAAGCCTTCCTAAAACATCAAGTCTTAAAATTCAACGGAAAGCTGTTAAATTGGCATATCTGAACAACGCTTTGGATGTAAGATGCGCTTATTCAAAAAGAAAGGGCTTCGAAGTGACTGAAAATTCCGGTGAATTAAAGCGTGTCCTTTCACAAGAACATTCGCATGAAAAACAACAACAGATACAGAGATTAATGGTTCAAATACTGTGCTGTTCTCTTAATCTGCCTCCTCATACGATAAGCGCCACCAGCACGCTGAGAGAAATCGGTTTGGACTCTCTGCAAGCCGCGAGTTTCCTGTGCGATTTAGAGCAGAAAGCGGGACTCACTTCTTCTGTATTTAAATTAAACGGGGGTTTCACCATAAAAGAGCTCGCAGAGAAAATGTCTTTACATGCTGGAAGAGACATTCAGAAAAAAAACAAAAAAGCGGCCCCTCATATCACAGGAATGTCCTATGGCCAAAAGGCGATTTGGTTTTTACAGCAATTAAATCCAGAAAGTACGGCTTACAATATTGTCCGGATATTTGAAATCAAACAATCGATTGATACCGGTGCTTTAAACAGAGCTTTAATTAAAATCGCCGGCAGACATCAGCTGTTAAGGATGAAAATTGTCAGAGATCCAATGACAGAGGAAGTATGTTTTAAAGACCGCCATAAAGAAAATATTGCGTTCGTGCAAGTTGACGCGACTGAATTGAGCAAGAAGCAGTTATTGGAGAAACTGAAAAAAGAAGCGAGGACGCCGTTTCATCTTTTGGATGATCCGCTTTTAAAAATTATTCTCTTTAAGAAGTCTGAAGAGGGATATATTCTTTTTTTCAGCGTTCATCATATTATCGCTGACTTCTGGTCATTAGCATCTTTTCTGAATGAATTGAAAGTCTACTATGAAGCGGAATTGCTCGGTGTTGAACTCCGTTTGCCGAAACCAAAGAAAAAGTTCAGTGAATTCGTAGAAGATCAAAAGGATATGGTCAGCGATTCACGAGGTGAAAAGCTGCTAAAATACTGGACTGAAAAACTAAAGAAACCACCGCCGAACATTTCGCTCCCTTCTGTAATCGACAAGAAGAAAAAACAAACAACTAAAGGAGGCATTCTTTCATTTGATATCAACAAGAAGGTTTTGAGGGATCTTGAACAGCTTGCACAAGACAACAACACGACCCTCTTTGTCATTCTTTTGGCGGTTTTTAACATTCTGCTTTACAAATACACAAGCGAACAAGATATTGCGGTTGCCTCGAACTCGCACGGAAGATATAGAGGGGAGTATTCTGATACTTTCGGATATTTCGTCAATCTGTTTATAATTCGTTCAAAAATCCAAGGAGACGAAACATTTGAAACCTATCTCAAAAGGTTGGATCTTGATGTTCAAACGGATTTGGCTCATAGCGAGCTCCCCTTTTCTCTCTTGGTTGAGCAACTGAGACCGGAAAGAAAGGCAAATGACACTCCTTTTACAAACGTATTTTTCACATATCAAAGTGTCCCTCGTTTGAACCGTGAACAAAACAATCTGCTTGGTATGGAAAATACAGCGTCGAATGTGGAAATCGGGCCCTTTCATGGGCGTGCCGTTCCGTTGAACGATGAAGAAACACGCTTTGACCTTGACGTAGCCGTGACAAAAGCCAATGATTCGCTTGTTGGCTATGTAAAATACAACTCCTTTCTATATGATGAATATTTAATCAGCCAGTTCGTGGAACATTATCAGAACCTTATTCGCGGTGTAACAAAAAATAGCGGCATTGAAATTTCGAGCATGTTTTTGATGAGTCGAGAAGAAGAACATAAGTATCTGCGAAAAAGCGGACATTCATTGTTGAAATGGAATCCAGAACACGCGACTCTTCACGAATGCTTTGAACATGTTTCGGCGACATCACCGGAACACACAGCGGTTGTGGACCGGGAGGAGTCGTTTACTTACAAAGAGTTATCAGTTTTTAGTTCAAAATTAGCTAATTTAATTAAGGAGGCACAAAATAATGAGTAAATTAATCCACTGTTTCGGTAATAGTAAAACTGCGATCGTTGATACGGAGCTGGCTATTCACATGCTAAAGGCGAGCGGATGCGAACATCTCGCGGTCAATACCCATTCGATCAATGAGGTGAAAAGCCGAGAAGATCTGCCGGTGGGATATTTTACGGCAACTGTCGGAAGTATACTCGATCATTTTGACGAAAATCAAAAACTCATTCCGGTTTTAAATATAAATTTGCCTGTAAGCGCTGAAGAAGCTGTGGAGCGTACATTGAAGGCAGTTGAATTGACAAATTGGAATATCATTAAGCTGGAAGTTTTGTCGGACGACTACAGACTGGTGAAGAATGAAGAGGTTTTAAAGGCTGCAAAGATGCTGTTAAGAGAAAATCCGTCGCTTGAGATTTGGCCGCTTTTTACTCCGGATATTGAACTGGCGAAAGAATTTGAAAATATGGGATGCACTCTGCTGCGCGTAATGGGCTCTCCGATCGGCTCATCCAAGGGGATTGACCCTGGATGGCTAGACGATATAAAGAGAATATTAGAGCGAAGCGAGATTAAAGTTATGCTTGATGGGGGAGTAGGCGCTAAAGAGCACGCAGTTCAAGCTATGAAGCTGGGATTTGATCAAGTTCTTGTTAATAGCTGTTTATTTGTGGAAGGCGCTGATCCTGTTCAAAAGCTAACTGAATTTAGAGAGGCTCTCTATTCAGTAGAACATATTTAATGCGCATGCTTTCAAATGAGGGTGTAAAGAGGAGGCTTCATTGATTGGATAACAATCTTATTGGTCTGATGACAGATCGGAACGTTCACGCGATCAATGGCATTTTCGGAATATTGAAATCCGGAAACGGCTTTGTTCCTTTATCCCCAACCGATCCTATCAAACGATTAGCACACATTGTTAAAGAGTGCCAATTTGAAATCATGGTTACCGAAAACAAGTATATATCAAGAATTTACAAACTAACGGATTGTTTAAGAAGATTGAAATGCTTGATTGTTCTCGATCATTTGGAAGATATAGAGAAATGGAGACGGGAATTTGCCTCTGTTTCGTTGTTTGATCAACGCGACATAGAGGCGCGTCAAACTCTATATGATAAAAAGAACGGGCCTTCAACCGAGGGCGCGGCCTACGTCGTATACACTTCCGGTACGACGGGCAAGCCAAAAGGAGTCGAGATCACCCATCATAACCTTATGCCTTTATTTTACTGGCAGAAGGAACATTTTTTGTTGGGCAGGAACATTAAATGTTTGCAAACATTGCCGCTTAATTTTGATTTTGGCATACAGGAAGTTTTTACGACTTTGTGTTTTGGAGGCACATTATATTTTACTGATGTCGAACATATTTTAAATCCGGAAATGTATGTGGACTTTCTCAATGAAAAAGAAATTAACATGGTGTATTCGACGCCATCCTTTTTCAAAGAGATTGTGAACCATTACAAACGGATTAAGTACGTAAACATCCTGCTGCTGGGCGGAGAAAAGCTGTCTGTAGAGCTTATGGCTGACGCGTGGAATATTATCCCCGAGGGTTGCACTGTTTTTAATGGCTATGGCCCGACTGAGGCCAGTATAAATTGTCTCATGTTTCCTGTGACTCCCTCGTATTTGGACAAATATGAAGGCATCCAAAGCGTGCCTGTAGGCGTTCCTACCGGACATAGTCAAATATTCATCCTGGATGACAATTTAAAACCATTGCCGTCGCTTGTTCCGGGACAAATATATATTAGTGGGCCGGGCGTGGCGAAAGGGTACTTGAAAAACATTGAACTTTCACAGACAAAATTTTTAAACAATCCATTCAAGACCGGGTACAGCACGATGTATAAGACTGGTGACCTAGCCCGTTATCTTCCTGACGGTAATATCGAATTTCTGGGAAGGGTAGACAATCAAGTAAAGGTGAAAGGGTACAGGATTGAACTTGGTGAAGTTGAGAACATATTAAGCCGGCACCCTTTAGTAAGCGAATCCGTTGTTCTAGTCAATGACCAGGACGAAATCGAGGCGTATGTGAAGCTGCAAAACCCCGGAAATCTATTGGATCAGCAGACATTTTTCCATGATTTAAACGCACATTTGCCAAGATATATGATACCTACGAAATTTTACAAGATGGACAGGCTGCCTAAAACGAACAATGGAAAATTGGATACCCGCACTTTGAGTGAATGTAAAGTAAGCTTATTTGACGAAGCTGTCAGCACAGCTAATCCGCTTCGAACCAGTATGGAAGAAATGATCGCAAATATATGGGGGGAAGTGATCGGAACAAACAGACGAATTGGTGCATTTGACAATTTTTTCGATCTTGGAGGACATTCTTTATTATTGGCCAAGGTTCAAAAAAGAATAGAAGAGCAATTTGGCGTACTTGTTCCGCTGGTCAAGTTTTTTGAATACCCGACCATAAGCTCTTTGTGCGATTATTTAAAAGCCGGCTATTCTGCATCACTTCAAGATCATCCATTGGCGATCCAAACCGCGGCTTCTGTGAAGAAACGGCGAAATGCACTTGGAAGAAGTAGAAAAGTGCTTAAAGAAAGGAGAATAAACAAATGAAATCCTTGAATCAATCAGGTCTTGATATAGCCATTATTGGAATGGCTGGTCGATTCCCTGGTGCGAATAACATTGACGAATATTGGTCCAATTTGTCAGAGGGCATCGAGTCTATTGCACATCTTACGAAAGAGGATCTATTAAAGAACGGCCTGACAAGGGAAGAAGTGGAAAACCCCAATTTTGTAGGCGCCGGGGGAATTTTGAAAGACTATGATAAGTTTGATGCTGCGTTTTTTGGGTATTCTCCGAGGGAAGCCGAAACCATGGATCCTCAACAGAGAATTTTCTTAGAATGCGCGTGGGAAGCGCTTGAAAATTCAGGAATGAACAGTGATGAGAACACTGATAGAATAGGTGTTTTTGGGGGAACCACAATCAATACTTATTTATTAAATAACCTGATGTCCCATAGAAACAAACTTGAAATTTTAGGCGATCAGCAAACGATGATTGGAAATGATAAAGATTATGCCGTTTCACGTGTAGCGTACAAGCTTAATTTGAAAGGACCGAGTGTTACGGTTCAGGGCGCCTGCGCCACATCTCTTTTAGCTGTGCATCTTGCTGCTCAAAGCCTGCTAAACGGTGAATGTGATGTTGCGCTTGCCGGAGGGGCTTCTGTGAGAGTTCCGATGGAGCAAGGCTACATCTATCAATCTGGAGGCACTTCATCTGAAGATGGGCACTGCCGCGCTTTTGATGAAAATGCAACGGGTAGTGTCCCAGGAAGCGGCGTTGGTGTTGTTGTTTTAAAAAGATTGGAAGATGCAATCGCGGATGGAGACTGCATTGATGCAGTCATTAAAGGGACGGCACTAACAAATGATGGATCGGAAAAGGCCGGATTTACAGCTCCGAGTGTTGACGGCCAGGCGCGTGCTATTGCAGAGTGTATTGGGATGTCGGGTGTCAATCCGGCAAGCATTACGTACGTGGAAGCGCACGGAACGGGCACCAGCTTGGGCGATCCCATCGAAGTAGCAGCTCTTACAAAGGCTTTCCGATTAAAAACGACAAATAAACAGTTTTGCGGAATCGGATCTGTGAAAACCAATATTGGCCATTTAGATGCAGCTGCTGGTATCGCGGGTTTGATTAAAATCGTATTGAGTTTGAAAAATAAAAAGCTCCCCGCAAGCTTAAACTTTCAAAAGCCTTCAAGTGAAATTGATTTTAAAAACAGTCCATTTTATGTGAATGATAAACTGACCGATTGGAAATCAGACCAGCATCAGAAAAGGCGCGCAGGAATTAATTCGATTGGAATGGGAGGGACAAATATATTTGTCGTGGTGGAGGAGGCCCCAGATCAAGAAATTAATTACCCATCATCTAAAGATCCCGCCTATGTTCTGACCCTCTCGGCAAAGACTCCAAATGCTCTTGCTTCCATGAGAAAGAATTTAAAAGAATACCTAATGAAAAATCAACACTTCAATGTACGAAATGTTGAATACACGTTGCAGACTGGACGTAAATTGTTCAACCAAAGAACTGCGCTCGTCTGCTCGGATATTCAAGACGCGATCGGCCATCTGAACAATGATGATTCGCCGAAGCTGATCAGCGGCACTGTCAAAAGTCAAAAATCAGTGGCGCTTTTATTTCCGGGACAAGGCGCTCAATATATTGGCATGGCAAAGGAATTGTATGAACATCTTCCTATATTCAAGGTAATTGTAGACGAATGTTCATCATATCTTGAGCCTTTATTAGGCCTGGATTTCAAGACAATCTTGTACCCTGAACAAGAAAACCGGGATACAAAAAGCATGCTGAACCAGACTAGAATCACACAGCCGGTATTGTTTGTTATCGAATACGCACTGGCCAAAGTTCTTGAACAACTTAATGTCAAACCTAAAGTGATGATCGGGCATAGTATCGGAGAGTATGTTGTCGCCTGTCTGGCGGGTGTTTTTTCTCTGGAAGACGGATTGCGGATGGTGGCAAAAAGAGGTGAGCTTATTCAAAAACTGAGCCCGGGGATGATGCTGAGTATCGGAGCTTCCTCTCAAGAGGTTGAAAGCTTGTTGGAAGAAGGGCTATCCATAGCTGCTGTCAATGCGTCTAATCAAACAGTCATAGCAGGGTCTGTAGCAGCCGTGAAAAATTTAGAAGACATACTTACAGAACAAGGGATTTCCTATCAAAGGCTGCATACGTCACATGCTTTCCATTCCGAAATGATGGACCCCGTCTTAGAGACGTATGAAAAGTTCCTGCAAAGCTTTGTGCTTTCAGCACCTAAAACACCTTTTATCTCAAATTTAACCGGCGAGTTTATAACAGATGCGCAGGCAACCGATCCTAATTATTGGGCGCAGCACATCAGAAAGCCTGTGCTGTTTCAAAAAGGTGTTAAAAATCTTTTGGAGATTGATGATTTGATTCTAATGGAATGTGGGCCGGGTCATACGCTGTCTTCGCTGACCAAAATGCAAATGGATTGGGGCGTGTCTTCGAATTTTATTTTTGGTTTGATGAAGCACCCGCGTTCAGATCGGGCGGATTATTACGTCCTGATGGAATCACTGGCAAAACTATGGGTAATGGGTGTTGATATTAAATGGGAGAAGCTCAAGGGAGAGGGAAGGCCGCAGCGCGTCCACCTTCCGCCGTATCCGTTTGACAGAAAGCGGTTTTGGATAGAGGCGGTTCGCGAAAAAAGACTAGATTCGAATGGCCCATCAAATCAAATCAAAAAGGCAACTCTTGATATCGAACATCATACAGGCATGCTATCCCAGGTGGGGGCGACAAAAGAGGAACAACAGGCGCCGCTCAAGTCAGAGCATTACGATCGTCCTCCGCTTTTAACGGAGTATATCCCTTTACAAACCGAAACCGAAAAAAATGTGGGAGAGATCTGGGAGGATTTTTTAGGTATTAAGGGAATTGGAGCCGAAGATAATTTTTTCGAGCTTGGCGGACACTCGCTGCTGGCGACACAGATGGTATCAAAAATACGAAATCAATATCAGATCGACTTAACGATGACAAAACTTTTTGAAGTACCTACAATTGCCGGGCTTGCTTCATTGATCGATGAGGAGTTGTCTCAACTGAAAGAAACACGGTTTGAAACGGAAGATGCGGAGTCTGCTGAGCTCGCTGAATTAGTGAAACAAGTAGAAGAAATGTCTGATGAGGAAGTTCGAAACCTTTTAAAGACTGAGCGTTTACAGTCAAAGGGGGAACAGTAATGAGCACAATTAAAGATCGACTTTCTTCTCTATCTCCTGAACGGCGTGAATTATTAAAAAAGCTGCGTTCAAATCGACCTGGAGGCGAAACATCAGAACGGAACAATAAGCCTGCTAATGATAATCTCCCGATTCCAAATAAAAAAGGGGTTCTGGATTTTAGTATTTTTTTCTTTTCGGCGGACAGCGAAAAAAATGGAAATGACAAGTATGAATACATTTTTAAAGTTTCCAAATTTGCGGATGAAAGAGGCTTCAAAGCCATATGGACACCAGAAAGGCATTTTCATCAATTTGGAGGGTTGTATCCCAACCCTTCTGTGTTGAGTGCTGCAATCGCCTCGGTGACGTCGAAATGTGAGGTCAGGGCAGGTAGTGTTGTCTTGCCTTTGCATCACCCAATAAGAGCTGCTGAAGAGTGGTCGGTTGTTGATAATATCTCGAACGGGAGAGCAGGGGTCGCCTTCGCATCCGGGTGGCACCCTCGCGACTTCGTTCTATCGCCAATGAATTATATCAATAGAAAAACATTGATGTTCGAATCGATAAAAACGCTTCAAAAACTTTGGAAAGGTGAAGAGGTCAATTTTAAAAGCGGGAATCATGATGAGAATCAAGTGAGAATACAGCCGCTGCCAGTTCAAAGTGACATTCCCGTTTGGGTCTCAAGTTCAGGCAGTTCCAGCACATGGGAGAAGGCTGGGGAAATGGGGATTAATATTCTTACAGCTCTCTTGAGCCAAGATGTGGAAACACTGGAGAAGAATATCGCCATTTACAAAAAGGCAAGAAAGCGGAATGGATTTGGCTCAGAAGGCGGAATTATTACAGTTATGCTTCACACCTATATAGGAAAAAGCATCGAGGAAGTTCAGAATGTAGTAAAAGATCCTTTTATCAATTATTTGAGGATGCATATGGAGCTTTATAACGATCATTCCTTAATAAAAGAAATGAATGTCGATCCGAAAGAGTTCTCTGAAGAAGATAAAAAGGCATTAGCAAACTTTGCGTTTGAAAGGTATTTCCATACAAGTTCCTTAATGGGGACGATTGACAGTTGCAAGAGTATGATCAATGAACTCAAATCGGTGGGTGTAAATGAAATTGCCTGTCTGATTGACTTTGGAGTTGACGAATACAAGGTTATTGACAGTCTCGAGCTTTTGGATCAATTACGGATGGAATACGAAGTAGGGGATACGCATTGAGTGGCATTACCAGTGAACAAGGTTTAGTGGAAGAGTCGAGGGAGCTTGGCAATACGCAAATGACAATCAGCCCTATTGGAATCGGTACATGGGCTTGGGGTGATTCGAAGTTTTGGACCTACGGAGTTGATTACGGAAGGAAAGAATTGCAGCAAACCTTCTTACAGGCCAGCATGTCTGGAATCAACTTTTTTGATACTGCTGAGCTATATGGTTCTGGAGCTTCAGAGAAGCTGATAGGTTCTTTTATGAAAGAGGCGGATCAACATCCCGTGATTGGAACTAAATTCATGCCTTTTCCTTGGAGGTGCGGAAGAAAAAGCATGGCCAAGGTTCTCTCTTCGAGCCTTGAACGCCTTGGTCTGAGGCAAATAGACTTATATCAATTACACCGGCCGCTCCCCCCTTTTTCATTAAAAAAGTGGATGGATCTTCTTACTGAATTTTATGATCAAAATTTGATAAATGCGGTTGGTGTTTCAAACTGTAACGCTGAACAACTATATACAGCCTATATAACTTTAAAACAAAGAGGCGTGCCGCTCGTATCCAATCAAGTTTTATACAGTTTACTTCGCAGGGAAGCAGAAGAGAAGGAAGTCCTTGATGCATGTCGAGAGTTAAATGTTACCGTTTTGGCATATTCGCCTTTGGCTATGGGACTGCTCTCGGGCAAGTATTCTGCTGAAAATCCTCCTCCAGGGAAAAGAAAGAAACTGCTCACCAACATACAATATGAGGCATTGGACATTATGATTAATTTGCTACGGGATATAGGCGGAAGACACAGCAGGACAGTACCGCAGACAGCCTTGAATTGGCTGATTAGCAAGGGGGCCGTTCCGATTGTCGGAGCCACAAATCCTAAACAGGTGAAGGAAAATGCAAAAGCAGCGGGATGGCGTTTGACCGAAAACGAAATGAACAGTTTAGACGAAATCAGTGCCAATTTCAGCTTGCGGAGGTGAAGGCTTTGGATTCGCTTGAATCACAATATAAATACGCCCATTTATCATGTGAAAAAAGGGAATTAATTAGGGTTTTAATGAAGAAAAAAAAGATTGCTGACGACGGAGCTGAGTTGCCACTATCAAGCCAGCAGCAGCAAATGTGGATTGCCGACCAGATTGATCCGAAGGATCCTTCATATAATAATCCGGCTGCGATCTTTATTAAAGGGGGCGTCGATTTAACGATTGTAGAAAATTGTATAAATGAAATCATTCGCAGACATAGCATTTTAAGAGCGTCATTTCGCTCAAGGGGAGGAATCCCTTATCAAGTAATACACAGACAGCGAATGCTCAAATTGAAAATATACCGTTTAAATCATGAAGACGAGAAAGAAAAACAACGCATGTGCTATGAATTATTGAACGAAGAAGTCAACCGGCCATTTGACTTAACAAATGATTTGTTGATCCGGGCGGTCAGCATCAAATTGAATGAAAATCATGATTATCTGCTCATTAATTTTCATCATATCGTCTCTGACGGGTGGACTCTGGATATTTTTTTCAAAGAATTCAGCGCTTTATATAATAGTTATTCCAAAGGTGCATCGTCCTCGCTCACGGAGGTTCAATACCAATATACAGACTATGTGAGAGCAACTTCAGTTCTTCAATCCAGTAAAGATCTTGATTTTTGGGAAGAAAAATTAAAACCAGCACCGCATAAAGTGACTTTTCCAATGGGGAATTACCACATAGAATCTTTGACAAATAAAGGGGAATGGAAGCCTGAAAATATTTCAGCCGAACTCTCGAAAAGCATCATTCAGCAGGCTGCAATTGCGGGAAGCACCCTTTTTAATTATTTAATGGCTTCATACGTCACACTGCTCCATATTTATACGGACCAAATAGATATATGTGTCGGAACGCCCTATGCGAACCGGGATAAATGTGAAACACAAAAAATGATGGGCTATTTCGTGAATACCATTGTTTTAAGAAATAACCTTGATGGGGATCCAACATTTAAAGAAATTTTGGATCGGGTTCAAAAAAACGCAATTGAAGCATACCGGCATGCATCCGTTCCATTTTACAAAGTAGTAGAGATCATACGTCCCGAAAGACAGCTAAATGGCAACCCCTTATTTCAAACGATGCTTGTCATGAACAATGCTCCTGTAGACAATCTGAAAATCGGAGATCTTGAGATAAAGAGGGTTGAAATTTATCCCTCAACTGCAAGGTTTGATATATTAATGTCTTTTGCTGAAACGTCGAAGGGCATAAGGCTGTTTATTAATTATAAGGTACAGATGTTTGACGAGACAGACATCGATAGGATATTCAAGGATTTTAACAAGCTTTTAAAAATCTTGGCTACAGGGAATTCCAACATGAAACTCAGTAATATAAAAAAGCTTATGGAAGGTTGCGTTGTAAATAAGCCGGCGAAATTTACCAGATCTTAATGATGCTTGAAGAGGGTGAAAACATGTCGTCAGATCAAAGCGAATACCTATTATCTTTCCAGCAGGAACAGATGTTCAAAAATTGCGGGATGAATGCTGTTCAATGTGAATTTCGATTTAATCACTTAAATGAAGACCGTTTTTGGTGCGCAGTGACAAAGGTTGTAGACCAGCATGAAATTTTAAGGACTACATATATTTTGCAGCCCCTTGATCCCTTTCCAAGTCCAACGAATCAAAGCGATTTTTCTAGAAAAAGAGCTGATCTTTCGGGTAAAGGAGATAAAAGAGAATCCGTTTTAGAAAATTTAAAAATAAAGGATAAAGAGGACGCCAAATACGGTCCGCTCTCCTGCACCTTGGTCAAGCTCTCCGAGACTGAGTTTAGCGCCATCTTAACATTGCCCAATCTTTCGGCAGATAAAAAAACGTTGCACCTTTTGTTCAGCCTCGTTTCCGCGGTCTATGCCGATGATGAAGAAGCAGGAAAGGAAGTCGTTCAATATCGTGAATTTTCAAGCTGGCAACATGAAAATTGCAGAGCCGAAAACGCAAACTTACCAGCAAGTTTTAACCTAAAAGATGATCAAACGGTTTCCAAAGTATCGCCGTTTACACATCACAAGCAACCTGATAAGTTCAAGCGTGGCTTTTTCGAAAGAAACATTCCGCAACACACGCTTACAAGCATTAAAACCTTTTGCGGCCAGGAAAAAGTTGATCTATCGCTGTTTTTTTTTACATGCTTTTATGGGATGTTTTCCGTTTTGCTGATGGAAGATCGTATGAAAATTTCGCTTGAAGTGGACGGTCGCACTGCTGATGAGCTCCAGGACACCTTAGGTCTTTTCAGAAGATGGGTACCGTTTAAATGTCCGGCTGAAGATCATTTAACTTTTTTTGAATTAATTGAAAATGTAAAGCGAGAGCTGAAGCTGGTTCTGGATTGGCAAGACTATTACCGCCAAGAACATGACAGCTTTTCTCATTCAATTGGATTTTCATATGAGACGCTTGGAGGCGAGAATCCGCGTCTTTTCATTCAGTATGACGGTGGAGAGAGGCGAGATCTCCATTTGAACATCGCTATTTGCCAGGAAGGCGATGTTTATGTCCGCTTTTTCTACAATGAAGCTGTCTATACTGAAAAAAGCATTCATATTTTAGTGGAGCAGTTTATCTCATTATGTGAGCGTGTGTGTATAAATCCAAACAGAAGCATTCAGGAAAATAGTCTACTACCGGAATCGCTGCGGTCTCTTGTCATGAACGAGTGGAGTAAAAACCCTAATCAACAGGAGCTGAAAAAAGTTCATGAGATGTTTGACCTTCAAGCAATCGCTTCTCCTGATTCAACGGCCTTGGATGACGGTAAAGCCGTCATGACGTATTGGGAATTAAAACAGCACGTTGATCAATTATCGAGTTTATTGACAAATGCGGGCGTGGAGTCAGGGGACATGATCGCGATATATATGGAAAAGTCGATGGAAAGTATCGTTTCCGCATTGGGCGTATTAAAAGCGGGAGCCGCTTTTTTGCCGCTTGATGCAAACGATCCAGCAAATCGGATTCAAAATATACTATCAGATTCCCGGCCGAAAATGGTTTTAACAACCAAGGATTTCACGGATCGTGCAATGTTTAAGTCAGACCATTTTCAAGACCCGGTTCATGTCAACGGTCGCTTATTTGCCATTTCGGCCAGCGCCCCCTCAAAAATGGATGAAGCTGATTTGGCTTATATCATCTATACTTCCGGTTCTACGGGGAAGGCGAAAGGTGTCAAGGTTAGTCATCAGAACCTGTCCAACCATCTGAATTGGGCGAAGCAATTGATGTGTGATCCGGTCGAATACCTTCCTTTTATCACAAGAATGAGCTTTGACATGAGCATGAAGCAATTTCTGGGTCCGCTCATCGTCGGAAAGTCTGTATGGATCATCCCTGAGAAAAAAATATTTGATATTCCAATATTCGTAAAAGAAATAAGCAAAAGGAAAAATATAGGGATTAACTGTGTTCCGACTCTATGGAAAAAAGTAGTCGACTATCTTGAGAAAAACAGCTCTTTATGCAATAAAATGACGGTTATTGAACTGACATTAGGAGGAGAAATACTGGACGAGCATTTGGTAAAGCGAACGTGGAGATTACTGCCGTCTATAAAGATTAATAATTTTTACGGACCTACAGAGACAACCGGCAATGCGACCGGGGGAACCGTTGTACCAAACGAAGCGGTAACGATAGGAAAACCTGCATACAACTATGAAGTGTACATTTTAAATAAAAAGTTAGAGCCTGTAGCTGTGGGGGTTGCGGGTGAAATATGTATCGGCGGCAAAGGCCTTGCCGAAGGCTATTTGCACAAAGAAGCGCTCACTAAAGAGAAATTTGTTGCAGCAGAGAGTCTCGGCAACCAGCTTGTTTATAAAACGGGAGACAGAGGGAGAATGCGTTCAGACGGAAGGTTTGAATGTCTTGGCCGTTTTGACTATCAGATTAAACTCCGGGGTTTCCGGGTCGAAATAGGTGAAATAGAGACATGCCTTGAACAGCATCCGACCGTCATAGAAGCGGCTGTCAAACTTCTGCGCCATGACGACAAGGATGGTGAGCTGGTAGCATATCTTGTCGTATATGAAGGCATCGGTTTAGAAGATATCAGGGCTTTTTTACAAACAAAGTTACCTGAATATATGATCCCTTCAGCATTTATTTGTGTAGAGGAGCTCCCGAAATCCGCGAGCGGAAAAATCGATCGAAAAGCATTGCCAAACCCGGGGCCTTCCAATCAATTAACCTATCAAGGCAGAAGCTTGCCGAGCAATCAATTAGAAGAAACATTGCTGTCTATGTATCAAAATTTATTGAATGCGGAGCAGTTGGAAGTTGACAAGAGCTTTTTTGAACTGGGAGGGCATTCCCTCTTGGCAACACAACTTATTGCTCAAATTTGGGAGACATTTAAAGTTGAAGTTCCTTTAAGTTTTCTGTATGAAGGTGCAACAATTAGAGAGCTAGGTGAAAAAATAGAACGCTTACTGCAGGCTGAAACAGGTGCCGTTCCCATCTTTTTACAGGTGGCTCGCCAGGAAAAGATTCCGGCGGCTTTAACTCAGAAGAATCTATGGATGCTCGAAAGAGAACTGGGAGATACTCCTTTCTTAAAAGTGCTGCTACCCCTTCAATTAAAGGGAGAAGTAGACATTGAAGCATTAAAAGCGAGTATCGACGAATTAATTCATTATCATGAACCTTTGAGAACTAATTTTTACGAAGTAAATGGCGAATTGTATCAAAGGGTTTCCGAACATGATGATCATCATAAAACAATAGAATGGGATCTAAGCCATCTTCCGCCAAAAGAAAAGAGGGAGAAGATACGTGCAATCGTAATGAAAGATTTAGAGAAGCCGTTTGACTTTAAGAATGATGGACCGGTCTTAAAAAGCAGCCTGATCAAAGTTGGAAGTGATGATTATCTATTAACCATGGTCTTGCATCACATCAATTGTGATGGAGTATCATTAGGGATATTAACTGAAGATTTATCCAAAATCTATAAAGCATATACAGAAAATAGGCCGGTTCCTATCGAGAAGCCAAACATTCAATATGCTGATTATGCCGTTTGGGAAATGAATTTTTTGAAAACCGATGCATGCCAGGAGCAATTGAACTTTTGGCTGCGCAAATTGGGGGCTTGTCATACACGATTGAATTTACCGTACGATTTTCCTGAACCTGATAATGGAACATATTTGCAATCTGTTTGCCGATATGACCTTGGTGGCATAAGGAAAGCCCTTCATTCCTTCAACAAAAGGAATAACGTTTCGATGTTTGTCACCTTATTAAGCGCATTGAAAGCAGTCCTTTTCCGCTACGCACCTGAAAATATTGTGCAAATTGGGACGATGTTTGCCAACAGACACAGAAGTCAGTTGAGCAGAGCAGTAGGGCTGTTTTCAAACAATGTCGTTATTCAAACAAAACTTGAAAACAATCAATCTTTCATTGATCTGGTCAACGATGTTAGGCATCATGTCATCGAAGCGCAGATTCATTCGGATGTACCTTTTGAAATGGTTGCAGACATCCTGGAAAGCCAAAAAGGGATAGACCGCTCAGAGCTTTGTCAAATAGCCTTTAATTATGAGATCGAACCGGCAATAGAAGAGACGGACAGGCTGAAAATTGAACAAGCAAAGATTATGGACCCATCTGAAAATATAGTACCTACAAGCTTTGATATTGAATGCAGCGCCACAGTGACAAATGAGAATTTTTATGTTCAATTTCAATTTAATGCAGATCGATTTAAAAAAGAAACAATTGAAAGTCTGACGAATGAATACGTCTCCTTTCTTGAAGCATCTGTTAACCAAACTGCCGAGCGGTTTGAGGAGGAAACAATTTGATTAGAAAAATATTGAGGCTTCAGACTGGCTTTAACATCCTCATGATAATCTGCGTCTTATTTATGCCCGTGCTAGCCGTTTTTGCGGCGGTTCGATATATGCCTCAAAACCAAACTGTTTTAACTTTGCTGCTGGTCGTGGTCATCGCCATGGTTCTTTACGCATATCTCAGAATAAAAGATATTTACCGCTTCGCCAATGTGATCGTGATCCTAAGGTCAAAAATGCCGAAACCTCTTGCCGAAAGAATAGACATGCCCTTATTGCATACAGACGTTGAGGTTAAATTTGATAAAAACGGTGTACCTCAAATTGAGGCGGCGTCACAAACGGACGCTTATCTTGTATTAGGATTCATCATGGCAAGGGACCGGCTGTTTCAAATGGATACGCTTAGAAGAGTATCCTCGGGGAGGATGTCAGAAATTTTTGGACGCTTTCACTTGGAAAACGACCGATTGTCAAGAGAAATCGGCTTTCATCGCCAGGCGGGAAAGATCTATTACAATTTGGATAATGAACAAAAGCGCGCTTTGAAAAAGTTTGCTGAGGGGGTCAATCATTATCTCGAGACTTCATCTCTGTCATTTGAGTTCAGGTTGTGTAAATACAAGCCTGAACCATGGGAACCTAAAGACAGCATTTTAGTTTACTTGGAAATATTCCGCCGCATGTGTTCGGACGGAAGTGATAAAAGAATGATTACGGTAATGGAAAAAGCCCTTCCAAAAGAAGCAGTCGCCTTCTTTACGACCGATGAGGACGTTTACCAATCTACTCTTGTTGGAGGGGATAAGCCAAGAAGATCTTCACATGTAAATGCTTTTAAATCGCTAATTGAAATTGCAAAAAAAAATAAAAAAAATGTCACAAATATAAGCCGTCTTGTAAAATCGTTTAACCCGCCAATCGGTTCCAATCATTGGGCAGTGTCGGGGAAAAAAACGGCTAATGGCTGCGCCATGCTGGCTAGTGACATGCATCTTGAACTCGGAATGCCCAACGTTTGGTATCGAGCGGGTTTAAAGTATGGACAGGCAGATCTAAACGGAATTTTTCTGCCAGGCGTTCCCATGATGGTTGCCGGTTCCAATGGAAAAGTCGGATGGGGGTTTACGAGGATGTGCGGGGACAATCTTGATCTCGTTTATATTGAAGAGAACCCGGCAAATCCAAATCAATATAAAACACCTGAAGGATGGGCGGATTTTGAAGTGGTGGAAGAAACGATCAAAATAAAAGGCGGCGGAAGTGTGACTGATAAAGTCCGCCTGACATGTTGGGGACCTGTTTGCGGTTCGAAACTCTTAGGGAATGAGGTCGCTTTGAAGTGGGCGGCCCTTTCTCCAGAAGGTGTTGATTTTAATTTAATAAAGATGGATACAACTGAGTCGATCTCTGAAACGGTCGAATTAATGAACAACTGGGGAGGTCCGCCTTTAAATGTTATGCTCGCTGACAGCAAGGGGGACATTGCATGGACAGTAACGGGAAAGTTTCCTAACCGTTACGGATTTGAAGGAATAAAAGCTGAAAAATGGGCGGACGGAACAAAAGGATGGTCGGGTTTTATTCCACCGTACAATCTGCCTAGTGTGTGCAATCCGGAAGAAGGGTTTTTAGTCACTGCTAATAATCGAACGATAGGAAGCGAGTATCCCTATCAGCTCGGCTTTAACTTTTTTGGCGGCTACCGTGCTAAGCGTATAAAAGACCTTTTGGCCAGGGGCAACAAGTTTTCGGAAGACTTTATGCATGACATGCAACTGGACACCACCAGCGAGTTTTATGAATGTTACCGGAAAATATCGCTAGATGCGATAAATCGTTTGTTGGAAAAAAAGCCGAATCGCAAGCTTTCCGCGGTCAGGAAATACTTGAATCTTTGGGATGGTACTGCACATAAAAGAAGCAAGGGATTTCCGTTGCTGTTCTTGTTCCATCAGAAACTGTCAGAGGAAATCTTAGGTTTGCTTTTAGCTGAGTGCCGCCGGATTGACCCCGCATTCCAATTTTCGTGGATGAACTTTGAATTGCCGTTAAGGAGGATTTTAGACTCACAGATCACGGAATTGATTCCTGGAACGTTCAACAGTTGGGATTCTTATTTTAGAGATAAACTTTTAGAGTGTGTACATGAGCTTAAAAGGCAGACGAGAAAAGTATCTTTGCATTCCATAAAGTGGGGAGATGTGAATAGAGCGTTTATTATTCACCCGTTGTCATTGATTTATCAAGGTACCTGGAAAATATTAAATATGAAACACGAGCCGTTAGACGGATGTCCTCATTGTATTCAGGTGTCTTGGTCAGGCTTCGGTGTTTCCGAAAGGTTTGTATTCTCGCCAAGCATGGAAGAAGAGGGCGTCATAGCAATGCCGGGAGGACAGTCCGGTCACCCGCTGTCAGTCCATTATGATGATCATCATCAAAAATGGAGAAAAGGTCAATATTTTTCTTTTAAACAGACTGAATCGCAATTCGTCATACGCTTCGTAAAAAAAGATCCTGCATAGGAATTAAGAAGGGGGAGAGTAGTGTGAAAACCCGCTTAACTGTCAAATCAACATTGGAGGACTTGCCTACAAGCTCTCCTTTTAAACCTGCTGAAACGCTCATGGAAGAATTAAACATCGATCAACTGGTAAGAATGGGGGCGAACGAAAATCCAATAGGTCCGTCTCCCAAAGTTTATGAAGCAATCATAAAAGCGTTAAATGATGTTCGCTACTATCCCGACGGAAGCAATTCCAACCTGATATCACATATAGCAGGCTACACTGGATTTCCCGAGAGTCATCTTGTTGTTGAGGCCGGGATATCAGGTCTTCTCAGAGTAATATTGGAAACTTTTCTCTATTTGAATGAAAAAGTGGTTTTCCCGTGGCCGTCGTATGCTGCCTATCATCAAGTGATAAAAATCAGCGGAGGGATTCCGGTTCCAGTTCCTCTATTAGATAATATGCAGCCGGACTTTCCTGCAATTGTGAAAGAAGCAGAGCACGCTAAAGTTGTGCTGTTGTGTAATCCCAATAACCCAACAGGTTTAAGATTTTCTAATGATCAAATCCGTGGACTGATGAAACGGTTGCCGCCGACATGTCTGTTAATTGTTGATGAAGCTTACTATGAATACACTCAACAGGAAGGAGCGGATGTTCTTTTAAAAGAGGGGCATCAATTGATTGTATTGAGAACTTTTTCAAAAGCTTTCGGCCTCGCCGGATTAAGGGTGGGCTACGGCATGATGGACCCTTCATTTATTTCATGGATCAATCGATGCAGAGAACCTATCATGGTTGGTTCCCTTAGTAAAGCGGCAGCAATTGCTGCTTTAAATGACCAGAACCATTTACAAAAGAGCATTAAAGTTGTAGAGCAAGGGCGTGAAGAAATAGAACAAGCATGCGAAAAAATCGGGATCAAGACACTCAAAAGCAGCGCGAATTTTGTTTTGATCAACTGTGGTGACTACAGCAGCTTTTTTGAGTCAGAGTTATTAAAGAAAGGAATCATGGTTAGGTCGACAGATAAATTGTTTCAATTAAAAGGAGGGCTTCGTGTTACGATAGGGACAAAGGATATGAATGAGATGTTTACAGAAGCCATCGGCCAATTAATTGACAAATGCTAAATCGATTTGAATGATTGTACTTTTAACCATAAAAAGTTGGTCTGAACTGCACAGATGCACCAAAAAGAAACCACTGGCGCAGTGGTTTCTTTTTGGTTTGCCATACAGATAATACTTTCACTGCATTGGCGACAAGTGCTTTTCAGGCATAACCCTATGGGGATGAACGGCACTCAAGCGCTTTTTTGCACATCCTTCTTAGCATGGAACAAATAGTTGATCACAGAATTGTGTTTTACATTTTTCACAAAGAACGGATTCAACAAGACAACAGTCAAAAGGTTGGCGGCAAGGCCCCAGAAGCCTTCGTAAATGCCGAAAGTGGCTCCTGTTAAATAAACGGTAAATGTAACGGCAAGGCCGACGAGAAGACCGATGATCGTCGCTTCCTTCGTCTGGTTTTTCCAGAACAGGCTGATGACGATGGCAGGGAATATCTGCACCATGCCTGATACACCGAGAAGCTGAAGCGTTACAAGCGCTGCCGGGAACAGCATTCCGAATAAAAGGGCCAGGCCGATGACGACGAATACCATCGAGCGGGTGATGATCGTCAGTCTTTGTCCGGAAACGCGGGGGTTGATCAAATCGCGGTATAAATTGTTAGCGAACAGGTTGGACGCCCCAATCGCCATAATCGAACACGGGATCAGACTTGCCAGGGCAATCGTTGAATAGGCGAATCCTTGCGTGACGCCGCCGTAGGAACTTTGAATTAAGTACAGCAAGGCAAATCTCGGATTAATGTCATCAGGAAGTACGAGAAATGCAATAAAGCCTAAGAAAATGACTAAAATCAATACAATATTGTACAGCGGCAGAAACATACTGTTCTTTCTGAGTGCATCCGCGCTGTTCGCCGTGAAAACGCCTGTCGCCGCATGGGCCCACATGAACAGAGCCAACGCGGAAACGATCGATGCCGTGATGAACCAGGCGATTCCGCGAGGTCCGTCAGAAGGGATTGTCAGCATATGCGGCGCTTCATTTGCCAGCTTGTCAATCATCGGCGTCCAGCCGTTAAAATGGATGAGCGGTAGCGAAACGACCATAAACAGCATCATCACCCAAACTAAAATGTCTTTAATAATGGCGGTATATGTAGGACCTTTGATGCCGCTGAAAAACGTATAAAGCGCGACAAGGACGAACGAAATGATGACGACGACATTGACGTTAATAAACCCTGTACCCGCGACTTGAAGCGTATCCTGAATTCCGCTGAGCTGCAGGCAGATATACGGGATCAGCATTAAGACGCCGACAATCGCAACAAGCGAAGACAGGAGCTTGCTGCTGAAGCGTTCCCTTGCGTAATCAGCCAGCGTTGTGAGCTGGTGCACTTTCGCAACCTTCCAAATCTTCGGCAGAAAAAAGTAGGCGATGAAATAGGCCAAAACCGAATAAGGAATCGCGAAAAAAGCGACGCTTCCGCTTGTAAAAGCGGTGCTTGTCAATCCTAAAAACGTGTAAGCCGTATACAAGTCGGCACCCACAAGAAACCAGACGAGCAGCCCTCCGAACCGTCTTCCGCCAACGGACCACTCTTCAACCGATTTCCGCGACTGCTTATTGCTGCCGGCGATAAACCCGATACAGACTACGGTCAAAATAATGCCGGCGGTGATGAGGAGCGCTGTTAAATTTCCCTGCATCACTCATAACCTCCGTTTCTTTTCTCAAATCTGTAAATCGCAAATGTGATCATCGGTGTCAGCACAATCCACAGCACCAGCCAAAAATGAAAAAATGGAAGTCCGAAAACGATCGGATCAATCCGGTTTACAAATGGCAGCAAGGCAAGCTGCCCGATAAAAGGGATGATGAACAGAACCCATTTAAAAAGCTGTTGATTCACCTTTTTTCCTCCTTTAGCGATTTTAATGTTCATAATCATAGCAGTTGTCAGATTTAATCACAAGATAATTATTAGAAAAAAGTGATTTTTTAAATTATTTAAACAGGCGTTCTGGCTTGCATATTCGAAAGTATAACTTTACAATAACTAATATCTTGAATTCGAGATAAAACAGAATGAAGGGGATCACCATACAGGAGACTCCTGAGTAAATGAATGGGAAAGAGACGGGCGAACAGGGGCTTTTGATTGATGAACAGCTGGAAAGACTGTTGCAATGACATCGCGGAAACAAAATGGGAAGAGGAGTGAAAGGAAATGAATCATATATATGAGAAAGGGAATTCTGATACGACCCTTTTGTTATTGCATGGAACAGGGGGAAACGAACACGATCTTCTGCCGATCGGCAGGATGATTGATTCCGATGCAAATTTGCTCGGGGTCAGGGGAAATGTGCTGGAAAACGGAATGCCCCGGTTTTTCAGGCGCTTGAGAGAAGGGGTATTTGACGAGAAAGATTTGATCGACCGGACGGATGAATTAAAAACGTTTTTAGATGAAGCCGCAAATGAATTTCACTTTGACAGGAGCCGGGTGGTCGCAATCGGCTATTCAAACGGCGCCAATATCGCGGGAAGTCTCCTGTTCCGTCATGAACGTGTACTGAAAGGGGCGATTTTGCATCATCCGATGGTTCCGTTTAGAAATCGCAAGCTCCCTGATATGACAGGCCTGCCCGTGTTCATCGGAGCAGGCAAAACAGACCCCCTCTGTCCGCCGCAAGAATCAAGCGAGCTTGCCGGCTACTTCACAAACGCCGGCGCCCAAGTACTCCTTCACTGGGAAAGCGGCGGCCATCAGCTGACACACAGCGAAATCGACCAGGCGAAAGTCTGGTATGAAAAGCATATAAAAGCATAAAAATAAACCTTAGTCCTTTTTGGGGACTAAGGTTTTTAGCATGTTTACAGCCATGTAGATACGTCAGACACATCAAAACGATTGCTTTTGTGTGCAGGTTTGACCGGTTTTCCGATCGAAATCAGCATGACCGGTACATAGCGTTCATCAATGTTGAATTCTTTCACGAACGCTTGCTTGTCAAAGCCGCCCATCGCGCATGTGTCATAGCCCATTGCTTTAGCCGCGATCATCAGCTGCATGGCCGCGAGCGATGCGTTTGTAAAGGCGGCGTCTCTTGCAAATCCGCTGTTTTGATAAGCTCCGTTGATTTGTCCGAGCAGCGTGTTTTTAATGTCTTCGGTCATATAACCTGCCTCTGTCAGAGGGCCGTATACGGCTTCACCGTTCAGGTTCGCTTGTAAGTCTCCAAGCACAGCTACAACCGCAGATGCCTGGCTGACTTGTTTTTGGTTGAACGCGATCGGAAGGAGCTTATCTTTTGATTCCTGACTGTGGAAGACTGTAAAATGCCAGTGCTGCAGATTCCAGGCTGACGGAGCCTTTGTTGTGACGCTCAGCAGCTTTGTCAGCTCCTCTTTAGAAATGGAAACGCTTGTGTCATATTCTTTAATCGAAGTACGCTCTTCCAGAATGTTGAGAGCAGTGTTTTCTTGTGAAGACATGTGACTTCCTCCTTTGGGCTAAACATGTTATGATAGAGTCAGACAAAAAGTTAGAAACTTACTTTTTGTAACTTTAATGAGTATTTTAATAGCACACATTATATTTGTCAACTGGATATGGAGGGGTGAGAGAATTGGGGTTTACAATGTGTCCTAGAATGGAAGCCGCCTTTTCTTTACTCGGCAAACGATGGAATGGATTGATTATCCATGTATTATTGGATGGGCCTAAACGGTTTAAAGACTTGACCGAAATGATACCGATGATTAGCCAAAAAATGCTGGCTGAACGTTTAAAAGAGCTCGAACACTGCAAAATAATCGAGCGCCAAGTGCTGCCGGAAACGCCGGTAAAAGTCATCTATCAATTGACAGACAAGGGAACGGCCCTGAAGCCTGTCCTCAAAGAGATACAAACCTGGGCTGAACATCATTGCCATCCGGAAGGGAGCTGACCGGATTGACTAGTAAAGAAACAGTCGTCATTACAGGCGGGGCCAAAGGCATCGGGAGAGACCTGGTGGCCGCCTATGCTCAAAAAGGTTTTATCGTCGTATTTGCCGATGTACTGAAAGAAGAGGGTGAACAGCTTGAAAAAGGGCTGACCGCTTCCGGAGCGCGCGTTCAGTTTGCGGTTTGTGATGTAGGATCTGAAGAAGATGTGAAACGGCTGATGCAGGAAGCTTCCCGAAACGGCCGTTTGATATCGGCGCTCATTAATAACGCGGGCAGATCAGTTTGGAAGTCCCCTTATGACTTGACGGCGCAAGAATGGGACGATGTTCTGAATACCAATTTGAAAGGCGCGTTTCTTTGCGCAAGAGAAGCCGCCAAACAAATGAAAGAAGCGAAAACAGGCGGAGCCATCGTTAATATCGCTTCGACAAGGGCGTTTATGTCCGAGCCGGACTCGGAAGCCTATGCCGCGTCAAAAGGGGGCTTAATCGCTTTGACTCACGCATTGGCCGCGTCTTTAAGCAAAGATTCGATCGTCGTCAACAGCATTTCCCCGGGATGGATCGAAACCGAGGATGATACTGCCCTGCGGCCTATTGACCACGGGCAGCATTTGTCAAACAGGGTCGGCCGCCCTCAGGATATCGTCAAAGCATGCTTTTATTTGACCGATCCGGACAATCGCTTTGTCACCGGTACAAACGTGACTGTGGACGGCGGAATGACAAAAAAAATGATTTATGAAGAATAGCCCAAACGTTTCCCGACTTTATGAATACCTTTACTATAGGCAGACATAAAGGAGGATAAAAGCCAATGAACCCTCATATGCTTTACTCGAGATCAGGTCCTGCCGGATACCCGGCCAGATTCCCGTTATTCTGGGGTTTTGGAGCGCCGCTTGTCGGCGGTTTGCTGGGCGGATTTCTCGGAAGCGCGATTTTTAACTACCCAAGGCCTTACGCTTACCCGCCGCCATACCCGGGACCTTACGGCGGCGCGCCTTATTACGGCTACGGGGCAGCTCCTGGGGCCGTTCCGTACGGAGGTGTTCCGGGCGCAGCTCCATACAGAGGGGCGGGACCGGGCTATTGATCAATAAGCCGATTGTTGCTGGCATCTAAATGCCGGATGTCCAATATGAAGCGGCGGCCAAAGCTTGCGAATCTTTTCGCCTTTGGCCGCCGTCTCATTCTTTCCGGATCGATCAGTCAGGAAACTGTACTTTTCCAGGTACGGTATATGCGCTTGACGTCCCGTTTTCCGGCAGTTTTTTGATCGTGTCTTTTACGACTTTTCCTCGTATATCTGTAATTCTGACTTTAAGCGGACTTGTCCCGAGATTGGTGCTGACGAAATGGTTGTAGTCCGTTTTCTCCATATTGATCCACTTTCCGCCTTTGTAATATTCCATTTTCATGACGGGATATTTGTGATTTCTGACTTGGATCGCCGCCCACCACTGGCTGCTGCCTTCTTTGATCCGGTAAGTGAAATTGCCGGTAATCGGCGCTTTGACTACACGCCATTTAATGTTGATTTTGCCGTCTTTCATATCGCCGATCTCGCGAAAAGCGTTCGGTGAAAGGTCAAGAGCTCCCGGCGCGCCTTCAGGATACAGATCGGTCACATAGACGGTCGTTTTTCCTTTCGGCCCTTCAACCCGCAGATAGGCGCCGGCAAGAGCTGCTTTCACTCCGCGGTAATTCATATCTGTCGGATTTAAAGCGGTGATCTTCATATTGGACGGAATCGGATCCAAAAGCAATGCACCGCCGGAGTAACCTGACCCCGTATAAGTGGCGTAGCCCTTATGCAGTGAGTTGTATGCTGCAGAAGCTTGAGGTGAAAAACAAAGGATCGTCAAAAACATCGCTGTTATCAATAGGCTAATTTTCTTTTTCATATTCATCCTCCTGTTTTATAAATTGAGAACCATTATCATTATAAGGACTAACTGACAGCAGCCGAAAGAGGAAATAGTTACAGGGACTTTTTAAGGAATAATGACTAGCGATGTCGAAATGTAAAGGCACAGCCAAATGTCAGGCAAATGAGATGATCATCCATGAGGACTAGTGTTAAGATGGTACAGGAAGAAAAAAAAACAGCCTGCTTCTCCAAGCTGGCCGTTTTCAAAACGTGATGTCGATTTCAGACAGGTTAAAGTCCTCATTTTTTAAGAACATCACTTCCAAAATGCCGTCTTTAAATATTGCTTTCGTACCCTTTCTGCGTACTAGAGAGGGGAGAACGACTTTTTCCTGCCGCCCTTTTTCAGGGTAGTTTTCTATGATCAGGGTTTGTGAAGTATGTTTAATTTTCAGAAGGTTAAGCTGTTCTTTGGTGAGCGGTACTTTAACAAATACATGGCTTGTCGTTTCAAAAATATCAATCGGATCAGATTCATCTGCCGCCGGTGTTTCTTTTGAGAGAGGGTCACGAAAAGGAAATTGAACTGCATACCCCGGTCCGAAAACGCTTTTCATCATGTGGTGGATATATTGCTCCACATCTTTCGGGTCAGCGTTTTTTAATCCGTCCTTAGAAAACTGCTGAAATGGAAAAAAGCGTTGCCAATCAAACACGATCACACTTCCTTTCACATAGACGGTACAGTATATGCAAAAAAGTGCGGAAAGTGATGAGAAGAAAGGAAAGAAACAGACATGAATCATTCATCTCAAACGAAAGGAATCATTTACACAGCGCTTTCTTATTTGCTGTGGGGGCTCCTTCCTTTATATTGGAAAGTACTTGATCAGACGGCTGCACTCGATATACTGGCGCACCGGATTATCTGGTCATTTGTTTTCATGTGCGGCGTGCTTCTCGTTTTGCGGCAGTGGAAAAACGGAGTCAAAGCATTTCGCGCGCTTTCGGGAAACCGAAAGGAATTTGTACCGCTCATTTTGTCGTCCGTTCTGATTTCGATCAATTGGTATGTCTACATATGGGCTGTCAGCAACGGCTATATTCTTGAAGCGAGCCTGGGCTACTACATCAATCCGCTCGTATCGATCGTGCTCGGAATTGTCTTTTTAAAGGAAAAGCTGACACGGATGCAGGGAGCGGCAGTTCTTCTCGCTGCTTTCGGGGTGCTTATTTCCGCTTTCCAGTACGGTTCCGTGCCGTACATCGCCCTGATACTTGCATTCAGCTTCGGGCTCTACGGACTGGCGAAAAAGCGGACATCGCTCTCAAGCGCCATAGGGCTTACCCTGGAAACGATGATGATCGCTCCGGTTGCAGCGATCTACCTGCTGTTCTTCAGCCATCCGGAAAAGGCTCAAGCCGCTTCAGGGAGCATCGGCATGATGGTGCTGCTGTTTTTGGCAGGAGTGTTGACCGCGATTCCGCTGCTTTTATTTGCGGAAGGTGCGAAAAAACTTCCGCTTTATCAAGTCGGCATTTTGCAATATATCGCTCCGACCATTACATTATGCTTAGGCGTTTTCGTCTATCATGAACCGTTCAGCAGCAGTAAGGTCTTTACATTTACCTGCATATGGGCGGCGCTGATTTTGTTTACACTTTCGCAATTTCAATGGAAGAAACCGGTGAAAGTATTTTTAAAAAGAAAAAATTCCTTTCATCCGTAAGCCCTTTTTCTTTTCAATAAGCCCTGTTTATGTATAATTAAACATTATTGAAGCAATTCGGAGGTTATTCCGTCATGGCAGACGAATTAGAGCTTTTGCGGGCGTATAAAACCCTTTGGAAAAACCGGACGATAGACGGAGAAGACAGACAGGCGCTTCATCGGGCGATTGATGATGAGTTGAACGACCTCCGTACCCATCCAAGGCTCAGAAAGACGAAGCACGAAAAATACTATCAATCAATCCGGCGCATTGTGAATTCACAATTGGAACCAGATATGAAGCTCAAGCTGATTGAATGGCATACGGAACGATTGGAGTTATTAACAAACGAAGAAAGCAGGGAGTAACATGAAAGCAATAATAAAAGAAGATGTGCAGGCTTCTTTGGAAACATTTTTAAACCAGCCTGTTTACATTCATTTGGAGACGACAACCGGATCGTATTCCGCGCATAAAGATGAGCAGAACATGACCGTGGTGGCGTATATCAGAAACGCGAAGGTGACCTGCTCCCGGGCAAAAATCACGGGCGAGGGGCCATTTCGCGCCGGTTTGAAAATCGAAGACGGCTGGATCTACGCCGAAGGCCTGACGGATTATACGGTTGATGATGAAGGGAGATTGCTTCTCGCCGGCTATTTGCCGGGCGGCAAACTTGCCATTTCGCTTCAAATCAGCAAAAAGCCATTTGCAGTCTAAAAAGAAGGTGTTATAGATGAAAAAACATTTACTCGTGATCTTGCCGCATCCTGACGATGAATCTTTCGGAGTCGCCGGCTTGATCGCCTTAAACCGAAAAGAAGATATACCTGTCACATACGCGTGCCTGACGCTGGGCGAGATGGGAAGAAATATGGGAGACCCGCTTTTTGCCAACAGGGAAACCCTTCCGCTGCTCAGAAAGCAAGAGCTGATCGACGCCTGCAAGGAAATGGATGTACAGGACTTGCGCATGCTCGGATACCGCGACAAAACGCTCGAATTCGAGGATGAAGAAAAACTGGCCGATCGAATAGAGGCTGTCATCGATGATGTAAACCCGAGCCTTGTCGTGACGTTTTATCCGGGACACGGCGTTCATCCTGACCATGATGCGTGCGGTGCCGCGGTCATCAGGGCATTATCGCGGAAAAAGAAAGAAGACCGGCCGCGCGTCTTATGTATGGCCATCACCCACCACAGGGAAGAGGTTCTTGGCAAGCCTGACGTCGTTCTTGATATTAAAGAAGCCGCAGATATTAAAATGAACGCGCTCAAAGCGCATAAATCTCAAACAGGCGGCTTTATGAAAGAAATAGAGCAAAAACTCGCCAATGGCGAGCCGGTTGTTGAGACATGGTTTGAAAAAGAAACATTTTGGACCTATCAATGGAATGATTAAAATGGTCAAAAAAGGTGTCGGGCATATGAGCCCGGCACCTTTTTATACGCTTTGAGTGTGAATATAGCGGTTTTGAATGCGTTTGAGCCTGAAGAACAGCCCGACTGCACCGGCTGCGAGCCCCGTAATCAGTCCGATCCAGTACCCGAAAGCTCCGAATGAAGTATACGTTCCGATCACAAAACCGACCGGAAGCCCGATAATCCAATACGAGACGAGAGCGGTAACAAGCGTGTAGTTGACATCTTTATATCCTCTGAGCGCTCCTTGAATCGGCGCGGCGATGGCATCTGACAGCTGAAAAAACAACGCATACAGCAAGAAGTCCTTTGTCAGAAGCAGCACATCCCGGTCAGCCGCGTACAAACCGGCGATTTGCTCTCTGAACAGTAAAATGATGAGTGCGGTGAATAATGAAAAACCGACCGCTATTGAAATGCCGAGATAGCTGTAGGTTCTTGAGTCTTTAAACCGTTTTGCTCCGGCCTCAAAGCCGACGACAATTGTCAGCGTCATCGATACGCTCAATGGAAGCATGTAAAGAAGCGAAGCGAAATTCATTGCCGCCTGATGGGAAGCGATCGTGACCGTGTCAAAATGGCTCATCAGCAAAGTGACAGCTGCGAATATACTCGTCTCAAAGAAGATGGCGAAACCGATCGGAATCCCGATCTTCAGCAGTTTCATACTTTCAGCAAAAGAAAATGAATAGAAAGTTCCAAAAATCCTAAACTGGTGAAACGGCGTTTTTTTGTGGACGATGTATAAAGAGATCAGACAAATGCACCAATATGTGATGGCGGAAGCCATACCGGCTCCTGCTCCTCCAAGCTTTGGAAAGCCGAAGTTCCCGAAAATGAACAAATAATTCAAAACAAAATTAATGGGCAGAGAACAGAGCGTAATCAGCATCGTCACCCGCGTTTTTCCGAGTGAATCAATAAAGCAGCGCATCACATTGTAAACAAACAGCGGCAATATGCCGAGCCCGATGCAGATTAAATATTGCTTTGCGATGACCGCTACCTTCTGCTCAAGATCGAGGTTCTCAAGCACCGGATCAATCAGTAAGTATCCGGAAACGATGACAGCAATGCTGATGATCCCGGCCACATAAACCGATTGAATAACAGTATAAGGGACAGCCTTTTGCCGCTTGGCCCCCATCAGCTGGGCGACCATCGGTGTTACAGCCGTCAAAATGCCGGCAAGCCCTGTATAAACGGGGGTCCACAAACTCGAGCCGATTGCGACGCCGGCGAGGTCTGCGGCACTGACTTTGCCTGACATCACTGTGTCGAGAACCGTAATGAGCGACAGTCCCGCTTGCGTAACCAAAATCGGAATCAAAATCGTTAAAAACTGTCTTGTTTTCTCCCGCAAATCCTTTGTTTCCCTCATATCAGTTCCCCGTTTCTTTTGGATAACGAGAGAAATTATAACACGTTATGTATAAAATGCAATAAATGTCTGTTCAATCTTTTTTCGTCTGTTTTGTTTTTTTAAACATTTGCACATAAATAAAGGAAAGAGAAAGGATTCCTAAACACGTACATAAATATTGACATATTTTTTGAATGGCCAAGAAGATTCACCTCCATGTCTTAAAATGCGCCATAAAGATGGAAACATGCATGAAAGCGGCGGTAATAAATCAGAAGCTTTTTCATCTGTTTTCTAATAGTCTATTAAGACTATTGATATACAAAAATGAATGAGTATTAAGTTTTGTTTTTATATTTATCGTTATATTAAGATAGGGAAAAAGAATCTATAAATGAAATAGTAAAACGCCGTTCGATCTAAATAAAAGATACTCCCAATTCCGGATGTTGGCAAAAAAAATGTATGATATAGTCAATTTATGGTTTCTTGGAGGAATTTGTGCTGAAATGTAGAAATGTATGAGTGATCCTGATCTTTGCTTTTCGATTAGGCAATAGATGAGGATTGATCGGCGATTTCCGGTAAACAAATGAATATGAATACACGGTTTTTACATCCTCAACTTGAACGCTGGCTTGTCCATCTGTTGACCGTTTGATCCGAGAGAAAAAGAAAGCGGCTGTAAAACGGTACGGAAATCCGCATGTTACGGCGTCTATTCGGGCTGTTTCGGCACATGCAGCATATCCAGTTAACTCCTTCTCGCTGTTTTTCACCATGAACCTCTGATTTTAAAACAACTGATCATCGTATTTCCGAAAAATTGAAACGCAAACCTTTGCCAAAAAAAGCATCCGACATCTCGAGCGCGCGAAAAAAGTATTGATTTTTGTCAATATGTCTATCAGTCTGTATTTTTAATGAGAAATTTGTAAAAAAACAAAAAGACTATTAAAAAAATATAAAATAGACCGATACAAATCGTGAATTGCATTTTTTGCTTAAGAATATAAAAGGGGGCTTTCGGCCAAAGGTCATACATATGGTGATCAGATCACCTGTCTGATCGGCCGGATAAAGTCTTAAGCAATAGCAAATGTAATGGCATACATAGAGAGAACGAAAATGAAACGGGAGGTTAAGAGGTTATGAAGAAGAAGATAGCAGTAGGTTTGGCGGCCTCTGCGGTAGTTGGAACTTCATTGGCGGCATCACCGGTAGAAGCCCAAACCATCAAGGTGAAAAGCGGAGACTCACTGTGGAAGCTTTCAGCTGAGTACAATACCAGTGTTTCGGCACTTCAATCAGCCAACAATCTTTCATCTACAGTTATTTATGTTGGACAAACTTTAAAAGTACCGGACGGCAAGTCAAAAAGCAGCTCACAGACAAAATCCGCAAGTTCCAGCTCAAGCACTGCCAAGTCAACTTACACGGTAAAATTAGGAGATTCCTTGTGGCTGATTGCCAAAGACTACAAAACAACCGTAAAAGAGATCAAAAACTTAAACGGGCTGAGCAGCGATATGATTTACCCGGGACAAAAGCTGGTCATTAAAGGAAGCGCGAAAAGCACCGGTTCCAGCTCCGGCTCGAGTTCCAGTTCGAAATCATCCAGCTCATCCTCAAGTTCGCAAAGTGCAAGCAGTTCAAGCAGCACATACAAAGTCAAATTGGGCGACTCTTTATGGAAAATTGCAAATAATTTGAATATGACAGTCGCCGAAATCAAAACGCTGAACAACTTGAAGTCGGACACGATCTACCCGAACCAGGTTCTTAAAGTGAAAGGAACGGTTTCCAGCGGAAGCAAACCATCTTCTGGTTCGTCTTCAAGTTCTTCATCAAGTAAAACGAACACAAGCAGCAGTTCAAAAACGACCACTTACACGGTTAAACCAGGCGATTCTCTGTGGAAAATTGCAAATTCGATGAAGGTGACGGTACAGAGCATCAGAGAGGCTAATCAATTAAAAACAGATGTTTTGCAAGTCGGCCAGAAGCTTAAAATTTCCGGTGCATCGACTTCCGGCTCATCTGGCAGCCCATCTTCCAGCTCGCCGAACTCTTCAGTTTCAACCGGCACTTCGACAAGTGCAAAGGTCGAACGGATGATTGCGGAAGCAGAAAAGCATATCGGCGTGCCTTACAGATGGGGAGGCAACAACCCTTCCGGCTTTGACTGCAGCGGATTCATCTATTACACGTTGAACAAAGTTACATCTGTCTCAAGGCTGAGCGCAGCCGGATACTGGAACATCATGTCGCCAGTCAGCCAGCCTTCAAGAGGAGATTTCGTTTTCTTCTCAACATATAAAGAAGGTCCTTCACATGTTGGGATTTACTTAGGAAACAACAAATTTATTAATGCAAACGATTCAGGCGTCTCTGTCAGCGACATGAACAATTCCTACTGGAAACAGCGCTATCTCGGCGCAAAACGGTATTCATTTTAAAAAAGCCATTTTATATGGCTTTTTTTCGTGATTTCAGGATGGTAAGGACAGGTTTAATGCCCTTCTTCGTTGTCTAAACTGAAAAGAAAAGCGAAGGGGGAAGCCGTTTGAGAACATTACAGTACATATTGCTCACATGTATGGCTGTTTGTTTGGCAGCTGCATGCACACAGCAGAAAGAAATCGAGCAAAAAAATGCCGAACAGGAACATAAAGAAACTTTTGAAGCGATGACACAGCCATTAAAAATACCGCTGATCAAACGCGACGGTACGGAGACCGGTTTTATAGAAGTGTCTGAATCTGCTGCAGAAGGCCTTGATATCAGAGTCAGCGCCCATGATCTGCCGCCGGGAATGCTTGCTTTTCATATTCATGAAACAGGCGTGTGTAAAAAGCCTGATTTTGAAAGTGCGGGTGCTCATTTCAATCCTGACCAAAAGGAGCACGGCTTTCACAATCCGAAAGGACCGCATGCCGGTGATTTGCCGAATATTGAAGTCGGAGCCGACGGCAAAGTCGACGTCATCGTAAATGCGCCGGACGTCACCCTCGATCAGAAAAGCAAGTTCAGTCTGCTTGATCATGATGGAAGTGCTTTCATCATTCATGAGCATCAGGATGATGATTTGACAAATCCATCCGGAAACTCCGGAGCCCGGATGGTTTGCGGAGCGCTGACGAACACCGGAAAAAAGTGAATCGCCGCATGGAAGCCGTTTATATTGAGGGCAGCGCATCTTTTCTAGTATACTTACATACAGAAGACGCTTTGAGAAAGGAATTTTACAACACATGAAATATGATCTGCATGAACTAGAGCTGCCTGAAAAAATAAAAGAGCGGCTGATTCAGTCTGCTGCCAAACCTGTTGCCGCGGAATACCAATCATTGATTGGAACGCCCGGTTATGAAGCGGAAGACAGCGCCATTCTCTATGACGCGATGATCGCGCTGTCACTCGGAAAAAACGTTTTGTTAAAAGGCCCAACAGGCTCCGGAAAAACAAAACTTGCTGAAACGCTCTCCGCTTATTTTCAAAAACCTATGCACAGTGTCAACTGTTCTGTGGACCTTGATGCAGAGGCGCTTGTCGGTTACAAAACGATTGAAAACACCGACGGGAACGCCTCTATTGAATTTATCGAAGGTCCTGTGACAAAAGCGATGAACAACGGCCATTTCCTATATATTGACGAAATCAACATGGCGAAACCGGAAACGCTGCCGATCTTAAACGGGGTGCTCGATTACCGGAAAATGATGACCAATCCGTTTACGGGGGACGTCATCAAAGCGAAAGAGGGATTCGGCGTGATTGCAGCCATAAACGAAGGTTATGTCGGAACGGTCCCGTTGAATGAAGCGCTGAAAAACCGGTTTGTCATTATCGACGTGCCATACATTAAAGGTGACCTGCTGAAACGGGTGCTTGAAACACAATCCGAACTAAAAAATCAGAAGCTGCTGAACCGGTTTGTCACCCTGTCATCGGACTTAATGACGCAAGCTCATAATGGACAGGTTTCTGAAGAGGCCGCTTCCATCAGAGCGCTTCTCGATACTTGCGACCTGTCAACGTATATTCCGCCGCTGCGAGCGATCGAACGGGGCATCGTTGAAAAGCTTGATGATGAACGCGAAAAAGCGGCGGTCCGAAATATTGCCCAAACTTTGTTCGAATGAGGGTTTTTTATGAAGTTTATTAAATTCAATGACAGCAAGATTGACTCTCTGCTTTTTATGGAGCTGACAGATCTGGCGAAAACGCTTGCGAAAAGCGATCAGGTTGAAGTGGAATACGGGGTTCAATCTTATTACAATCCTTTTGAGAAAAAAATCTACATGAGCCATTTTTGGAAAGACCGGAACCACCGGGATATGGTAGACGGTTTGAAGAGCGATGTCTACTTGCGGTCAGTCGGCTCCCGCTACAGCTCGATGAAAGGCTTTTCCCGCATGCTTGACGCGGCTCGGAAATATCAGTTTAAGAGTTTGGCAAAACAGTTGTTTATGCTTTTTGAAGACATCAGAATCGAAGAGTCCATCAAGAGGGAGCGCCCCGGCACAAAACCGGTATTTTCGAGCCGGAAATCAATGTACCGGAAACACTTTGCGACCCAGTTGACGCTGAATTTGGAGCGGAGCATTTTTACGGATGCTTTGTTTTGCGCTGTATATCTTAAGCTGACCGCGGAATCGCCGCTTGATGAGATACCGGCTATCCATGAATCGGTCGATCCGATGAAGGGATTTATAGAAGCCGAGCTCGCCCGCGTATTCGAAGCGCGTTCAACTGCTGACATCGTCTCGATTGTAAGCGGGCTGATGGAAGGTTTCGAAGAGGTGCTCGAAAAGGATATGCTGAATACGTACTTCTTTTTTCCGGAACTGGAATACGAACAAGTTGACGAAGAAGAGCTTTTTCAAGATTTGAAAGCAAAACCGAAGCTGAGCGAGGATCTGACGCTTGAAGAGAAAAGTGCGGGTGACGAGGAAGTTCATGAAGAAGAAATGCCGACTTGGCACAGAGAAACGGAAGCCCCGGCGAAAAGCTTTCTCCAGTTTGATTTGGAGCACGGCGCAAAAACCGATATTTCCGGCGGCGCTTTAAGAGAAGGAGAAGACGGCGACCAAGCGCTCGGGTCTGTTCAGGGAACGGCGAAGCAGACGAAAAGAAAAGACTATTCAAAACTTGAATCGCTTGAATCTGTTCAAGATGAGCTGAACGGCGGCGCCGCACCAGCAGGCAAAGAAAACCGCTATGCGTTTTCAGTAATGAAGCCTCCGGAAAAACCTTCTAACGAAGACATATTAGACTACCAGGCTCAAGCCAAAACAATCGAATCGTATCAAAAACGGCTCAAACAGATAATTCAAAAAACGCTCGAGCATAAAAAAACGCTCCCGAGAACCGATTTGCATGCAGGCAGATTGAACAATAAACTGCTCCGTTACTTTACAGAGCGCAATCCGCGCCTGTTCTATAAAAAGCAAGAACCGTCAACAGAGATCGACGCCGTTTTTACATTGCTCGTCGACTGTTCAGCAAGCATGCATGACAAAATGGCGGAGACGAAACGGGGCATTGTCCTGTTTCACGAAGCGCTTAAATCTGTTGCTGTCCCTCACCAAATCGTCGGTTTTTGGGAAGATACGAACGATGCGACAGAGACGAGCCAGCCCAATTACTTTCATACGGTCGTCTCTTTTGCGGATTCCTTAAAAGCAGGCGCCGGACCGCATGTCATGCAGCTTGAACCGGAGGAAGACAACCGGGACGGATATGCGATCAGACAGATGACAAAGATGCTTGTTCAAAGAAGCGAAGCTCAAAAGTTCCTGATCGTCTTTTCAGATGGGGAGCCGGCAGCATTCGATTATGAACAAAACGGGATTGTCGATACACATGAAGCCGTTATGGAAGCGAGGAAACGAAATATCGAAGTCATCAATGTATTTTTATCAAACAGCGAAATCGAAGAATCGCAAATGAAGACGATACAGGATATGTACGGAAAGTACAGCCTTTTCGTCCCGGACGTCGATCAGCTTCCCGATGTTCTGTACCCGCTTTTAAAAAAGCTGTTGAACAAAAGTATACGATAGATATGACAGATGGCAGCAATACTCGCGGCCATCTGTTTTTTATCGTAGAAACACAGTGAAATATTGAAATTTTTATTATTTTTATCAACTTAATTTTTTGCGGAGCACATCGGGATGTTAAAAAATAGACGGTCAGGGGAAATATGTGAATAAATAATGAGCCGATTTAAGAGAATCCGGTCTGAAAGTTCAAAATTATAAAATTTTTTATTTTTCAAGATGATTTTTTAATTTTATTTGAACAATCTGTGTAGAAACAAATGAGAAACAGTGGTAAAATGTACGTGGAAGCGTTTTTATTACATATTTCTGGGCGCAAGGTTCAGAAGATATATTAAGATAGTGAATCATTCACTTGATTATTAGGTTGGGGGTAATGTTCAAATGTTTCAAAATAGTATGAAACAAAGAATGACTTGGGAAGAATTTCACGGTCCGAACCTCGGCTATGTGCTGGAGCTTTACGATCAATACGTCAAGGATCCAGAAAGCTTGGATGCTGATTTAAAAGAGATGTTTGACGAACTTGGAGCTCCCCCGGGCGATATAAGGGCCGCCTCTCTAAAAAACGAAGAGGCAGATTTCACGGCTGGATCTATTCAAAAAATCGCATCAGCGATAAAACTCGCAGAAGATATTAGAACCTATGGCCATTTAAACGCTTCCGTCAATCCACTGAGAAAAACACAAGAGAAACAGGAGCTTTTTCCTCTTGCTGAGTACGGGTTAACTGAGCAGGATGTGAAAAAAATTCCGGCGTCTGTCATATGCAAAGATGCCCCTAAAGAAGTAACAAACGGTTTAGAAGCCATTCAGTACTTGAGAAACACATACAAAAAATCGATTTCTTTTGAATTTGACCATGTGCACATTTTTGAAGAGCGCAACTGGCTGATGAAAAAGATCGAATCAGGGCAATTATTCGCCCCGAAATCGAAAGAAAAGCTGGTGGAAGTTTTAAGAAGGCTGACAGAAGTTGAAAGCCTTGAACAGTTTCTCCACAAAACCTTTGTCGGGCAAAAACGCTTTTCAATAGAAGGACTTGATGCGCTTGTTCCCATGCTGGATAATATTATCGCCAAGTCCGTTTCGGCAGGTACGACAAACGTTAATATCGGTATGGCGCACAGGGGCCGCTTGAACGTTCTTGCGCATGTGCTCGGAAAACCTTATGAAATCATTTTTTCTGAATTCCAGCATGCGCCGAACAAAGACCTCGTTCCGTCGGAAGGTTCGACAGGGATCAATTACGGCTGGACGGGTGACGTAAAATATCACCTCGGCGCCAACCGCCAGATTCAGGATGAGCATACGAAAACGGCGCGCATTGCGCTCGCGAACAATCCGAGCCACCTGGAGTTCATCGATCCGATCGTTGAGGGTTCGACAAGAGCCGCCCAGGAAACGAGAACGGAGAGCGGCTATCCGGTTCAAGACGTTAAAAAATCGCTGGCGATTTTGATTCACGGCGATGCGGCATTCCCAGGGGAAGGCATTGTCGCGGAAACGCTGAATTTAAGCCAGCTTAAAGGTTATCAGGTGGGCGGAGCGATTCACATTATCGCCAATAACATGATCGGCTTTACGACGGAAAGCAATGAGTCAAGATCGACGAAATATGCAAGCGACCTTGCAAAAGGTTTTGAAATTCCGATCGTCCACGTCAATGCGGATGATCCTGAAGCATGCCTTTCAGCGGTTCAGCTCGCTGTTGAATACCGCATGACTTTCAACAAAGACTTTTTGATCGATCTGATCGGCTACCGCCGTTTCGGCCACAATGAAATGGATGAGCCGTCTGCAACGCAGCCGATGCTGTATGATGCGGTCAGAAAGCACCCGACCGTCAAGAACATCTTTGCTGAAAAGCTGATTCATAACGGGATCGTCGATAAAGAAACCGTCGACAAAATCGGGGACGCTGTCATGAAGCGTTTAGAAGAAGCCTATCGCAAAGTGCCGGCCAAGAAGGAAGACATGACGCATGAAATCGTTCTTCCCGAGCCTGTTTCCAACGGTTTTCCTGATGTTGACACGTCGGTTGATGTTGAAACTTTGCGCAAAATCAATCAGGAGCTTGTTTCATGGCCTGAAAACTTCAACGTTTTCGATAAGCTAAAGCGAATCCTCGAAAGGCGCGCCAAAGCGTTCGACGATGACCGAAAAATCGACTGGTCGCTAGCAGAGGCAATGGCTTTTGCGTCCATTTTGAAAGACGGCACACCTCTAAGGCTGACCGGGCAGGATTCAGAACGCGGCACATTCGCACACCGCAACCTTGTCCTTCACGACAGCAAGACAGGGGACGAATTCATCGCACTGCATCACCTTGCAGATACGAAAGCGTCATTTGCGGTTCACAACAGCCCGCTTTCTGAAGGGTCCGTCCTTGGCTTTGAATACGGATATAACGTGTCTTCGCCGGAAACGATGGTGATCTGGGAAGCGCAGTTTGGCGACTTTGCAAACGCGGCGCAAGTGTACTTTGATCAGTTCATTTCTGCAGGAAGAGCGAAATGGGGACAAAAATCAGGGCTCGTTGTTCTCTTGCCGCACGGCTATGAAGGGCAGGGACCTGAGCATTCAAGCGGAAGAACGGAACGCTTCCTTCAGCTGGCGGCGGAAAACAACTGGACTGTAGCCAACTTGACGAGCGCTGCCCAGTACTTCCATATTTTAAGAAGGCAGGCGAAGATGCTCCTTCGCGAGGAGATCCGCCCGCTGATCATCATGACGCCGAAAAGCCTGCTGAGAAATCCGAATACCGTGTCAGAAGTGCAGGAGCTCAGCGACAGCAGCTTTAAGCCGGTCTATGAAATGTCAGGACTTTCCCATCAGTATGACAAAGTGACGCGCCTCGTCCTTTCAAGCGGTAAAGTTTCGATTGACATCAGCAGCCATTTCAATAAAATGGAAGGTGAAAAAGATTGGCTGCACATTGCACGGGTTGAAGAGCTGTATCCGTTCCCTGCAAAGCATATTAAAGCGATCTTCAGCAAACTCCCGAATTTGGAGGAGATTGTCTGGGTACAGGAAGAACCGCAAAATATGGGTGCATGGAACTATATTGAGCCTTATTTAAGAGAGATTGCTCCAAAGGACGTGAAGGTCCGCTATATTGGCAGAAGAAGACGTTCAAGTCCGGCAGAAGGAGATCCGACGGTTCATAAAAAGGAACAGGAACGCATTGTATCTGATAGCTTGACTCGCAAAAATTAAGGGGGAACTAAAAAATGGCGGAAATTAAAGTACCTGAATTAGCGGAATCAATTTCAGAAGGAACGATAGCCCAATGGCTGAAACAACCGGGAGATTATGTAGAACAAGGGGAATTCCTGCTTGAGCTTGAGACTGATAAAGTCAACGTGGAATTGACGGCAGAGCAGTCCGGCGTTCTTCAGGAAGTGCTGAAAGATTCCGGTGACACGGTTCAGGTCGGCGAAATAATCGGAACGATTTCAGAAGGCGAAGGAGAAGGAGGCAAATCAACGGCGCCTCAAGCTGACGCTCAAGAAAGCGCCGGCGCTTCGGAAGAGAAGGCAGCCTCGTCTGAAAAGACAGCCGAACCTCGCGAAAGCGCGAACGATGAGGCGGATACAGCCAAAACAAGAACAATCGCTTCTCCGGCTGCCCGAAAACTCGCCCGTGAAAAAGGCATCGATTTATCGGAGATTCCTGCCGGTGATCCGCTCGGAAGGGTCAGAAAGCAAGATGTTGAATCTTATCAGAAGAACGAGCAGCCGCCAAAAGCTCAGCCTGCACCAAAACGTGAAACACAGGCGCCGGCCGCTAAACAAACCGAAGATACAGGTAAACCGGTAGAGCGTCAAAGAATGTCCCGCCGGAGACAGACGATCGCCAAACGCCTCGTTGAAGTTCAGCACACCGCCGCTATGCTGACGACATTCAACGAAGTGGACATGACGGCGGTCATGAACCTAAGGAAGCGCCGAAAAGATCAATTTCTTGAGCAGCATGATGTGAAGCTCGGATTCATGTCATTCTTTACAAAAGCTGTTGTCGCCGCGCTGAAAAAATATCCGCTCCTTAATGCGGAAATTCAAGGCGACGAGCTTGTGATCAAAAAATTCTATGACATCGGAATCGCTGTTGCTGCGCCGGATGGCCTCGTCGTGCCGGTCGTGCGCGATGCAGACCGCAAAACCTTTGCAGATATTGAAAGGGATATCGGAGAGCTTGCGAAGAAAGCGAGAAACAACAAATTGTCGCTCAACGAGCTTCAAGGCGGCTCCTTTACGATCACAAACGGAGGAACGTTCGGATCACTGTTATCGACTCCGATTTTGAACAGCCCGCAAGTTGGTATTTTGGGCATGCATAAAATCCAGCTGCGCCCTGTGGCAATTGATGAAGAGCGTTTCGAAAACCGCCCGATGATGTACATTGCATTATCGTACGACCACCGGATCGTCGACGGTAAAGAGGCGGTCGGCTTCCTGGTTACGATTAAAAATCTGCTTGAAGATCCTGAACAGCTTCTGTTGGAAGGTTAAATCAAGAAAAAAGCTTTGGCCGCACGTACGGTCAAAGCTTTTTGTTTATCATCTGCGGGGCAGGAGAATGATTGTCATTCTTCTGCTTATTTGTTTTTTTGCCCCAATATGTCGCAAGCCATGAGCCTGAAAGGTTATGCCAGACACTGAAAACAGCACTCGGAACAGCGGAAAGAGGGGAGAAGTGCGCCGTTGCCAATGCCGCGCCGAGACCCGAATTTTGCATGCCGACCTCAATGGCTACAGCTTTTTGTGATGCATAATCCATTTTAAAGCACTTTGCCAAAACAAAGCCAAGGAAAAGCCCGAGGCCATTATGAAGAACGACGACCGCAAAAATCAACAGCCCCGATTGAATAATGTTTTCCCGGTTGCCTCCGACGACCGCCGAGACGATGGCGACGATGCCGAGAACAGAGACGAGCGGAAGCACCTGCACAGCTTTTTTTACTTGTTTTTTAAAGAAAAATTGAACGATCAGCCCGGCGATAATCGGGAACAGCACGGCCTGCAAAATCGACACGAACAGCGAGCCCGGAGATACCGGAAGCCATTCTTTTGCGAAAAATAAAATGAGAAACGGCGTTAAAAAAGGCGCAAGCAATGTGGATACCGTTGTAATCGCCACTGACAGGGCGATATTCCCCTTCGCCAAAAATGTCATGACGTTTGATGCCGTTCCCCCGGGGCAGCATCCCACTAAAATGACCCCAACCGCTATTTCGGAGGGAAGACCGAGTCCATAGGCAAGTCCAAAAGCGAGCAGCGGCATGACCGTATATTGAACCATCACACCGATCAGCACATGCAGGGGACGTCTCAGCAGCTCTTTAAAATCGTCCGCTGACAATGTCAATCCCATGCCAAACATAATCACGCCAAGCAGGATGGTAATATAAGGGATAATCCAGGTGAACTGCGTCGGAAAGGCAAAGCCGAGAACCGCAAACAGAATCACCCAAATGGCGAACGTTTTTCCTGCAAATTGACTGATTTTGATCAAATAACTCATAAGTCCAGCTCCTCACATCTGTAGAAAATATAACATTCTCTTATTATAATTAATATTCTGAATAATTCAATACTAGTAAAATGCCAATTTGTTTTAAATAATATTATTATGTAAACTGAAAGAAATGTTTGAAAACCTTGACGAATTCGTTTATGCTTTTTAAAATGATAGTTTGTAGCCATATGCAATTAGACCGAGAAGAAGAGGTGCTTAAGTGGAAAATAAACAAAATATATGGTCATCAAAGCTTGGATTTATCTTAGCTTCGGCCGGCTCGGCAATCGGGCTCGGCGCGATATGGAAGTTTCCTTATGTCGCCGGAACAAGCGGCGGCGGAGCATTTTTACTTATGTTTATTCTTTTTACTTTATTGATTGGGCTTCCGTTATTAATGGCGGAGTTCATTATCGGCAGAAAGACTCAAAAAGATGCCGTTGAATCCTATAAGGAGCTGGCGCCCGGCTCGCTTTGGCACTGGATTGGACGCCTCGGCATTATCACGTGTTTCATTCTGCTGTCTTTCTATAGTGTTGTCGGCGGCTGGATCATCATTTATATTATTAAAGGGCTGACCGGCGAACTGTCAAGAAGTACGGATTATGCCGGTCTTTTCGGGGAGACGATTGCAAATCCGTATCTCGTTCTTGCGAGCCAGTTTGCATTTATCATGATAACGATCCTTGTCGTGTCCAAAGGAGTCAGAAGCGGGATTGAAAAAGCGAGCAAGTTTATGATGCCTGCTCTGTTCATTATTTTTCTGCTGTTGATCATCCGTTCGCTCACACTTCCCGGTTCAATGGAAGGATTGGAGTTTTTCTTAAAACCTGACCTTTCCCATATCACAGCCAAAACGGTGCTGTTTGCGCTTGGACAATCCTTTTTCTCGCTGAGTGTCGGTGTTTCCGTTATGGTAACGTACAGCTCTTATTTATCGAAAAAAGAAAACCTTGTACAGTCGGCCGTTTCAGTGACATTGCTCAATGTATCTGTAGCGATTCTTGCCGGGTTTGCGATTTTTCCGGCCGTTTTTTCATTCGGATTATCTCCTGATGCCGGCCCGATGCTGTTATTTAATGTGCTACCGTCAGTCTTTCATAAGATGCCTTTAGGAATCGTCTTTTTATTGGCGTTTATGCTCTTATTTTTATTTGCTACACTGACGTCCGCATTTTCAATGCTTGAAATCCTTGTTTCTTCCTTGTCAAAAGGGGATCCTAAAAAAAGACAGGCTTTCGCTTGGGCCGGAGGAATTGCGATTTTCCTATTCGGAATTCCTTCAGCATTATCATACGGCGTGCTTCAGGATGTATCGATTTTTAATCTATCCATTTTTGATGCGGCGGATTACCTTGTCAGCAATATTTTAATGCCGCTCGGCGCTTTGCTCATCGCCGTTTTTGTGCCGCTCAAAATCCCGAAAGACGAGCTTTTTGCCGAATTGAAAGAGGGTTCTAAAATCAGCAGAAAATGGTTTGCAGCATGGCTTTTGCTGATCCGCTACGCCGCTCCGATCGTTATTATTGTCGTCTTTTTGGACGTCATTGGCGTATTTTAAGATTGAATTGTTTATAAGGCCGGACAAATCCGGCCTTTTTTTCATGCAGACAGTTTGAGTGCCGCTAATGATAAGCATCGCGGTATGATCGGTTTAATAAAGGAGGGAAGGAAAAAATCGACTTTTTTCTGCGCAGACATATTAAAAAAGCCTGCCGATGAATTCGTTTTTGACGATTTTACCGGCAGGCAGAAGAGGGGGATACTTTGACTTTGATTAAGGCTTGCGAAATGTTACAGTTTGGCCGTTCCGATCAAACCAGCCTTTAAAGGCCCAGTTAATCCAGCCGCCATCTCCCTGGTTTGTAAATTGTCCGCTTTCAAATACCCAAATGCCGTAAATCACGCCATGATAGTTGGCAGATCCATAAAATTTTACTCCTCTTAAACCATTATGATAGCCTTGGCTTAAGTTGAACACCATGACATTATATCTTTGCCCTGCAGAGTAAAAAGCAGTTTCCATGCAGTTTTTGACGAAACCGCTGCGGTTATTGCTTTGGACGATAGCATCTCTAATCGAGTTTCCGATTCCTAAGAGATCGAGGCCGATGTTGAGATTAATAGCGGAAGTTTTAAACTGTTGTTTTTCCTGGTCCAATGACTGATTGAGAGATGTGGGTATAGACATAGAAGGCAAGGTTGTAACAGCACTGTCCGTATGTTTTGATTCTTTCGCTTCTGATAAGTACGGGAGACAAGTCAAACCGAGCATGAAGGCTGTAAAGAAAGCAAACATTTTTTTCATGATTAACCCTCCTAAAATAAATTTCCATTTTTCAAAAAACTGACCAGCTGAATCAGACAAACATCGACACCTTGTTCACTTATTCCCTCCCTTCTTGTAGAATAGCTTAACGATTTTTAGAATTAGAAGAATGAGGAAAAACGACTATTTTCCAAATAAATCAAAAAATGTTCACATTTCATACTTAAGGCGCAAATTTGGGATATATTGATAGAGTATTGCGGATTCGCTTTTCCATAAGGGGATTATCATAATAACAGGTTCAAAAAGGTGTACGGATGCGGGATTTCTCTTCTGAATCTGCTCGAGCATCTCCGTGTATCGGTTTTGAAAATCCTGAGAATAAACAGGAAACTTTTATACATTATCTCTTTACATATGATAGAGGAAACATGGATGCGGCATTGACAGTGATAAGGGATCGGTACTCGGCTCGATACGGCCGGTGTTGACGGCGCCTGGCGCCGAGAAGAGAAAGGTGCGAGAGGAAAAGCTCGTCCGCTTTTTGAGGCATTCTTTTTCATCTCTGATGACGGGAAGGCCGATGTCCGGCGTAACAATCGAAACAAAAACAGGACTTCAATAGTTTGAAGTCCTGCCATTTGAAGTTATATCAGAACGGCTCCCATAGAACGCGTTTTGCTGTCGCAAACCGCCTTTCAGGTTCTCTCCAGTCAACGACATTCCACCAATTATCGACGTATTTTGCCCTTTCATTTTTATATTGAAGGTAGTATGCGTGTTCCCATACGTCGAGCGGGAGAAGGGGGATCACATCCCATTGGCTCATCAGCTGATGTTTTTCTGCGATCAGAATTTCCAAGCGGTGTGAGCGAGGCGCCCAGACAAGGATCGCCCAGCCCACGCCTTCCACCTTTTTCGCCGCTTCGGAAAATTGTTCTTTAAAGGCCGAATAGCTGCCGAAAGAACGGTTAATCATCTCCAGCAATTCGCCTGTCGGCCGCCTTTTTCCTTTTGGGTGCATCGCGTACCAAAATATCGTGTGCAAATAGTGTCCGGCTCCGTGGAAGGCGAGCTCTCTTTCCCAGTGATTGACAAGGTCGAACTGTTTGGTTTGCCTTGCTTTCTGCAGTTCTTTTTCAGCTTTGTTCAAGCCGTCGACATAGCTTTGGTGATGTTTTGTATGATGAAGAAACATAATTTCTTTTGAAATATAAGGCTCAAGGGCTGAATACGAGTAGGGCAGGCTTGGCAGGCGGTGGCCTCCGATCGGCACTGTTCTGAATGGCTGCCGGCCTGCTTGAGACGCATCACTGCGGGAGATGGCTTGATACACGGCTTCTGCCTGTTCATACCATTCCTGTTCGGTCGCACGAGGATCATCCAGTGATTGAAAAAGTTTTTCTAAATGACTTTCTAAAGAAGGATCATCTTTCATCTGGTCTTTCAGATCTTTGGCCCATGACGCTATTTTTTCTTTGTAAGCATTCAATATGTCTCCCTCATTTCCGCTTTTTTAATAAATGCGCTTGAAGCGAGCAATGAAAACACAAAAGGATAACTGTGATAGCGGATGTAGAATTGTTTCGGCAGCCCGATTCCCGTCGGGTATTCGAGTCGCTCAGGCGAGCTTTCGTGATCATCGGTGAGAAAACGAATCCCTTTTAAGATCTTAGGGTCATCCGGACGCTCATATTGCAAAAGCGCCTCCAGCGCCCATGAAGACTGAACAACTGTTCCAAAGTGAAGAGGCACAAAATGCTTCACTTCACAGCTTTTGCAAGATTCTCCCCAGCTTCCGTCTTCGAGCTGGATCGATTTAAGCCAAGAGACCGCTTTTCTGACAGACGCGTGGTTGCGGGAAATCCCGACGGCTTTCATTCCGGTGAGTGCGGCCCATGTCCCGTAAATAAAGCAGACACCCCATCTGCCATACCACGAGCCGTCAACTTCCTGATGGTGATCAAGCCACCTTAGAGCGCGTCTTACCGCGGGATGGTCATCTGTCAACCGCTCTTTAAGTCCGAGCAGATGAAGAATGCGCCCGGTCAAGTCTGCAGTTGACGGATCGACCGCTGCGTCAGCGGCAGATTCGAGCGGCAGATTTCGAATGAGCGGATGGTCAACGTTTTTTTCAAATGCTGCAAACCCCCCGTCCCTGTTTTGCATGGATAAAAGCCAGGTGAGCCCCCGGTTCCAGGCAGCCGGACGCTTTTGAAACGGAATTGCTTTTAATGCCGCAGCGGTATCATCCAAATCGGGATTATTTGTATTGATGTGTGAAAAACCCCACCCTCCCGGTGCCGCTTGAGGGTTTGAGACCGCCCAGTCCGCTTTTTTCACATGCTGTCTTTTGAGAAGGTAGTCCGCTGCCGATGAGATGGAAGAATGTTGTTCAGGTATTCCGGATTCCTGCATGGCATAGCTGATGAGCGCGGTGTCCCAGACAGTGGAAGTTGAGTTTTCCAAATGGAAGCCTTCCTCTCCGCATGATGAAATAAGGCTTTTGATTCCGCCGACTGCTTTTTTAACAACGGGGGCGTTTTTTGATATTCCCATCGCCAGCAGGCTGTAAATCATGAACATGGTCGCGCTCGCATAGCTGTATAGTGTTCCGTCTTCTTCGATTCTGTCCAGCATATATTTTTTGCCCGCTTCAAATCCGAGCTGATGGACATAAGCCGGCCATTGAAAGAGCTGTTTCCATTGCAGATTGAAAGAATAGAAGGTTCTCTCGTCAAAAGAGCGGATGTTCAGCCAGTCGAGAGGATTTTTTGACATGGCTTCATCCAGGTGCTGAAGCGAGCCGATTTGGTTGTTTTTTAAAGAGAATCGTCGATTAAACGTAATGGCCATCGGGACAAAATGAATTCTTGCGTATGTGCTGAAATGGTAAAAATGAAGCAGGAAATAGGGCGGGATCAGTAAAAATGAAAGCGGAATATAGGCTCTCGGCCATGGATACAGCCCGTTGGCAGCGAGCATCCACTTCGTCATAAAGTGCACATTCTTCAAACCGCCTGCAGCCTTAATAAAAGCCTCGGCTTTCTGCATATGCGCATCTCTCCGGTCATAGAGCCCCGAAGCCAGCATCCCGGTATAGCCCTGGACGGTCGCGGTCAAATTGCCTGCCGTTTCATCCGGATGATTGCGAAACGCACCGTCTCCGCTCTGCTTCGAACGGATTCGTTCAGCAAGACTTGCGATGAGAGAAGAGTCCTGATCGCCAAGCGAAGTCAGCATCAAAATGAAAAAGCTGTCTGTCATCACGGGCCCTTCAAAACAAAAACGCCATGACCCATCAGGTCTCTGTCTATTTTGAAGCTTTGCGAGCGTCTTTTGTCTGAAAGCTTTCACGTCTTCTAGTAAAGAACGCAATCTTCTCATCTCCTTCATTTTACTGTATTCATTTCGGAAATGTGTCATGCCAACCGGATGAAAACAGAAGAACAGCGATTTTGAAGATGCGATGAGCATACAAGCATCCGTCAGCATGGGCATGCGTGAGCATAATCAGGAGGTCATGAATATCTTCATTTACCTACATTCCATTATCAGGTATTGTAAATAGAGAGACCTTAGAAACAATGTTTGGGGATGTTGCTGAATGAATATTGAACAGATGCTGTATGACACCGCAGTCGAATTGATCAAAAAGAGGTATCCGACCGGATGGGGCGGGGCAGCCGCCATGTACACCGAAGACGGAAGAATCTTGACGAGCGTAGCGCCGGAAGTAATCAACGCTTCAACCGATTTATGCATTGAAACGGGCGCCATTCTCGAAGCCCATAAGTATCAGGCAAAAATTTCGCACTCCGTTTGTGTCGTGAGAGATGATGAACATTCCGAATGCAAGGTATTAACGCCGTGCGGGGTATGCCAGGAAAGACTTTTTTATTTGGGGGCCGGATCTTAAAGCAGCTGTAACTGTACCGGATTGGCGTCTGGTCTATAAATCTTTAAAGGAAATACAGCCATACCATTGGTTTGCTGCGTATCAAATGTAGTAGGGGAGGGGCGTTCGATGTTCGAGAGCTGTAGAGTTTATCTCAGGCCTGTTGAAAAAGGCGATATGGAGAGCTTTTATAAAGCCGCTCAAAATGAAGACATCAGGTATATGACGGGCACGACACGTGAATTTGCGATGGAAGACCTTTATGAGCATTACGAGAGAATCACAAGCGATGAGACGCGCTATGATTTTGCCGTCTGCTTAAAGGAGGACGATCGTTTGTTAGGCGATCTGTCCATCGTTGAGATCGACCGGACAAATCGAAAAGCGGGGTTTAGAATCGCTTTGCACAGCCCCGCTTATTTGAACAAAGGCTATGGTTCTGAAGCGGTGCGGCTGGCCATGCAGTTTGCATTCGAAAGGCTCGATCTTAACCGCCTCCAGCTCGAAGTCTTTTCACACAATATCCGCGCGCTGAAAGCATATGAAAAAGCCGGATTTAAAAGGGAAGGTACGGTCAGGGAGGCTCTTTATATGAATGAGCAGTACTCGGATGAAATCATTATGGGGATATTGAAGCGGGAATACGAAGAGCTGATATCCCGCTGAATCAGAAGGCGCGCAGCATGTTATTCTACTGAGCGCCGCTTTGTTCATTTGCTAAACCTTCTGACATGTCCATCATCGTAAGCAGCAAAACGGTTTTCTTCCTGTATACAGTCCGCCAGACTGATTGCGTGCGGGTTTTTTGGCGAGGGATAACCGCATTTTTCAAATCAGGCAATTTGATTAAAAACCCTGATACGAAAAAGAGTCCTGCTGTAAACACTGTCAGCGTGTGAGTCTGGGTCAAAACGGTTAAATAGCCGCCTAGCCCCCAGCCTGCTGCCTGAACAAACTGGTTGACCGTTACGATGCTTCCCGATGCAGCCACGTAATCGCGCTTTTTAATCGCTTGATACAGTAAACCTAACTGTGCGGGGGAATACCAGGAGCCGACAAAGCTTTGCAAAAACAGCAGCATATAAATGATATAAGAGGGTAAGCCCAGCGATTGGCATAAGCCGATGCATAATGCGCAGACCGCTCTGAACCATGTTGAATAAGCGGCCGTTTGCAGCAGGTCTAGGCGCTGAATAGCAAAAGCAGCCATCGCTCCGCCTAATACACTGCCGAACGAGGATAAAGCCAAGACCAGACCCGATCCGAATACAGAGTTCGTTTCCTTAAATACATCGACCATGACGATGATCGTCATCAAAATCGATCCGACAGCCTGTGCTGTTTGTGACGCCCATATGTATCTAAAGCTTTTTTGATTCCAGAGGGTTTTGCCAAGAGAGGAAGAATACACGATTCTATCATTCCAGTCGATTTAAACTATCATCTATTTTACCATATGTATCTATACATGTTTATTATTATAAAAAGAAAACCGCCCTGATCGACAGGGCGGCTGCAGAAACTCATGTCTTGCGTTATTCGCCTGTATGAATCCAGACGCTTTTTACTTCTGTATAGTTATCCAGAGCGTATGAGCCCATTTCACGTCCGAGTCCCGATTGTTTGTAGCCGCCGAATGGAGATGCAGCGTCAAAGGCATTATAGCAGTTGATCCAAACGGTACCCGCTTGCAGACGGTCGGCGATATAGTGGGCGTTTTTCAAATTTTCCGTCCATACGCCAGCAGCAAGGCCGTATTCGCTGCGATTGGCCCGTTCGATGACTTCATCTACCGTTTCATAAGGGATCGCCGCCAAAACAGGACCGAAGATTTCTTCTTTTGCTATTGTCATCTCGTCTTCGACATTGGTGAATACAGTCGGAGAAACAAAGTATCCCTGTTCATAAGGGCATGTTCCGCCGGCTGCGATTTTCGCACCCTCCTGACGTCCTTTTTCAATATACGAGAGGACGCGTTCGTGCTGCTCTTTGCTGACAAGCGGTCCCATTTGCGTGTCTTCATGAAGGCCCGCACCCTGGCGGAGCGATTTGGAATATGCGGCCATTTCATCGACGACTTTGTCGTATTGATCTTTATGGATGAACACGCGTGATCCCGCACAGCACACTTGGCCTTGATTGAACATGACGCCGGTTAGTGCGCCTGGAATCGCTTTCTTCAGATCGGCGTCAGGGAGGATGATATTCGGCGACTTTCCGCCGAGTTCAAGGGTCACCCGTTTAACCGATTTGGCCGCTTTCTCCATGATTTTTTTGCCGATTTCCGTTGATCCTGTGAATGCCAGTTTGTCAACAAGGGCATGATCGGTCAGAGCTTCTCCGGCCGTCTCACCGAAGCCAGGAATGATGTTGATGACGCCTTTCGGGAAGCCTGCTTCATCGATCAGTTCCGCCAAATACAGAGCGGAAAGCGGCGTTTGTTCCGCCGGTTTTAAGACAACCGTACATCCGGCTGCAAGGGCGGCTCCCATTTTCCACATGGCCATCAGAAGCGGGAAGTTCCAAGGGATAATTTGCCCGACAACTCCGACAGGCTCATGTCGTGTATAGTTGAAATAAGGTCCGTTAACAGGAATCGTCTGTCCGGTTATTTTCGTCGCCCAGCCCGCATAATAGCGCATATGTTCAATTGACAGCGGAATATCGCCTGCGGTCGTTTCGCTGATCGGCTTCCCGTTATCCAGCGTTTCAAGCTGAGCCAGTTCGTTTTTGTGTTCCTCCATCAGATCGGCGAGTTTGTACATCAGCCGGCTTCTTTCGGCCGGGTTCATCGTCCGCCACTCACCGCGGTCAAAGGCTTCCCGTGCAGCTTTTACCGCTTTGTCCACATCCTCGGGACCTGCTTCATATAAGGTGGCGAGCGTTTCACCAGTCGCCGGGTTTGGGGTCTCAAACGTTTTGTTTGAGGCGCTGGCTACAAATTCCCCGTTAATATAGAGCTTCTTTGTTCCCTGCAAAAATGACTCCAGCTTTTTACTGACCTGCATTGTTAATGAACTCATGTTTGTCAAACAAACCTCCTTTGAAATTTTGGTCTGTCTTCGGGTGAGTTGTCTTGATGCTGGTTTGTCTTTTGATTCGGTCATTGCGCGGATGAAAGAGGGATATATTTCTGATTTTGGAACTATACACCACCATTCTATAACAGGGAATGAAACCAAATCAATATTCAAAATCACATTCGCCTCCAGATCGCATTGCATTTCGGCGAAAAAACGCTACAATGGAAACTATACACGTATGAAAAAGGAGACATCCACATGATTCACGAAAAATGGCAGAACAATAAAACCATTAAAAAAGTAAAGTGCATACATACCGATGCCAAAAAGTACATTGTCAACAGAGCGCTGACCGTCGGTAGCGTATACGAGGTCAAAAACGAAACGGAAGAGTTTCTGTTTATCATCGATAATACAAACAAAGTCGGCGGCTATTACAAAGAATACTTTGAAGAAGTAAAAGCCTGAATCAATTCGCACGGGTCATCAACAGCAATGAATGGTAGTTGAACAAAAACCGCACGCCTTAAAAAATCGGCTGACTGAATCAGTTGCGTGACCGAAGCAGGAACAAGTGCCTGATATGTACATAAAAGGCATAATAGTCAGAAGAGAACCGCAGAGGAAGAACACCTTGCTGCGGTTTTTTGTTTTATCCGTTATCCACCTTTTGATTGGTAGCAAACGAAAAATAAGCTGAAAAAACTGATAAAAAGTTGAAACCTCACGCGTCCGCCGGGCGTATTAATTGATAGTAAACACAAACATATAGCGTTAAAGAAATGTAATCTGCTCGTAATTGTTTATAAATCAGGGTTATCGTATCCTTATTAGTAACTGACAGCATACTTTGCCTTGTGCATAAACATAAATTGGACATATAGAAAGAGGGGTTTTGATTGGGCGTTTTTTCAGCAAGCAAGACAGCAGACGGCAAAAAATTTGAACCGCTGCTCATAGAAGGAGAAAAAATTGAATCGGTTTGCAGACTGAGGATAGATCAAATTTGTTTTACGAACAAGCGGATTATTTTTTTTGATAATAAACTGTTTTCCAAAAAGAAAGTCCGCGTCTTTCTGCCATACAGATCGATTGAAGGCTTTGCGATCAGAGAAGTCAGCATGTTCAATCCAGACAGTTCTCTTTCTCTGATGACCAGCAGCAAAATCTTTGACCTGGAATTTACGAAGGATACCGACATGCTTGAAATTCAAGCGCTGTTATCAAAATACTTATGTGCATAATCTCACCAGGCTGTTCAAACGCTATTTTGCGAACGAACGGTCTTTTTTTTGCGGAGAAATGCAGGTTTTCCCTTTCGGCAATCGGGTAATGAAAAAGAAAGGAGGATGATCAACATGGCATTGACAGAGGAACAAAAACAGCACCTTTACGATAAATTAATGAGCTTAAAAAACGAAATAACAGCTGCAAAGTCTGAGGTGCAGCCGATGAATGAAGAAACAGGCGAATTGTCAAACGGTATTGACAATCACCTTGCCGATCACGCCGGTGTGTATACCGAACGAATGAGGGACCAGGCTTTCCGGCAATCGGACGAAGCTTTGCTGAAAGAGATCGAAGACGCTTTAAATAGGATGAAAGACGGCACATACGGAAGGTGTGAAGCAACCGGAAAAGAAATCCCTTATGAACGCCTTGAAGCGGTTCCATATGCGCGAAGAACGGCCGAAGCTCAAGCGGAAGCAGAAACAAGGCATGAAGATCGTACAGGGAATGACCGGCAATTTACACAGCAGATGAAGGATTTGACGAATAAAGAAACGATGGATCAAAAGCATTCATACGTTTATGAACGGCTTGACCAGGAGCAGGACTCCAAATAAAGCGCCCACATGGGTGCTTTTTTTTGGGCCAGAAAAATAAATGAGTTGACTTTCTGTTTAAAAGAAAGTAACATACTATTTGTAAGTAAATATTAAAACGTTAGCACCGGGAGGAAATTAGAATGTCTAAAGTATTGTTTGTTAAAGCTAATGACCGTACAGTTGAAGAAGCTGTATCTGTAAAACTTTATGAAGCGTTTCTTAACAGCTATAAAGAAAATCATCCAAACGATGAAATTGTAGAGCTTGATCTTTACAAAGAAAACCCGCCGTACCTGGGCAGAAATGCTATTAACGGGACATTTAAAGCAGGAAAAGGCATGGAATTGAACGAGGAAGAAAAAGCAGCTGCAGCTGTAGCGGACCGTTACTTGAACGAATTCGTCAAAGCCGATAAAGTTGTTTTTGCTTTCCCATTGTGGAACTTTGCTGTTCCAGCTGTACTTCACACTTATGTGGACTACTTGTCCCGCGCAGGAGTGACGTTTACATACACTCCTGAAGGACCTAAAGGCCTGATGGGAGACAAGAAAGTTGCTCTGTTAAATGCCAGAGGAGGCTTCTATTCTGAAGGACCGATGGCTGCAATGGAAATGTCATTGAACTACATGAAAACCGTCATGGGCTTCTTCGGTGTTCAAGACCTGCATACCGTTGTCATCGAAGGACACAACGCTGTTCCTGACGACGCTCAAAAAATCATTGAAAACGGTTTAGCAGAAGCTAAAAAGCTTGCAGCATCATTTTAATTGTGAAACCCTTGTTCCGCTTTTGGAACAAGGGTTTTTTATTTATGTCGGTTGTTTCATGCTTAATAAATAATAAACATAGTCTGTCGGCACACCTGCTTCACCCATCTGTCTCAGCATCGCTGAAATGTTGCCTCTGTGGTACGTGCCGTGATTGACCACGTGGTGAAGGAGTTCGCTAACAGGCGTTTTGATTTCGCCGAGTGCAGGATGTGCAATCGTGATTTCACCATCGGGGTCTTCAAGATTTTCAAAAAATGTTTCATATTGACGTGCCGTGTCCTGAAAGATGGAGACGAAGTCATCGATCTTTTTTCCCTTTAACTCTTCTTTCAGCCGCATGCCGGTTTCCTTTGCTTCCTCGTAAGCGGCTCCGGATATTACTTTTAGCCACAAGGCATCAGCCATGCACATATGGGTAACGACCTCAGAAACAGATGGAAAAACGCTTTGGATTTCCCGGGTGAACAGCTCTTCAGGCAGGCTTTTCAAGTGGCTGAGCATCCTTTGATTCGCCCAGTTGTGATAATCTAAATGCTTTAATGCGCGATGTGTCATATTTCTAGTCCTCCTAACTTTTTTAATATCATTTCGTGAAAAAGACGGATATTCCTTTAAACGAGGAAAAAAATACCTCGGGTCATAAAGAATAAAAAAACCTGCCGACCGGCAGGTTCTTGTGCTTAGTCTTCGTCCTGTTTTTTAGATGGGGTAAACGGGTAAAGCTCTTCCGATGCTTCACTTTGATACTGTAATGAGCCTGGCTTTTCCCGATTTTCGTTTTTCGTTTCGCCCAAAACGTTGGCTTCCATATAGCGGTGGAAGAAATATTCGAACACTGTGACGCCGATCGCTGACACAATTGAAGCTGCAGCTAGCGAACCATACGGCGGATTATTTTGCATGGCGAGAATCGCCCAGATCAGCACGAGTGAAAGGCCAAAATCTCCCATTGTCGCTGTTGTATTGTTTGTTCTCGGCAGCAGAAGAAGATCTCCGATCAGATAGGAGATCACACCTAAAAACAATGTCAAAACAAACATTTCGCCGAATGGAACGCCAAAAAACAGAGTTAGCACCACATATAAGAGGACAAGGCTCACAATGAATTTTAAACACAATGCTCTTACATGCTTCATTTCGTTTCCACACCTTTCAGCTTATTTTAAAGCATTCCTGTTTTGCTGCTGTTTATTGCTTTTGTTATCCTGCTGGAATGCGCTTTCTGTTTCGTGGTCGTTTTTCAGCTGCTCAAGGCTGCTGTTTTGAATGCCTTTCTTCTGCATGGTCTCACCACCTTTTTCACTATATTTTGGATTGTTTTTGCTTTCTTATACATATCACGAAAAAAGCAAAAAAGAGGGGCATCCCTCTTCCTGAAAGCCTGTCATTTTTTTCTCAGTCCTGCCGCGTATGCAGGGCCCATTCCGGTTATTTTTGACAAAATGAACGCCATATCATGCGGCGTCTCTTTCATGCCGTTTTCCAGCCATTGCTGCATGACGCTGATATGAGCGCCGGTTATGTAGGAAATCAAGTAGTCCTCCGGTACGATCGGATCCGTCTTGATCGCTTTTTTCAGCCGTTTTAAATTGATGCTCAAAACCGATTTGAATTTCAAACGGAAAGAACCCGGGCCTTTAGGGCCTAAAATTGCTTTCATAAAAATTTCGTTTTCTCTTATATATCGAAAAATGTCGACGACGAACGTCAGCGGATGGTCAATCACATCCTGATTTAATGTGTCCATTGAGTGAATCGAGCGTTTAGCAATGTTATTGATCTCTTGGATAATTTCCTCCTCGCTTTGCTCCAGCAAATCGTATTTATCCTCGTAATGCAAGTAAAACGTGCCGCGGTTAATATCGGCTTTCGTTGTAATGTCCGTGACGGATATCTCTTCAAACGTTTTATTTTTCATCAGTTCAGAAAGTGCGTCTCTAATCATTTTTTTCGTGCGCTTTACCCTGCGGTCTTTTTTTTGTCCAGTCATACAAATCCTCCTGACGGTCCATGATAATCAACAATGTCCATGTTTGTGTTGAGAACTTAACATTTGCTGATTGATTGTTCATTGCATTCGCCTCTTGTGCAATTATAATAAACATGATGAATATTAATCAACACAGTGTTCAAAAGCATGCCTCTTAAGACAAAGTGTGTTGAAAGTCAGGCCAGGGCAAAATAAATCGTCCAATATGAGGCGTGGAATTGCTGCAAAAAGCGGATCTAAGGAGAGGATAGAATGGAGAAATATGTGCTGTATTTCAATGAAATCGATCAATTTGCCTTGCCCTATGTCGGCGGAAAGGGGGCGAACCTCGGGGAAATGACAAAAGCGGGTTTTCCCGTTCCAAAGGGATTTTGCCTATCAACTGCCGCCTACCGCGCGTTCATACAAACAAGCGGCATCATCGACAGCCTGCTCGATCAGCTTGGACAGCTCAAGCATGATGATCTTGAACAGATTCGGATTGCGGGGAAGCAGATTCGCGAGCATCTTGACCAGATTCCCATACCTGACGAGATCAAATCGGCGATATTGGAAGGCGTTGATACGACCGGCAAAGATAAAGCCTATGCCGTCCGCTCCAGTGCTACGGCAGAAGACCTGCCGACGGCTTCATTTGCGGGGCAGCAGGATACCTTTTTGAACGTCTGCGGAGAAGATCAGCTTCTTGATGCAGTGAAACAATGCTGGTCCTCTCTGTTTACGGACAGGGCGATTTCCTATCGCGCGAAAAACGGTTTCGATCACCGCTCTGTCTTTCTTGCAGTTGTCGTGCAAGAGATGGTTTTTCCCGAGGTTTCCGGAATTATGTTCACTGCCGACCCGATCACGGGGCACCGCAAAACGGTTTCCATCGATGCCAGCTTCGGTTTAGGTGAAGCGTTGGTGTCCGGAATTGTGAGCGCTGATCTGTATCAGGTTCAGTCTGGTGAAATCGTCAAAAAACAACTTTCGAAGAAGGAATCGGCCATTTATTCAGTGCCGGAAGGAGGGACCGTTCAGAGAATTCTCTCTCCGGAAGAACAACAAACACAGGCTTTGCCGGATCCAAAAATCGTCGAATTGGCAGAACTGGGGCGCAAAATCGAGGCTCACTACGGCAAGGAACAGGATATAGAATGGGCTTTTGCCGGCGGCAGTTTTTACATTCTTCAAAGCCGGCCGATCACATCCTTATACCCGGTCGTACACGTTATTGATGATAAGCCGCACGTATTGATTAATTTTGGCTATATTCAAATGATGACCGATCCGCTGAAACCATTGGGTGTATCGGTGATCAGCCAAGTTCTCCGATTTTTAAAAAAAGACCCTTCGACACAGCCGATTCTTCGCGAAGCGGGAGGAAGAGTGTTCGCCGATATTACGGGTGCTCTTTCCCTCAGATTCGCCCGGAGCCGGCTGCTTAAAGTATTAAATGGTATGGATCAGCTGATGGCATCTGCTGTATCGGAGGTAGTCAAGCGCAAAGAACATCAGCTTAATTCCATATCGATAAAAGGCATGTTTCATATTGCCGGGAGATTGGCGCCGATTTTGATTCCGGCAGCATTAAAGGTCGCCGGAATCCTGCTGATGAAAAACCCCGATAAAGCCGAGAAAAAAGCGGAATGGATCATTGAAGCGATCGTGACGGACACCGAGGAGAAGCTTAGCCGGACTTCCGGCGCTGAGACGATCCGCGTCATCCAAAAAGGAATGGAAAGGATGTTCCAAGACGTGCTTTCAAAAGTCGCTGTATATGTCTTCAGCGGAATGATTGCAGCCGGATCGCTCGAAAAAAAGCTGAAAAAAGAGCTGGAGAACGAGAAAAGCGCTATTTTACTGGGGAAATTGTATAAATCTCTGCCTCATAATGTCACAACGGAAATGGGGCTTGAGCTAGGGGATCTTTCCGATCAGGCGAGGAAGTATCCTGAAGTCATTGACTATTTCAAGCGTGCAGACAGCGAAAACTTTATGGAAGAACTGCTCAAAATCCCCGGCGGCGCCGAATTGAAGTCCAGTTTAGATGGTTTTCTCAAAAAGTACGGGATGCGGTGCGTGGGAGAAATCGATATGACAAGGCCGAGATGGGCAGAGGCTCCGGTTCAGCTCGTTCCGTCCATACTCAGCCATATTCGGACGACTGCCCCAGGGGAACACAGGAGGAAATTTAAACAAGGCGAAATGGAAGCGGAAGAGGCAAAAAAGGACATCATCTCTCAATTTCGTTTTCCGGAAAAAAAGAGAGTCTCCCGGCTTGTTCATATGTATCGAAGCTTGATGGGAATGCGGGAGCATCATAAATTTACACTTGTCAAATTGATGTTTTTATACAAAAAAGCCATTCTTAAAGAAGCCCGCACCCTCGTAGAAAAAGGAATCCTCAATTGTGAAGACGATGTTTTTTACTTTACGCTTGAAGAGCTTATTGCACTATTAGAGAATCGCGGCATCGGGGATATTCCGGAATTGTTAACAGACAGAAAACGGCAGCATATGTCCAATCAAAAGCTCACATCCCCCCGTGTGATGACAAGTGAAGGGGAAATCATTACAGGGAGGCTGCGAAATGCAAAAAGTCCCGAAGGAGCTCTCACAGGGACACCGGTTTCTGCGGGCATCATCGAAGGAATCGCCAGAGTTGTGAAGAGCCCTGAAGACGCGAAGCTGAATCAAGGGGACATCTTAGTGGCACCGTATACTGATCCGGGCTGGACTCCGCTTTTCACTTCAGCGGCCGGACTGATTACGGAAGTGGGCGGCATGATGACTCATGGTTCAGTAGTGGCCAGGGAATACGGCATTCCTGCGGTCGTCGGAATCGACAAAGCGACAGACATTATAGAAGACGGCGCCTACATCCGAATCGACGGAACAAACGGGTTTGTTCAAATATTGAACAGTGACGGCTCATGAGCGCTTATATTGATATTTGATGCTTATACGAATCCCTGATATAATTAAAAAGGAACAAGTGTTCGATTCGAGTGTCAAGGTGAGCAAAGTGTTGAGAGCTTTCAATGAACAAGGCAGATTCATGAAAGAAGAAGCTAGTCAAACCAATGAAAATGAAGGAGAAATGGATGTCGCAAAATGGAATTGTTTTAGTAGCCAGTGTATCAATCTTACGTGAAGATAAAGTCTTGATGATAAAAGAGAATAAGCCTACCGCCGCTCATAAGTGGAACTTTCCGGGCGGACGTATCGAATATGGAGAGGACATTCTCCATTCAGCTCGAAGAGAAGTTAAAGAGGAAACTGGATTGGACGTAAAGCTGATTGCCGCTGCTGGCGTATATAATTTTATCAGTAGGACGAAGAATCAAGTTATTTTATTTCATTTTATTGGTGAAGTTACCGGAGGTTCTTTCAAACTCGAAGAAGATGAAATTTCAGACAGCAAGTGGATAAAAGTAAGTGACCTTGTAACATTTGAGAACGAAGACTTACGAGAACCAAATGTAATAAAGCAAATCATTGATAACTTATTAAAAGAGAATGTACACTCAATGAGCGTGTATCATGAGCAACTGATTCAATAGTTCTTATCCAGCTAACAGAGACGTTAGTTGAACAAGTATAGAGGAAACCCTAATCATAGGATTTCCTCTATTTTCATGCAATATCAACATTAAAATTCAACAGAGCCTAAATCAAAAAAGCCAGCCTCTTAAAAAGGCTGACGAAGTCGTTCTTACCAGCTTGCTTTTTTAACGCCGGGGATATGCCCTTTGTAAGCAAGCTCACGGAAGCAGATGCGGCACAATTTAAACTTCCGAATCACGGAATGCGGTCTGCCGCAGCGTTCACAGCGGGTGTACTCTCTGACTTTGAACTTTTGTTCCCGTTTTTGTTTGATAATCATTGAAGTCTTGGCCATCTTTTTACCTCCTTCATTTTAAATTCATCGATTTATATAAATAAAAATAGAATTTATTTCTGTAAACAATTTATTATAACATTTAAAATATCGTTTGTAAATTAATTCAAAAGACTCGCTTTGCAGATAAAAAGCGAAAATGAATCTCATTGATTAAAGCAATTAAACGATCCCGTTTCTCCTTAAAAAGCGGCATATTCTATCAAAAAAGACCCACGCCCATCGATTGACTGATCTGCCATCCCTAAGATCGATGTGTCCGCTTGCTCGATCTGATGATTTGGATTGAGCGGAAAATAACCGATTTGCATCATTACGAAGCAGCGGGAAATTTGTATACTGGCTTCAAAGAAAGGGGGGAGGATAGAGAACAACGGTATTTAGATTTTTGTCTCATTGTCTGGCACTCCACTATACAATGAAACGAAGGAAGAATCTAACACAGCAAGAAAGCGCTGCAGAATTTGACAGTCTTGTGATTCGACTCCAGCCAAAGAAACAAATCACTTCGATTCCGCAACACCAGCTCCCGCTCTAGATCAAGCTTGAAAACGAATCACGGAATGCAGGGCTGTTCATTTTCACATGAACCTCGATGTTTGAGGGATGACATTGCCGCTGTGTCCATGAAAGCGGTGCCGACGGCGGAAATGGTAAACGCGTCAAATGTTATAAGCGGTAAAATGGGGAAAAGGTGTGCCGGCTGCACACCTTTTTTTCAGCGGCGCTACTTTTGGCTGACCGCTATTTTAAGTCCAATCAAAGCAAATAAAGACCCTTCCAGCAAATGAACTTTTTTGGCGGCTTGCGGACTGCTGCGCAGCCGGCCTCCGACTTTGTCCGCAAACAGGCTGATCATCACAAAGATCACAAACGCTTGAATTAAAAATAACATGCCGTAAACGAGCATTTGCGTTGTCACGCTGAAGGTGCCGGGGTGAATAAATTGCGGAAGAAAGGCAAGGAAGAACAATGAGACCTTCGGGTTTAATAGATTCATCACAACGCCTTTTTGGTATAAAGCCCTGTGGTTCAATGAATCTTTTGCTTCAAGATTGAAGTCGGCGCTTTTTTGCCGGAAAGACTGGTAAGCTAAAAACAACAGATAGGCTGCACCTGCATATTTCACGATCGAGAAGGCGACAGCTGATTGATAGATCGCAGCAGAAATACCTGCTGCAGCCGCCGAGATGTGGACGACTAACCCTGTGCATAGTCCGCATGCGGTTGCTATACCTGCTGATTTTCCCTTTGAGATGCTCTGTGCCAAAACGAACAAGTTGTCAGGGCCCGGCATAAGTGTAAGCAGTACAGCCGCACCCAAAAACGAAACGATCGATATCACATCCATCTGTCCAACTCCATTTTCATTAGTATTTTTTTATTATACTATCAGAGAAACTCTCTTTTGAGTGAAAAGGCGGGGAAAATGGACGGATTTTTAGTTTCTTGTATTAGTACAAGTTTGTGCTAATCAACATATTTTGATAGTGAAGAATGAAACTCAAGGAAGGGAGAAGTGCTTATGTCTTACTGCAAAACGCGCGTTCTGCCGCCAGTTGTGCATCCTACCAGGTACTGTGAGGATCACAGATACTCTAAAACGATCGTTCCTCACATCCATCCGCAGCATATTAAAAAAGTGGATCATCAGAAATACGAGCATGTTCACTATTATCCGCATTCTTATTCAAGCTATAAGCCGGTTTATCATGATCACTCTTACTGCGGTAAACCTTGTAATCGCTACGAAAAATACTAACCTTTCCGGAAGAAAAAATTCTTCTCATGAAAAAAGGCCGTAAGAAGCGTCCTAATGGAGCTTTTGCGGCCTTTTTTTGATTTAGTTCCTGCATCCTTGCAAAGTCCCCAGCAAAACAGCGCGGCCGGCCTTTTTCGTCTTCGAATTGAAAGGACGCACTTCGACTCGGGTATTCACAGTCAGCTCCGACGATATTTCGTCAAATTTGCCCGCCCAAGGATTTCCGCCAAACCAGCTTGGCACGTCTTCCCGGACGAGATGCATGGTGAAGCGCCAGCTGATCTGGTCCGGTATCCGGGCCATTCCTTCATATTGATCATAATCTCCAAATGAAGCAGGAGCTGGAAGCCAATCGGCGTAGATGCCGATGCTCCACCGTTCCCTGACTGGACTTCCAGGGGCTTCGGTATACGGTTTCTTCACTTTCGCAATTAAAGCCGTTCCGCGGGCATTGGGAATATCCTGGGCTGGATTAAGAACGACGCTGCATGGATAAGGTACTGGTGCGGCAGGCTGCGCTTGGATCGCCGCCGCAGGCAGCATGAGGACAAGTGATATCGCCAGACTTCCCAAGCGTTCCATCATTGAACCACCTCCGTATCTTGAAATAGTCTAACCAGTCACACCTTTTCAAATTCTTCACGTTCAGCCGTCGGGACATTCACCTATTGACATCCTGGGCGTACCTTATGGTAAAAGATGATTGGGGGCGACGGCATGGGATACTTTGTTCAGGCAGAATCAGGCGTTAACCTGTACGTTGAAGATATCAATCCTCAAAGCCGCAAAACAATTGTATTTTTGCACGGCTGGCCATTAAGCCATCTGCAGTTTGAATATCAATTTGACGATCTTTCACAAAAGGGATACCGCTGTATCGGCATTGACTGGCGGGGATTCGGGCGTTCGGATAAGCCGGCGGCGGGCTACAATTACAACCGTTTGGCTGACGATATCCGCGTTGTCGTTGAGACGCTTCAACTAAACCGCTTCACGCTTGCCGGTCATTCAACCGGCGGCGCCATAGCACTTCGCTATATGTCGCGATACAGGGGTTCCGGGGTCTCAAAGCTGGTTTTGATCGATGCGGCGGCACCTGTGGGATTTACAGAAGAGACGGCAGCCAAATTGCTCCAGCAAGCGGCTCACGATCGTCCTAAGATGATGCGTGAAGTGACCGACACATTTTTCTTTCAATATATTACACAACCGTTCTCGGACTGGTTTTTTCAATTGGGATTGCAGGCGGCAGGCTGGTCGACAAAAGCGGTAATCGACATGCTGAGAGACGAGAAACTGTATGATGATCTTGGAAAAGTCGCTGCTCCGACCTTAATCATTCACGGTGTTCAAGACAAGGTGATACCGTTTGCACAAGCAAAGGAACTCAACCGCAAAATAAGAAATTCATATCTTGTTCCGTTTCAATACAGCGGACACGGCCCGTTCTGGGAGGAACGCGAAATGTTCAACCGTGTGTTAACGCAATTTATCGGTTGATTTTATCCGTGAGGACAACAGCCCTAAATGAAGTGATCGTGGTTTCACGAGAAGCGCATGTTCCATTTACGGGTATAACCAATCCGAGAATAAAGCGCAACAGTCGACACCTGAAATCTTCAGGCGGAGAACTTCCGCGCCAACAAAATGTGTAGAGAAAAAATTTAATGTACAAACACGAATTTGCGAAAAAAATGTAAGATGTTAGAAACGCGAGGTGGTGATATTTTGTCGGATCCAACATTGAATCATCATGATTTCTCAGGCATTGATTCACTCGGTTTTCGTCAGTACCCTGTATACCCGCTGACTTATGTCTATAATCCAAGCCTGCATCAGGGGCATAGTGTATATTATCCGTATGGTTTTGTATTACCCTTCTCTCAAATCGGGGGATTCGGTTTAGGGCACGCCCACGGGAGCCACGTTATCGTTGGTGGCTCTCACGGGTTTGCGGGAGGCTTTCACAGGTTTGCCGGAAATCATTTCAATAGACAAAGTTAAGAAGTGGTGCCATCTGAAAAATTACCTTTTATCAAGTGCACAGTATATTTATTGCTTATTTTGTACAAGATGTTTTTGACTATTTTGCAAAAAGGGCGGTGAAATCAATGAATGAACTTGTTGATGTTATGTTCCGCTCAGTTCTTGCCTTCAGCATGTTGCTGATAGGATCAAAATTACTGGGTAAGCAAACGATATCACAAATGAATATTTTTGATTTTATTGCGTCCATCACCCTGGGAGCCATCACCGCCAATTTGACTTTTAATACGTCTTTTAAAACGATGCATATGATTCTTGCTTTTTTTATATTTGTGTTTGTCATCTTATTAACCGCTTACTTATCTCTCTGGAACCAAAAAAGTCGCACATTTTTCGCAGGAGATCCAACTGTTGTGATCCAGAATGGAAAAATTCTTGAATATAACATGCGGAAAATGCGCTATACGATTGACTATTTAAACCAGCAGCTAAGGGAAAAAGACGTATTTAAAATGGAAGAAGTGCTTTACGCTATTGTGGAAACCAACGGAACATTAACGGTTTTAAAAAAACCTCAATATCGGAGTGTCACCAAAAAGGATTTATGGCTTCCAACTATACCTGAAAAAAAGCCTCCGATCGAGTTGATCATGGATGGGAAAGTAAGGGAAGAAAATTTGAAAGATAATCAGCTGACATACGAGTGGTTGATGGTTGAATGCTGAGTTGCAAAAACGCAATCTTACTGTTGAAAAAGTTTTCTATGCTGTACGATCTCCTAACGGAAATATTTATGTAGATACATATGAAGATCATATACACTCTTCTTTTGATAAAGAATAGTCGCGGCGGGTTGATTCTCGGGGACAGCCGAAAAAAGGGACAAAGTATAGGTACTTATGCAGTCAGGCTTTAGCTTTTCAGCATAATGTACTAGTGAATCTATAAAATGAAAGGAGCGTGTACACATGTACTGCAAAAAACATCATGAGCCGCATGTTTACCCTACGAAATATTGTGAGGATCATAAGTATTCAAAATCTGTCGTTCCTCATATTCATCCGCAGCATACTAAAAAAATTGACCACCACAAATATGAACATGTTCATTACTATCCGCACACTTATTCACATCATAAAGACGTTTCGCATGAACATTATCATTGCGGAAAACCTTGCAAAGGCTATGAAAAAAAGTCGGACTATGGCCATTGCTATTAATAAAGTGATTGTACCGTATTTTGACCGCAGTTAAATATACGTTCACTCATTCACAGGCCATAGAAATACCCGAGAGGGGCTTTTTTATGGTCTGTTTTCATTTGGAGAAGTAGTAACCGTATATAGTGACGAACAGTATGAAAGCAGAATTTACGATAAATACGCACCGCATCACTGCAACATAAACAACCGCTGTTTTCCGCAATTCGCCTTTCTTATTTTTCCAACGTGATCGTGTATTGCATCTCTTCCATCGGAGAACCAAGTCGCGCAATGCATATTAATATCAATTATTCCTTTTTTAATTTAAAATGGTACATATAGGATGTTGTTTTCTCTAGTTGGCTGGGAAGAAAGGAGAACCGTTATGCAAAAAACACTTTTTCAAAACGCAACGATTGTAACTCTTGATCCGCAGCTTCATACGATTGAAAAAGGGGACATGCTGATTGAAGGCTCCGTCATCCTGGACGTTGCCGAGTCGATTGAATCGGGAGACGCAGAGATTGTTGATGCCTCCAATATGCTGATCATGCCTGGATTTGTCGATACACACCGCCACGTATGGGAATCTGTGATCCGCGGAATCGGAGCGGACTGGTCCCTGCAAACCTATTTAAACCGGATTTATTATGGGAATTATGGGTCGATGAGAAGGCCTGAGGATGATTGGGTCGCGAACTATTTAGGAGCGCTTGAGGCGCTCGATGCAGGGGTCACAACTTTGCTGGACTGGACGATGATTGAATCGCCTGATCATACGGACCAGCTGATTGCGGGACTGAAAGACGCCGGCATTCGCGCAGTATTCGCTTTCGGAACATCCGGTGATGCGGAATATTGGGACAGAGACAGCGATCTTTCGAATATGGACGAAGCGAAACGGGTAAAAAAAGCATATTTTCAATCGAAGGATCAGCTTTTGACGATGGGACTTGCAATTCGCGGACCGGAGTTTTCTTCATGGAAGACATCTGTCTTTGAAATCGAAACGGCCCGGGAACTGGATGCCTTGAGCAGCATGCATATTGCGTTTGGCAACTGGGGAGCGAAAGATCGTTCGATTGAGAAGCTGAATCAAGCAGGGCTGCTCGGTCCCGATTTAAACATGGTGCATGCCAATGCGATGAGTGAAGAAGAAATGAAAATGCTTGCCGCTCACGGAAGCTCGATTTCTGTGACACCAGAAATTGAGATGATGATGGGGCACGGCTATCCTGTTACAGGGCTCGCCCTAAAAAACGGGGTTCTTACTGCACTTGGGGTTGATGTTGTCACATCGACGGGAGGAGACCTTTTCGCACAGATGAAATTTGCCCTTCAAGCAGAGCGTGCAAAGCACAATGAAGAGCTGCTTAAAGAAGGTATCATGCCGGGGCCCGAATTGAGCATATCGGCCGAACAAATCCTGAAAGCGGCCACCATTGACGGGGCGAGGGCCTTAAGGCTCGATCACAAAATCGGCTCGCTTTCCCCCGGCAAAGAAGCTGACTTTATCATGGTGAAAACGGACAGCGTCAATTTGCTCCCTTTCACTGATGCGGTGGGGGCTATCGTCCAAAGCGCGCACACCGGAAATGTAGACTCGGTATATGTCGCAGGTAAAGCGGTGAAACGAAACGGCCGATTGGTTGATGCAGATCTTGAAAAAGTGAGACAAAAAGCGCTGGAAGCAAGAGACCATATTTTATCCCGATCCCCTGAAGGCGCCTTTTAAGAAAAACAGCCCTGTGATACACCTGCGGCAAATAGGGAGGTCGTTTTGATGGATAAAGAAGGCTCACGAGATGACAATACATCTGCTGAATGTGATGCGATTTTTGACGCCGTTGATCGTCTCCCGGGAGAAGAGGCGAAAGCGCTTCTCAAACGAATGTATGCCAGATTGGATATGCAAAAAAACGGGTTCGGGAACTATAAAGAAAAGGCGTGCATCAACGATATGATGGAGGCTTTTATAGACCTGCCGCGTATCATCCGAAAATTAAAACGTTAAAAAACAGATGCTCACAAGACCAGCCCTTGATTGACAGGGGCTGGATCTTTTTAAAATAAATCTCGAATTTGAGATAAGAATATGTCCACATCAGCGTCATTCAATCTCTCTAATATCACCACGATGTCGCGGACTAACCTTCTTGTTTGTTCATGTTCAAACGTTAATTTTTTATAGTAAGAAACGATCGATTCCAAAGCGGCGGCAAGTTCCAAACCAATGTCACGGTCTGCTTTTATAGCGGATTGTTTCATTTTTGTCAAAAACCATTTTAAATCATCGATACTTTCAATAGGGTAGTAATGAATCTGATACAGATCGGCTGCCGAATTTTCAGTCAGAATCTGTTCCGCTCTTTCTTTTGTGATGGCATCTTCCGGATAGACATAGGGAATATCTGCATTCTCAGGATGTATGCCTTCCGTATGTCCGCAGCGGTCATCATCAATGGAGTCATCTGTATAAAGTTTAGAGAGAAATTCTCCAAATGAGCCGGCTAATCTAAAATCCTCTTCAAATTCTGAGTCAAAATAGTGAACGGGCGGATTTTCTTTCGTCTCCCTGTAGTCAAGCGCTATCCACGTATGGCCGTCTCCATGAATAAGGACCAGGTTGTCAGGCAGTCCCCATTCTTTAATAAAGGCTTTACTCTCGAGAATTCCATCCTTTTTCCCTGTGCCTAATAAGTAGTCAAACTGGACATGATCTTTAGCCCAGGAGGTGGGCCGTTCAGAAGGGAAGGCGTTAAAATTGATATAGCCACCATTTTGTTCAAGAATAAGCGCTTTATATTCCTCCGGAAGTCTCACACCTAACTTTTTTTCAGCTTTCAGAATGCCTCTCTCTGATATGCTTTTTAAAGTGTACGGATCTTCGTCTTCGTATATCCAAAAGTTTTTCAAATGATTCCCCCACATTCGTTTATATCAGTATCTATCATGCAAAATGCTGCTCGGGCCTTTATGCTTGTATTGCCTTCCTGCAGTCTTTTATAACGGCTATCTTTGGCTAAAGACCGAGAAATTATCATACGTTTGCGGAATAGCTCCGTATGTTCCTTTAATACGAATATCTTTACATTCACCTTCGGTATTCTCAAAATAAAGCCTGTAAGTCCTAGGCATCAATGTGATGACATCTTGAGCAGTTCGATCAGGCCAGTTCCCTTCAAAATCTTTAATGCTTAAACTCATAAACCTGCCGGAAAGATGCATCATCTGAATTTTAATCGTTGTTTTGCAGTTTTCTGCATTGAAAATCGTAAACTTGTAGCCAATATGCCAGTGAGAAACGTTAGAGTCGCTATAGGGAATGTCCTCCACATGAGTTCCCGTAAACGTTAGATTCAGCTTGTGCGGGAACGAATAAGCTTCAGCACTGCTCCCAAAACTGAAAAATCCACAAACCAACACCGTGATCAGCAAAAAGCGTTTAATTCCATATCCCCTCCTTTTTTCCATTTTATTGTAGCATAGATGAGTTGGAAAATATGGAAGTTTTTTGAGAGAGAAGCACAAAACCAAAAATCGCGTATGGCTTTGATAGGGTGTAAAAGCCTCTCCAACTTTTTTTAACCGGATGGTCGAGCAGCCATGAAATTGAAGATCTTGGTTTGACTTTTGCTGTAGGGGTTGATGAAGGCCGAGAGACTGCCCTTGAAAAAATTTATTTAAATGGGCGTCAATGATCCAAAGAAAGATCGAATCACCTTGACATACCAATATGTTAATCCGTACACAGCAGAAGCCCAGATTGCCGGGCATGATGAATGCTGGAACGAGCTATTTGCTTCAAACGTTATCGGTGTCAATAGGGAAATCAAATATGCAGGAGCTGCAGCCATTAACGAAAAAACAAATAGGCTCCTTGGTTTACTAGATGAAAAAGATGTAGACGGGATCATGTGGATCAAAGGGAAAGGGATAGGCGGTACTGTCAAAAACTATGAAAAACAAAAAACAGATGGTCATGGCAGTCAGTGAAAGGGATAGAAGGAATGGGTGGAAGGTTGATCATAAACAAAGTGACTGTTCAGAAAATTGAATCGTGGGACTAGGGGGCTGCCGATTTCACCTTTGGCTCCCCCTAGATTGTTGATTGCAAGAAACAGCTTCTTGTCCTACCGACGAAGGAAAAGAAATATGGAACATGAAAAATCAAAGAATTTTAAAAAATGTCGATCCGGCCGTTTATATTATTCTCCTTCAATAGGGAAAAAACGGTTTTACCGTAATTTCAAAATGACCCGCAGTTCTAGATTTTCCGTTTAAGATTAGCCTTCCCGTGTTTGGAGAGGTTTATGTTGGCTATGTCCAAATAGTTTATTTAATCTGCCATTCTTTAATGACAAGTGTTGAAGAGCCGCTGTCAACAATCGGATCAGAATTTCCGATCTCTGTTGCTTCCTTGAGAGACTCTGCGCTGATAAGATAAGCGCCCCCGGAAGCATCGCTGAAAGGGCCAAACATTTCCAAGCGGTTCTCGGCTTTAAGCCTGTCCAAAAATTGATAATGGGCTGGTACATATTGATCTTTAAAATTCTCGGTTCTGGTTGTTATGAGTAAATATTTTTTCATCGTAGCACGCCTTTCTGTCAAAAGATGACTTTATCTTAGCACAAATATATAGAAGATTCATATAAAAGTTCGATCGGCGGAAGGCGTAGCTGCTTTCCTTTCGATTGCGCCACATTGGCAATGATTGAAAGTGATTTTGAAGTAAAGGAGTGGAAGACCAAGGAGACGGGATTTGAATTTCATGAAAAGAGTGGCACGGATAATAATAGGGAAACAGGGAATAAAAAAATAGATATTTTGTTATTCGGCCATCACTTTTGATGTTACTGAATGATTAATTTGGGACTTGAGAACATCGATACTTTGTTAATCTAAGCGGAACTAACTTACTTTTTAAGTTAGTTCCGCCGTTCAAATGACTAATCCAGATTTTGATCGATCGTTCCTTCAAAATAGTCATCACTGACTTGTTCATGAGTTTCAGCCAATCCTTTTTCCAACTGCGTGGCTCCTTCATAATCCGAGGGGTCAAAATATTCTCCTGCCACATCCGTGCTGTCATTCATGTTTTCTTTGTTATCAGTTTCAGTATTAACGTTCTCTGTCTTAGCATTGCTGTCTAACGATTGCTGAGAATCGTATTCCTTGTCTGCTGAAGAAAATCTTTTGTAATCATCGGGTTTGTCTGCTCCATTTTTTTGCATCACGTTTATCACTCCATATCATTGAATTTTATAATAAGAAAGGGGCATCTGAAGACCATTTCAGTTTGATAATTATTCAATACAATGGTTTCACTCCTTTTGTGAATTGTGCTGAAATATCAACTCTTCTTATTTTGTCTGTTGAGGCGGTATTCATTCGCTTTTTCGGGAAATCAAACTTCAACCCTATATCAAGGGAAAGAGAACAGGCGCAAAAAAATTATAAAGTAAAGCCGGCGTGCAGGAACGACGACGATCCTTTCAATGGCAGACATCAAACAGGATCACTTCCCATTCGATGATTAAGGCTTTTGTATTTAAGGACATGTGAACTTGCATTGGGCGCCTCATCCGGGGGATAAAAGCGGAAAAAAAGCGAATTCAACTCTGGAATATATATTTTCATGCCTGTTTATGTTTTTTTGTTTCTATATGATGAAATGGTTGTTTTCAATGATGCATATGAACCAATAGCTGCGTAACCATAGAATCCGCCCATAAATACTCCAGCTATGAGGCTGTGTCGATGGCTTATGCAAACAAATATGATTAAGCCTAGTACGAGCGCAATTGATGGGACATACTTTTTGGGAACCTTGAGAAAAACTTTAATGACCTGTGTGACGATCATAATAATTGGCACTGCTATAACAGCATCCCAAAAGTTTGTATGAATGATTGGGAAATCCAAATAAACACCACCTTTTTCTCAGTATTTCTTGATTTGCTGAAAAATATTTAACCCGAGCAGCAGAAAAGCTCACCGATCGCATAAATGAAGCAGTATACCAGCTTCATGATTTTGTTGTTTAGCTTAGAAATAAGTTTTAATGATCTTTTTGCAGTCGTTTCATTAGCGGCATTTTTTATGCGCTTGAAACTCTCGGTTAAAGAATAGGTTTATTGGCCTGATCTTAAAGATGCATTTTGTTGGATTGAAAGGATTTATTCACCAATTCCTTTCCGTATAGTGGTAAACTCTTAGTTGGTTATTACTTTTGTCATACATTTTTCGGGAAGCGAGGTGTTGCATATGATCGGTTCAATACTTGGAGAAACGCTGGCTTTAGATATCATGAAAGTTGATTTATCGATGAAGAAAGAATTTTTGGCAGAGCTGAAAGCTTGCCGCAAAGAGCTAGAAAAAGACAAAACGGAGTTTTCTGATTCCAAAAAGACGATCACCGAACCACAGTTGTCGTCTCATACATGGCAAGGCAGTCTTGCTGACTCCTTTGACCGTATTCGCGGCCTGATGAAGACTGCCTACAATGACATCAGCGGAAAACAGCTTTCTGATGTTTTAAGCAAAATCGATGAACGAATCAAATCTTTACAAGAGGATATTCACTCGCTCAGCCAGGAGGTTCGTTCTTTAGAGAAAAAGATTGAAAACGCGAAGCGAGAAGCGCGAAACAAGGAGTAAATGAAAAATGGGTCAAGAAATAAAAGTGAATACCGGGGAAGTCAAACAAGCGCTTTCTAAATTAAAGCATTCCAGCCTTTCAATGAAAGCGACGGTTCCGACAGATATCAAGGGCCAGAATCAGCTTGTTGCGACGAAGAAGATAGAGGAATTGAATCAGACGATTAATAAGATCGCTTCTTCCTATGCCTCCGCCTTCTCAAAACAAGCCGTTCAAACGGAATCAGCAGTCGAAGCAATGACGGACACCGACAAACAGCTGGCTTCATCGATGAAAACAAAATAGGAGAATGCCATGAAGACTCTGGATGTTCAGGCGTTGCACAAAGCCATTGATCAAACGTTGGAACAATTAAAACAACAACAAAAAACATGTAATATATCGGCTGGAAATTGATGTAATTGAGGCAGAAGAGAGATTAGAAAAAAAATTTCCTAATGAACTAAGAGAGTTTTATTTAAGAGTAGGGTATGGTTTTATTTGTAATCTTGATAAAACCTATAGAGATAGAGTAATGGACCCTCATAGTTACTCGATGAGGATGATTTTATAGATCCAAGCATTAGAGAACTGTACCCAGAGAACATGTTAGTGTTTTTGAAGAAAATGGATGAAGAACCAGACTATTATATTCATGCCTAAATTGACTTGAGAATTGATTAACCTTGAAGAATTACCTTGATTGGCTATTGCCTTTCAAGGTTTTTTATATTTAATCTGAAAAAAGTGGCATAGAATGAGAGACACACCTTTCCATAATCGAATGATGATGAAGGTCGTCAGGGTTACTGAGACGTGGCTGGAGTCTATGCAGTATTGCGTGATCGTCATCACAAGGCGGTAAGATCCCGTTGATATGAAAAGTCTTTCAATTTCTTCAACGCCTTCTTCTTTTCTTTTTTTAAATTATGTGTCATAGTACCGATATAATGATTAAGTAGAATTGAAAGAGTGATGCCCATTGTTATCTTTAGGAAATACCATAACAATAGAATTTGAAAACGAAATTCAAGAGTATGTCCTTGCGAAAAGCAAAGTGTTATCTATTGAAGGCAATGTATTAAGAGTGCATTATCCTGTGGATGAAGAAACGGGGAGAACCGTTATTATTCCAACAAACACAATGGCCACGGTTCACTTTATAAGTGAGCAACAAGCCCCATATAAATTCACTAGTGTAATACAAGGCCGAGAAATCTATCAGGATATACCTGTATTAAATATATATTTACCTGAAGAAGATCAAATGACAAAAGTTCAAAGACGGCAATTTTTCAGAGTCAATACAACGATTCCTGTCACTGTTCGCCCATATGGATCCGGCTCAATGTTTAAAACATATACAGCAAATATCAGTGCTGGAGGCGCTGCGTTAATCATTGATGAGACGCAAAAACACGAACCGGAAGATGATTTGAATCTAAGTATCCATCTGCCAAATGGACATGATGAAGATGTGATTGCCGTCCATGCTCAAGTCAAACGCACTTACATTGATCCCAGAACAAACAAACAGTTCATGACAGTTGAATTTATCAAGATGAATGAACATGACGAACAAACTCTTGTACATTATTGTATAAAATTGCAATTGACAGAAAGAAGGAAATTGAAAACTGATTAAAAGGAAGTTTAGGAAGACAGTGATCTGCCTAAAATTTCTTAATTAATTCAGAGGAGATGTTTCGTCCCCCGCCATATACATTTATGGAAACCCCTGTTGGCGAGTTGCGTCCAACTCTGCCAACAGAAGTCATAAACTGCACTGAAGTGTAGTGATCCTTCGCATGTAACAGATATTCTGCATGAAAACGGCAGATCGACAAACAACATCGTCGGTGAAGCAGTGGAATCCTAGGTCGCGCCAGACGATTTCAAAGTCAAAAAAGAAGCATGAGTTCTTGTCGCATAAGCCTGGGTTGAGCTATCAAAAAAGGTGACATAACCGGGATTCACTAGCCACGAACGCTGAAACAACGAAAAAAAAGAGAAGCCTTTTTTCTTCTGCCAATGAAGAAAAAGGGCTTTTTAATTTGCTGAAAAACTTCTTTTTTAGGCAAAGCACCAAACACCAGTAGAAAAAGGCGGTCGTAAGATTTCTGTGTCTAACTTAAATCAAATTAAAACAGCTTATGCAGCTCTCGTCTGGCAGAAGTCAATGAGAGGAATACGAATTGAAAAGATTGAGAAATTGCTTAATGATAAATTGAATCCGATCGAGACTTATTGAAAAAGAAACAGAATCGACGCCAGACGAGTCACAGGAGATATGATTCTTGATTTCGAGAAACCAAGAATTGAAATTATATTTTGGCCAAATCGGCAAAGACCGCGAGCGCGGTATTCCGATGGGGGATAGTCATGAAAGTGAACCAGGCAAATCTAAATTAGGTAATTCTTTTTTGATATGGGCGCGGAAATTAGAGTCTTTTAAAAATTTCAGCAGGAACCCATTCATATTTCGAGAAAGTTTTGCTTTCTCGAATGAAGTTAAATCATTTGCAAAAAATGCAATATCTGTCTGGTTTCCATCTTTATCTGTCGCATACATTGCAATTGTAAGAATAAACGCAGTAGATCCTCCCTTTTGTCCCGGATGAACAAGCCATTCACAATTGTTTGGATTTCTCATTATTTGTTCCATTACCGGATCAAGATATTGATATACATTTGCACTAAAATATACTTTGCTGTTTAGCTTTTTCATAATAGATACATAATCTCTAGTCGTTGATCGGGGCAAACGGTCGGACCAAATTTTTTGAAAATCCTTGTCCAAAGTTTTTCTTAATTGTTTTTTTTCTTGATCAGTTAGTGGTTGGCTCAGCCATCTATTATGAATTTCAACCGCTTTATTACGGTATTCATGCATATCCATGTTTTTCATCACTTCTAGGATTTCTTTTTTCGATAAGTTCTTTTCATTCATCAGTTGGGCAGGTATATAGAGTGCACTTACAATGGGATATATAGGCTCATGCTTTAACATATCTAAGCTCTTTGGAACATGATTGATGTTTTGAAGCCCCAGCACCTCAATTAAGTATTCAGTATTTGCATTAGAACTGTAAGCAATCATCCCGTTAACTACCTCACATAATGGAACACGACCCTATCTCTTTGCTTTTTTTCAATTGAGTAATCCAAGTCTCATGCGCACCGCCGTCTGTTTTTGGAATATAGAAATTCTCTAATTCCTTTAATCTTACTTCTTTTTGCGGATCGATTTTCCCTGCTGCCGCTTGTTGTGCATATTCAATGGCTAAGATGATTTTTACAGTACTTGCCAGAGGGAGTTGCTCGTTTACGTTAACATCAACCCAATTCTCATCATTGTGCTTTATGGATAATGAGACATTTCCGCTTCCTGATTTTGCTTTAACAAACTGTACAATATACTCTGGATTTAACTTTTTTATTTCCCTCCGAAACATAAGAATACCGATTGCTATTACTAAACCAAGAGAAATTATTATACCTGCAATAATCCATAGTGCAATCTTCAATTTAACACTCCCTATAATGTTCAAATTACTATAGATACGAATTAAATAATGTTAGGTTTCAATTTCCTTCACACTAGCTCTTATGATACGCAGTCCAGAAACCTCTTCTCAGGATTTCCGGGCATGATTACTTTGATACTTGAGCCGGAATCATAAGACCAGCGCTTTTAAGCAAGAGCAAACGTCATTTCTGCCTTTTTGATAATTTCCTTTTAAAATAAATCGTCCCAAACGGGGTTTAGTCATAAGAGCTCACCTAGGGCGTTATGATAAAAGAGCCGCAGACTCCCGGATAATCGATATGAAATTGGGGCACCAAAAACAGGAAGATTTGCTTGCGAGCTGGCAGTGGTAATGAAAAAGTGCTTGGATGCCGGCAGCACATTTGTAGAAAAAATCAGAAACAGCGCGGCGGCTGATTGGTTTGTGTTTTCAGAGAGCGAGGTTGTTTGAGACGGCGTTTGCCGGCGTTGATGCAATAAAACATATGAGTGCGCTTTGTATGTTTGATTGATCCCTTGCAAGGGAAGAGAAATGGGTAATTCGGTATATACACAAGCAAGAAAGGGAATGGAGATGGCTGAACAGAAAAAAATCACAATAAACGGCGTGGAAATGGAAGCGTCCGAGGAACAGACGGTGCTGCAGCTTTTGAACAACAGCTCGATTGAAGTGCCGCAAGTTTGCTATCATCCCAGCTTAGGGCCGATTGAAACATGCGATACGTGCATCGTCAGCATCAATGGCGAGCTGAAGAGGTCGTGCTCCGCTGAATTAAAGGATGGCGACGTCATTGATACGCTTTCGTCTGATGTGAAAAAAGCGCAGGTTATCGGGATGGACAAGATTTTATATAATCATGAGCTTTATTGTACAGTTTGCGATTACAACAATGGGGGATGTGAAATACATAATACGGTGAAAGAAATGAAAGTCAATTACCAAAGCATCCCGTTTGATCAGAAGCCTTACCATAAGGATGAATCAAATCCGTTTTACCGGTACGATCCGGATCAATGTATTTTGTGCGGCCGCTGTGTCGAAGCGTGTCAGGATGTTCAGGTAACTGAAACACTGACCATAGACTGGGAGCGGAAACGCCCGCGCGTCATTTGGGATAATGATGTGCCGATTAATGAGTCATCTTGTGTATCATGCGGCCACTGTTCTACCGTCTGTCCATGTAATGCGATGATGGAAAAAGGAATGGAGGGGGAAGCCGGATATTTAACAGGAATCGATGACGAAACGCTGCGTCCGATGATCGAGATCACAAAAGGCGTAGAAACAGGGTACGGCTCGATTCTCGCCATTTCCGATATGGAATCTGCCATGCGTGATGAACGAATCAAGAAAACGAAAACCGTCTGCACATACTGCGGCGTCGGCTGCAGCTTTGATGTCTGGACAAAGGGCAGAGACATTCTGAAAGTCGAGCCGCAGGAGGAAGCACCGGCCAACGGCATTTCTACTTGTGTAAAAGGAAAGTTCGGCTGGGATTTCGTCAACAGCGAGGAACGCCTGACAAAGCCGCTGATCCGAGAAGGCGACCATTTCCGCGAAGCGGAATGGGAAGAGGCGTTATCGCTGATCGCCAGTAAGTTCACGGATTTAAAAGAGGAGTTTGGCCCGGATTCACTTGCCTTTATTACATCTTCTAAATGTACAAACGAAGAATCCTACCTCATGCAAAAGCTGGCAAGAGGGATCATCGGCACAAATAATGTCGACAACTGCTCGCGCTATTGCCAATCTCCTGCGACTGCCGGCCTGTTCCGGACAGTCGGCTATGGCGGTGACTCAGGGTCGATTACAGATATCGCGGAAGCGGACCTTGTGTTGATTATCGGTTCGAACACGTCTGAGTCGCATCCGGTCTTGTCCACTCGCATTAAACGGGCTCATAAGCTGAGAGGGCAGAAAGTGATCGTCGCGGATATCAGAAAACACGAAATGGCAGAGCGCTCTGATTTATTTGTCCAGCCGCGTGCCGGCTCAGATATCGTCTGGCTGAATGCGATCGCCAAATATTTAATTGAAAACGGCAAGGCCGATGAACGCTTTTTGCAGGAAAGAGTGAACGGACGGGATGAATATGTAAAAAGCCTGGCGCCGTACACACTTGAATATGCCGAGGAGAAAACCGGAATTGATCAAGAAACCCTCATCCAAATGGCAGAGATGATTGGTCAGGCTGACAGTGTGTGCGCATTGTGGGCGATGGGCGTGACACAGCATATTGGCGGAAGTGACACGAGCACAGCAATTTCTAATCTGCTGCTTGTGACAGGAAGCTACGGAAAACCGGGAACAGGCTCTTACCCATTGCGCGGCCATAACAACGTGCAAGGAGCAAGTGACTTCGGAAGCATGCCTGACAGAATGCCGGGGTATGAAAAAGTGACGGACGAACAAGTCCGCCAAAAATACGAGCGGGCGTGGGGTGTGCCGCTGCCGAAGGAGCCGGGCATGACCAACCACGAAATGATCGAAAAAATCCATTCCGGCCAGCTGAAAGCGATGTATATAAAAGGTGAAGAAATGGGTCTTGTCGATTCCAACATCAATCATGTACACGCCGCATATGAAAAGCTTGATTTCTTTGTGGTGCAGGACATTTTCTTTTCACGTACAGCCGAGTTTGCTGATGTGGTGCTTCCTGCGAGTCCGAGCCTTGAAAAAGAGGGAACCTTTACGAACACAGAACGCCGGGTTCAGCGGCTATATCAGGTGTTTGAACCGCTTGGCGAATCAAAGCCGGACTGGCAGATTATTATGGAGGTTGCCAATAAGCTCGGTGCTGACTGGCACTATGAGCACCCTGGAGACATTATGGAGGAAGCAGCCATGCTGTCGCCGATTTATGCCGGCGTCACCTAGGAGCGCCTTGAAGGCTACAACTCCCTACAATGGCCTGTAAGCGCTGATGGAAAGGATTCGCCTTTACTTTTTACTGAGCGTTTCCCTTTCCCGGACGGCAAAGCCAAACTCTTCCCTGTTCAGTGGACAGAACCTGAAGAGTTCGGTGAGGAATATGATATCCACGTCAACAACGGTCGGCTCTTGGAGCATTTCCACGAAGGGAACCTGACCTTCAAATCAAACGGCATTTCGAAGAAAACACCGGAAGTGTTCTTAGAAATTTCTCCTGAACTCGCGGCAGAAAGAGGAATTAAGGACGGAACCCTTGTCAGACTCACATCGCCTTTCGGAAATGTCAAAGTGAAGTGCTTGATCACTGATCGTGTCAAAGGGAAGGAAGTATATCTGCCAATGAACGATTCAGGGGAAGCCGCGATCAACCTGTTAACAGGCAGCCATGCCGATAAGGATACCGATACGCCTGCATACAAAGAAACATCGGCCAAATTGGAAATTTTGAAGCGGGACGGAAGCAATCCGCTGCCTAAGATCAATCACCGCAACGGCAATCCGCAGCCGCAAATCGGTGTTCAGGTACAAAAAAAATGGGCGCGGAAGGATTATATTTTCCCTGGCGACGCTGTGAAAAGGGGGATTGGGCATAATGGCTAAAGCGATTAAACGAATTCAGAAAATCGAGATAACCGAAGAGGAACAGAGAAAGCGTGATATGAAAGAAATAGAAGATGCATTAGTCGAAAATAAGGAAGCCATTCTTGAAACGCTGCATATGATAGGCCACATGAACGAGCGCGGTGTTTTGCCAATGCTTCGCGGCCTTTTTGGCCAAGGAGATAAAGTTCTTGACATCTTAGTGAAAAAGGCAGATACAGAGGAAACGGCCAATACACTGAAAAATCTGCTTCTTCTGTTCGGAACGCTTGGCATGCTGGATGTAAAACAGCTGGAACCTCTCATTTTGAAAGTGAATGCGGGAGTGGCAAACGCGGTGGAACAGAAGGGCAGCGAAGAGAAAACAGGTTATTTTGATATCATCCGCTCGCTCAAAGACCCGGAAATCAACAAAGCAGTTACACTGCTATTCTCTTTTTTAAAAGGAATGGGACAAGATACAAAGGAGCTGGAACGCACGACCCAGTCTCCGGAGCATCAAAAACATCATCAGGAACCCCGAGAGAAAAGGGGGATGAATAAGAGAGATTGCCCCCCCGCCCGAGCCGGCTGTTGCCAGCTCGGGTTTTTGGTGAAAAGATCTTATGGACCGGTTAAAAATGATCAAATACTAGGAAGAAGTAAGTTTGCAGATTTAGCTATCTAGACAACACCGGAAACATTCCAGGTAGGTCTATTCGGGCTCGCCTCAGCAGATGGCTTTAGCGAATCGGTCACCGGCTGTGATATGTTCGCTAATAAGGGAAAGAAGCTGAAATTTCGCTTCCCACCGTGTTAAGAAAAAGGGATATGGATATTTCTGTTCGAAGTGTTTGAACTTCAGTTGAAGTCATTTGAACACATGCTTTAAAGACCAAATAGTCAGAATAAGCGGACCTCCATGGGCATTTAAAAACTCTTGTATTTGAAAACCCCCTTCTATTAGTTTGGATAAAAAGGATTCCTTACCAGAAGGGGGGGATTATTTCACTCTAAAAGAGTTCAGTTTTCCAAGACTTTTTAGGAGCGAAGAACCACAAATTCCAAAAGTCATCCTTTGATTTAACCGCATATCTATAGATTGTTGTTGACTTTGAAGCGGATGGAGCACTTAAATAAAATTCATGGTTCGGAGCCTTGTCATGTTTGCCCGAAATGGATGCCATACTCTTCGTTAGCATTACATTATAACTGTAGTCAATCTTTGGATAATAACTTCCGAATGGTATTCCAACTGCATGAGTTACAGTCCAATGGAGGTAATCGCTTTTTTTGCTAGTGATATGCAGCTTTATTCCAGAGCTACTGGCGGTTTTTCTTTCGATGACTTTTTTGCAGTCCGGGTCGCTACATCTTACAGATTGACTGACATCTTTAAATAGGGTTATGCTTGTCGGCGAATGGAATTGTGTATTAACCATCGCCTGTGTTCTGAATTTACTTGATGTATCTGAAAAACCTCTATTATCCCCCATTAAATAGGTTTTCGAAATTTCTGGTTTAGGATCTGCAACCGTTTTGTAAGGTATGAAAGTTTTATAATCCCATGCCTTCATATTATCCTTTGGTAGCTTTCCTTGTATTGAAAAGTTTTCGTTAGTCATTAAATCAGCCAATACAGAGTCTTTTGATTCTAAGTATGATTCTTTGTTTTCCGGCATATCTACAATTGCAGAGAGGGAACCTTCGACACTCATGATTTTAGATTTTTCTTCTTCTGAAAGATTTGAACCCAATTCATGTATCTTTTTTTCGATCTCTTTTTTCTTCGCTTCAGGCGGGTCCAAACTAACATGGATAGAGTAGTTGTATTTTTCACCTGATTTCGCATGGTAGTCTATAAACTCTCGATTTGTTGTTTCACCGATTTTTTGATCGTCTCTATAAACCTCATATACTCTATCTTTGTCAGGGAGTTCATCCCATGAAAGCTGCACGCTTTCAGGACCAGCTATAACATTTAAGTGACCGTTTTGAATTTGATAAGCCATTAAATCTTCAGCTTATGATTCTTTAGATGAATTTATAGCTTTTTCTCCTAAATCATTGGTGACGTTTAGAGTGACCGCTTTCTTTAACTTATCTTTTTGAAAGATTCCTATTTTATATTTATCTCCAATCGTTGACACCTCATCACTGTATTCATTAGAATCACCTTCGTAAACTGGTGTGCCATTTTTGAAAAACTTGTATTCGTCTCCTTTTTCGTTTACCTTTAATGTAACATGTCCATTTTTTACTTTTGTTTCAATATCAGGGATCTCTTTCGCATAACCTTTAGGTATTGAACATAAACAAAGAAACAGAATTAGCAGGAAAGGTAAAACAAAAAGCTTTCTCATGGGAATTCCTCCGATCTTTGAAAAAAATTGATTACAAGAGAAAAGGAGTTTGACTAATGCGCGTTTTTGGTGGGATTATTAGTTACTTATGTATAGTTGTCTTTTCCGTTGTATCAGCGGCAATTGTCTACACGTTGATGTTCTTAGAAGGGTTTGGTCTTTCGTCTTTTAGAGCAATAAGTTTGTTTATGTTTGTTGCTTATTTAATCTTTGCTACACCAATACAAATCTTTCTAAATCGCAAACCAAAAAAATATCATGGATGGTATTTGCTAACTTACTTTATAGTCTCTCTTGTCGTTTGTGGAATTTTAGCCTTATTGACTAATTACGGTCTGACTGCTTTTGTCTCGTATAAACTATACCTTTTTAGTTTTCTTTTGGCTTTAATTTATTGGTTTTGGGACTCTGTTTTTAGACAAAAGAAATAGATCACATAATATTAAGCCAAATTTCACCCCTTTGTTTTTTATTTGTGCGAGTCAATTGTACCACACGACATTACAATTTCAAGAAAATATACATATTTTTTCAATTTTACTCTTTTTTTGTCTTGTATCTGGATGATACATCACATATTCAATTAGGTACAACTGAACCAGCCAGGGACAACGACGAAAACAGCCAATACAGAAAGACTGGGGAATGACCGATAAGGAAGTTTAATGTTATAAGCTGGCTTTACACCCGAGAATTATACTTGGCATCACCGTCAAATTCCTAGGCGAATGGAACTTGTTGATTCTGAAATCCATGCAAAAACAGGACATACAGGAGGCCAAAAAATATGGGGAAGAGATTCATAAAAAAGAAAGGGAAATAGATAATGATTCAAGAAATAAACTGGCTGGGTCCCTCAGCGTATAAAAAACAAGGAAATCAATGAAGTAGAAAATAAACTGAAGGCAGCATTTCCATCCGACTTTAAAGAAGTTGTTAAGAAATATCAGGAGTGTGTACCTTTAGATGAAAATGTTGTTTGAATTGGCGGTTTTTTCTTCTTGCAATTGTGTTATAAATAATGAAAACATGGTGAATCGGGAGGTTTAAATTTGGGGAGGGATATAGAAGAACTTAAGAAGCGGATGGCCGAAGTCAATGGCAGTGAGGTTGCAGATGCTTTTTTCGGAGCTGTTAAGTGATAATAAAGTTATTCCATTTAAAGATCATTTGTAGAATAAATTCAGATATCATATAAATCAAGGGAGGAATCAAGTATGTCAACATCTTTTGTAGCCATTTTAGCTATATTTTCTGTCGTTATATGGATTGCTGTGTCCCGAGAAGTTGTTAAACCTACAAAAATGATAAACAGGCGAAAAATGATAACTTTAATGTCGGCAGGAACCTTATCAACACTAATAATAACCATTTCACTTTTTCAAAACCTCCCGTTCTTTTAAAGGGTGCTTTGCAGAATAAGACTTTTTAACAATGAACAAACTTTTTTAAAAAACGTATATTAATCACAAGAGGAGCGCTCCTTTTCGTGAAAAAAGAGACAACCCCTTACGTACTAAGGGGTTGTCTCTTCTCATTTAAAACGTCCCAGGAGAGATTCGAACTCCCGACACACAGCTTAGGAGGCTGTTGCTCTATCCACCTGAGCTACTGGGACACAGAACAATATTATAGTGCAAAAACCAGAAAAAATAAAGAGGTTGCAGCGGTTTTTTAAAAAAATTTCTTCGGGAAAACATACATCCGGCAGACTTTGCAGCCTGCTGAATGTATGTTTTGACCTTAACCTTTCAGGTCAATATGATGTCCTGAAACCGGATGTGGGGCCTGCACCATGTCTACGAGCTGCTGTGCGCTTTGTTCAGCGGTGTCCAAAGCCGTCTTTGTCAGCGACATTTGCACGTTTTGATGAAGAGCGGCCTGACTCATGGCCATTGATAAAACAGCAATATCCAACATAACCACCTCCTTAACATGTGTATCGGTTAGAGAGGAGAGGACTTTACTCATATTTACTAATCTGAATATTCAATTTAATATGGTTGTAGACCGATCCCAGCGGCATCTTAAACAGCATAAAAAAGAAGCCGTCTCTCAATATGGCCACTGATCGGTTCCTTGTTTGTCTATGAATAAAGAGAGGGGCTGTTTTGTATCTTCCGCGATTCTTCAATTCCAGAGCATTTGTCTAATGTTTGTTGTTGATTTCATTCTCAAAGAGGCTGATGATTCTATCATTCTGCTTGACAATCGTGCGCAACATGGCGACAATGTTTCCTGCAAATCCGATCAATATGATCATCAGTATGATGATGATCCACATGGTAAACCACACCCCTTCATGCACAAAATTTTCCTTTCGATACAACATTACCACCTGGTCTTTCACAAAACAACTTTCCCTTTGAAACGGAGGCTGATTTTATGGATTGGCTTGAATTTGTTTCGGCGACGGTTCAATCATTGGCATGGCCAGCTACTTTGATGATGTGCGTTTTGCTGTTAAAGGAGCCTTTGTCTGAACGGATGAAGGAATTGATCAAACTGAAATACAGGGACTTTGAGTTGGAGTTTGACAAAAGGCTTCAGGAGCTCGTCTCCGTACGGGAAAAAAGGTTGTCGGGACTGACTTCTGTACGGTCGGTGCCGGCAGGGGAAAACATGATCGAAAGCGCTTGGTCTGATGTTCACAACGTTCTGCGGGAAACAGCCTCAACATTTGATCAAATTGCGCTCGGCCTTGAAAGCGATGAATTGATTCAAATGCTGCATGACCGCGGAATGATACAAGATGACGCGGCATCTGTGCTAGCAGAGCTTTCCGCTCTGCGACGGGATGCATCGGATGGAGCGAGCATTACCGGAGCCTTGGCATATAAAACGCTTTGCCTGGAGGAAGCGAAGCGCTTGCGATTATTAGCTGAACAACAGACTGCGAATAAATGAAAGGCGAAACTATTCATTTAATACTCTGACGCTTTACATTAGCGCCGGAGTTTCTTGTATTTGAGCTAAAAATGAATTTTCTTTATCGAATTGACGATTTTACGGAGAGAGGCTGCTTGCCGGTTTAAATATGATATCATGGTGGACAGGAAGAAGTTTATGATAAGAGAGGGTTTCATTTATATGCTAGAGAAAGCTGAAGCTATATTGCAGCACTATTATGGCTATCCTTCACTGCGTCCGGGCCAGAAGAAAGCCATTCAATCGGTCGTTTCTGAAAAACGAGATACAGCATGCATTATGCCGACGGGCGGAGGCAAATCAATCTGCTATCAAATTCCCGCGCTCCTTATGGAAGGGACAACCATTGTGATCTCTCCTTTAATTTCCTTGATGAAGGACCAGGTGGATGCTTTAAATCAGCTTGGAATTCAAGCTGCGTACGTGAACAGTTCTTTAGGCCATGGCGAAATCGCTGAGCGGCTTTCCGTTTTAAAGGAAGGCGGCTACAAGCTGTTTTATGTCACACCTGAGCGGCTGACGTCTCCCGATTTTATTCGCGTGATTTCCAACATTCATATCCCGCTTGCAGCGATTGATGAAGCTCATTGTATTTCACAGTGGGGCCACGATTTCAGGCCGAGCTACAGACATATTGAAAGCTTTTTAAATAGCCTCGGCACCCGTCCGGTCGTATTGGCATTGACGGCTACCGCAACGCCCGAGGTTCATGAGGATATTTGCGCACAGCTCGTGATCGAAAAAGAGAGCACGGTTTTCACCGGTTTTTCACGGGATAATTTGACGTTTAAAATTTTAAAAGGCGAAAACAAGGATCGTTTTATCGAATCATATGTGGAGAAAAACCGCTCAGAGGCGGGAATTATTTATACAGCGACAAGAAAGGAAGCCGAAAGAATATCAAGCCGCCTGTCTCAAAAAGGAATTGCGGCCGGGTGCTATCACGGCGGGATGAATGATGAAGAAAGGGACCGGCAGCAGGATCTCTTTTTAAATGACGAGATCAGTGTGATGACAGCGACCTCAGCATTCGGAATGGGCATCGATAAATCCAATATCCGCTATGTGATTCATGCTCAAATTCCAAAGAACATGGAGAGCTATTATCAGGAAGCAGGACGAGCCGGACGCGACGGTCTTGACAGCGAGTGCATTCTGCTATTTTCTCCTCAGGACATCCGGCTTCAGCGGTTTTTAATCGAACAGTCGACAGAAGATGAAGACATTCGGGCGCAAGACGTGAAAAAGCTCAGGCAAATGGTTGACTTTTGCCATACTGAAGGCTGTCTTGAACGGTTTATTCTTTCTTATTTTGGCGAAGTTTCGACTGAAGACTGCGGCAGGTGCAGCAGCTGTCTCGACACCCGAAGCATCATCGATGTGACGAAGGAAGCACAGATGGTACTGTCCTGCATCATCCGCATGGGAGAAAGGTTCGGAAAAACCATGGTGGCGCAAGTTCTGGCAGGTTCCAAAAATAAGAAAGTGACCGAAAACGGCTTCCAGCAATTATCGACTTACGGAATTTTAAAGAACCGGTCTATTGCCGACATCAGCGATTTTATAGAATTTTTAATCGCAGATGAGTACATCCAGATGTCCGACGGAACATATCCCGTTCTCTTTGTCGCCAACAAGGGGCGAAACGTTTTGCTCGGCCGGGAAGCGGTGATGCGCAAAGAAAAAATGCAGACAAGTCAAATTGTTAAAGATGACGAATTGTTTGAGCGGTTAAGAACGCTGCGCAGAAAGCTTGCCCAGGAACAAGGCGTGCCTCCTTTTGTCATATTCTCTGACGAAACGCTGCGGGAAATGAGCGGGAAAATTCCCCTGACAGACGAAGAACTTTTGTCAGTCAAAGGAGTGGGAGAACAAAAAAGAGTAAAATACGGCGCTGTATTTCTACAGGAGCTTCAAGCCTATAAAACCGAGAAAGAAGCATAAAAAACCCAAAAACATCATATGTAAAAAGTTTTTTTAGTAAATCTCCTATTGCAGAAAAAAAAAGATTGGAACCCTTGATACACCTGAATTTATGCCGATTTTTGGACGGCTGAAAATCCTCCTCGTAAAATAACTGTAATCAAAAACAAATTGTTTTGTTATTGATTTGACATTTTCATATGTTACGATTGCTCCTGTTAGCCGGACAATAAAAAGCTAACAAGGGAGGATTTACTTATGAAGAAGACGTTTATGTCCTTTGTTGCAGTTGCAGCATTATCTTCAACTGCATTCGGAGCGAGTGCCTCTGCAAAAGAAGTAACAGTCCAAAAAGGTGACACCCTTTGGGGAATCTCGCAAAAACAAAGGGTAAATCTGCAGGACTTAAAAGAATGGAATCAGCTTTCCTCAGACCTGATTATTCCAGGACAAAAGCTGAACGTTTCTGAAAAACAGACAGAAGAAAAGAAACAATATACCATTAAAAAGGGAGACACTCTCTGGAAAATCGCCCAACAATTCGGCGTTTCCGTGAACGACCTTAAAAATTGGAACAACATAAAATCAGATATCATTTACCCGAATACATCCATAACTGTTGACGGACAGGCGACGGTTCAAGCTGCTGCGGCGCAGCCTGCGGAAACAAAGCCTGCCGTACAAAAAGAAGCGAAAGTTGAGAAATCTGCGCCTGCACCTAAGCAGGAAAAAGAAACGGCTTCCCGTTCAAACGAATCTCAAAGCGCTGCAAAAGAACTGACGGTTACCGCGACGGCATATACTGCTAATGACGGCGGAATGACAGGCGTGACAGCTACGGGTTTTGATCTGAACGCCAATAAAAACGCCAAGATTATTGCAGTGGATCCAAACGTGATCCCGCTTGGATCCAAGGTGTATGTTGAAGGCTACGGAGAAGCGACTGCTGCCGACACCGGCGGTGCGATCAAAGGGAACAAAATCGACGTATTTGTTCCAAGCAAATCCGCGGCAAAAAACTGGGGCGTTAAAACGGTTAAAGTAAAAGTTTTAAAATAATAAGTTTTACCATTGATGGACACTGACCATGGAGATGATCAGTGTCTTTTTTCTGTTTTCTGCATCTTTTTTTCGATTTAGATGTTTTTTTAGATTGGCAAATGGGTAGTTCAATAGATATGTACATATCAGCTGATTTAGAAAAGGAGATGTAGAAGTATTGCTGTGGATTATCATGACATTTTTATTGATTAATGCAGGGATTTTTATTTTTTCTTATCTGAGGACAAAAGATATTAATTTGAAAACGTCAGACGGTTATTTTCTCGGCGGGCGCAGTCTCACTGCGCTCTATATTGGAAGTTCGCTGCTTTTAACCAATTTGTCGACGGAACAAATGGTTGGGTTAAACGGTCAAAGTTATTCGGGAACGATGAGTGCCATGGCTTGGGAGGTTACAGCACCGCTTGCGCTCATTATGCTTGCATTCGTCTTTTTACCGAGGTATCTCAGTTCCGGAGTCACGACGATACCCGATTTTCTTGAAAAGCGTTATGATCAGAGAACTCGGCAAATCGTCTCGATTCTCCTGCTTCTGGGATATGCGACCTCATTTTTACCAACCGTTTTATACTCCGGGGCGCTCGTACTCGATCAAGTGTTCAATATTTCCTCAGCGCTTGGAATCAGTGCGTTTGCGACTGTTTTTTTCATCTCGCTTGTGATCGGGGCCGCAAGCTGCTGCTACATATTTTTTGGGGGGCTCAAAGCTGCGGCATCGGCTGATGCCATTTATGGCGCCGGTTTAATTCTAGGCGGTCTGTTCATTTTTGTGCTCGGAGTCATGGCAATCGGCGACGGCAGTCTCTTAAACGGCTATATAGAGCTGACGAGTGTACATAAGGAAAAGCTGAATGCCATTACAGCGGACAACGCTGCAGAAGTCCCGTGGCCAACGATTTTTACGGGACTGCTTGTGAACAACTTATTTTATTGGGCTGTTAATCAGTCGATCGTTCAGCGGGCGCTCGGGGCGAAAAACTTGGCTGAAGGGCAGAAAGGCGCATTGCTGGCAGGTGTATTTAAGACGATCGGTGTGTTTTATCTCGTTCTTCCCGGGGTTATTGCTTATCACCTGTATGGAGGCCATATTCAAAATGCTGACACCGTTTATCCTAAGCTGATCGTTGATTTGCTGCCGACTGCACTTATCGGCGTCTTTGCCGCGATTTTATTCGGAGCGATTCTCAGCTCGTTTAACGGTTCGCTGAACAGCACGATCACGTTGTTTACATTGGATTTGTACAAACCGCTCTTCAAGCCTGAGGCAAAAGAAGAAGAGCTTGTGAAAACGGGAAGGATCTTTGTGGTGATCCTTGCCGCGGTATCGATTATCATCGCGCCTTTTATTCTGTTTGCGCCGTCCGGACTTTACAATTATTTGCAGGAAATGTTCGGATTTTTCAATGTCCCTGTATTGGCTGCCGTTGTCGTTGGATTTTTTACAAAAAAAGTGCCGGCGCTTGCCGTGAAATGGGCGATATTCGCACACATTGTGTTGTATACCATCTCTAAAATCTATTTCGGCCATATTCATTTTCTCTATATATTGGCTGTTCTGTTTCCGTTTTCCGTCCTCTTGATGCTTTTCATCGGAAAATTGAAGCCAAGGCAGTCGGAATTCAAGCTCGAGAAAAATGCCAAGGTTGATTTGCGGCCATGGAAGCATGCTAAACTTGCCTCTGTTCTTGTGATTTGTCTGATGATCTGCATTTATCTGTTATTTTCGCCTTGGGGTCTTGCCAAATAAAACAAGGCAGGGGATGTGCGTTCATCCTCTGCCTTAATGTTTTGTGATACAAAGTGATACCTGTTCTTTCTGTGCGTCGATCCGGCACCGTCCGCCAATCGGAAATGTAAAGAAAGGGGTTGTATGGCCGAAATCTATATTCGCGATCACGGGTATTCGGGAAAGCTCTTTTTTTGTTTGCACAATTTGTCTGAGGCGCTCAAGCGATACGGCTGATGCTGTCTGAAAACGGCCAATGAGAACAGCTTTGACACCGGGAAAATCGGGCAGATGAAGCAATGACTGCAGATCGCGGTCAAAAAAACGCTGCCGGCGATTCCCAATCATCCTCAAGAAACAATACGGAGTTCTTGATGTCAGGGAAATATTCCGTACCTTGCAATAGGTTCAATGTGCACAAATTCCCTCCTATGATCTTGCCTTCAGCTGAGCCTTCATTGATCACAACAGGGCCGCTGTTTTGTTTGGGACATTCTTCAGTTTCGATTTCTTCACACCACATCGATGATGGTTCAACATCGTAGACACCGCTTGCGCAACAGCACTTCAAAAAGTAATCTGTCATATAGTTTAGTCCATACCCCATTGAAAAGCTTGAAAAATGAGGTCCCGAATAGGTGACAAGCCCGGTTTTTGCATAGATCGCCGCTGAAAGGGCGGTAATATCTGAAAAGCCGCAGAACACTTTTGGATTGGCCTTTATGAGTTCATAATTCAAATGTGATAACAACTGATTGCTGTTATATCCGCCGAGCACAGTGAGTATTCCTTTGACGCGTTGATCGGAAAAGGCATCATGGAGATCGCTTACTCTCGATTTGATGCTGGAGGAAGAACATTCATCAATTTCATTAGCATGTGCGGAAAAAGAGATTCGAAATCCGAGATTGTTTAAAACCGTTCTCGCTTTTTCGATCTTGTCGGTGTTGAGAAGGGACAGGCTTCTCGATGGGGCAATCACCCTGATTTCGTCACCTGGCTGTAGTTTATCTGGAAACATGAACAGGCACACCTTTCATTGTTTCTATCTCACCATACTTTTAAAGATCCTGCCACTCTATTTCGCCGGATTTTGAACCGGGATCGATCGTTACTTCAAAATGATGCTTTTCATAAAAATGAATCAGCCGGTCCACATGGTCCCAATCCCTTTCAGCAATGTCCCCCATGATGACCGGTATGTTGTGCTCGCGGGCTTTTTCTTTTAAATACTTCATGCAGATGGATCCATAACCGTAGCCTGCCGGCCCTTTAATATCCCCGATATGGATCGCGCGTTTTTCTTCTTTGTAGGAAGCGACAAGAGAAAAATCACATCTCCCGCGGTACGGCGACTGGCAATCGCTTAACATGATCTTGCATGTCCGGCCATCATCAATCGAATGGACAATCATCCATTCATCGTCTTTCGATTGATCAATACCGAGCACTCGCGAATCTTTGGAGATATCCTTCATATTTTCGCGCATCCGAAACAGTTGAAATTGCAATTCATTCAATTCCTTCTGCAAGCCGGAGCTGTCTTTTTGCAGTTCTTCATCCGTTATCATAAAACTTGCTCCTTTCCATTAAAACATACAGTTTTCGATTATAGTAAAAAGAACGGCAATTTGCAAATGGGTTGCTAGAATTAAATTTTAATGTAATTTTAAACAAAAATTTCACATTCTACGATTTTTTTTGTGATAGAATTCTTATGACTTCTGGTATATTTACCTAGGATACGAGACAATGGATCCTCCTAAATCCCAGAAAGATCATGACAAAAGGAGCGTACGGTTTTGAAAAAAAGAATTTTTTCTCTATTGATGCTGATGTCAGCTTTTGTTCTTGTATTAGCTGCATGTCAGCAGGCTGATCCAAAAGGATCTTACGCAGCGGCTTATAAAAAGCTGATTTCTGCGAAATCATACGAATTTTCAAGTGATATCGGCTTGAAAGTTGACGCATCCAACCTTGGAGCGGAAGATAAGCAAGTCGCTGATATGCTGAACGATGCAACATTAACGATCAGCGGAAAAACGAATGCTGAAACGAAACAGTCTGAGGCTGTGATTAAAGCGAAGCTGAAAGTCCAAAACATGTCGCTTGATTTCGATATTCCGGTTTATATGGACGAAAAGAAACAAGTCGGCTACATTAAAATTGACAGCGTTCTTGACAGCTTCGGCTTGTTCCTTGGAACAGCCGGCATGAATTTTGACAGCGTCAAAGGCAAGTACCTTGAATTCCCGCTTGAAGATGACAAAACTTCATCTCAAGACGCGGATGAGCTTCAAAAACAATTGATGGAATCCATCAAAGAAGCTGCGGACAATCTGCCTGCAGATAAGTTTGAAAAAGCGGATCTGACGGATAAAGAAAAAGAGCAGGGTGCTGCTCAAAAAGTCGCTTTCAGCTTCAGTGACAAAGAAATTAAAGCTGCGGTCGTCAAGTTCATCGAAATCGCCGGAAAAGCGAGCGGAGAAGCTGTTCCGAAGAGCGAGCTGAACAAGATTAAAGACGGACTGAAAGACGTCACATTCAAAAAGTTTGATGTGACATCAACAATCGATGACAAAGAAAATCTTCTGACTGAAAATGCGGATATCTCTTTGTCTGTTGACAGCAAAAAAGCCCCTCAATCTTTAGGCATCACGGCATCAACGACGTACAAAAATATCGATGGTGACGTAAAGTTTGAACATAAACCGAATAAAGAAGATATCGTAACTGAAGAAGAATTCGAAAAATTAATGGCTAAAGATGCTATGAATTTCTAAGGCACCCGCCTGAGTTCCCTTCCTCGTTCTAGAGGAGGGGAATTTTTGTATATTCTGTGACTAAATTCTGACGAAAAGCCGAAAACGTTGACATTCCTCCTGAATTTGAATACGATTTTGATAGCTTGCACAAATAGGAGAGATTGCCCGATATGACACATACACAAAAAAATAAAAACTATACAGGCATTGTTGTTGCTCTGACGATTATCATAAACGGTGTCATTGCCCTCTTGTTTTTCATGCCGAAAAGCGACAAATTCGCTCATTTGGATTTGACTTTTCTGCCGCTTTTGAACGCAGTCTGCAACAGCTTCACATTCATTTTCTTAGTGGCTGCACTGATCATGATTAAACAGAAAAACATTAAGGCGCACAAACGGTTTATTTTTGCAGCTTTTACGACAACGTTCATCTTTCTCGTTTCATACTTAACTTATCATTCCTTGATGCCTGACACTCATTTTGGCGGGGAAGGGATCATAAGACCGATCTACTATTTTATTTTGATCACACACATTGTCTTGTCAGCATTAATCGTTCCCTTGGCACTGTTTACGCTGTTCAGAGGCCTGAGCATGCAGGTGGAACGCCACCGCAAAATCGCCCGCTGGACGATGCCGCTTTGGCTGTATGTCAGCCTGACAGGTGTTCTCGTCTATATGATGATTTCCCCCTATTACTAAAAGATAAAAATCCGTTCCCTTATAAAAGGGGACGGATTTTTTCTTTTACAGCCTCTTGAAAAATAATCTTTCTGAATTGGATATCCGTCCTACACAAGATATGACAATCACCAATATAAATAATTAGAGCATTGGATAGAAATGAAAAAGGGAGATGCTTATGAAAATTCTTCTTGCCACTTATTGGAGTATTCCGCATGTAGGTGGTGTATGGACATATATGGTCCAGCTGAAAGAATCGCTTGAATCTATGGGACATGAGGTCGATTTGCTTGGATATGGAGAGGAGAATCAGATTGTTCATATTGTAAATGAAAATCGCAAGGTCCAAAAAGAACAGCTCCTACCTATGATTGAGCAAGCGGTCAATCAACAATCTTTTCCGCAAATATTTGACAATCAATTGATTCACTTTACAGAGATCCAGCGCTATGTTTACGAATTTGCAGCCATTTATTTAGGATTGGAAAAATACGATCTGATCCATGCCCAAGATGTCATCTCAAGCGGCTGCCTGAAACGGGTAAAGCCAAAAAACACACCGCTTGTTGCAACGCTTCACGGGAGTGTAGCCTATGAAATCAGACACCAGTTGACAACGATCCACAGAAGATCTAATTCTGACGTTGCAAGGGCGTACTTCGACCATCTTGAACGGGTCGGCGCGGTTTCGGCTGATGCCACAATCGTTGCCAACAATTGGTTGAAAAATCTGTTGACTAAGGAATTTGATACACCGGAGAAACAAATCAGTGTTCTCCATTATGGCTATGATATTGATAGCTTTCTAAAACGAAAGGATATAAGGTCAGCGGAAATACCGCAAACAGATAAGAAAATTATCCTTTTCACAGGCAGGCTCGTTGAAAACAAAGGTGTTCAGCATCTGCTTGCCGCACTTTCACATTTAAAAGAGGTTCGGGATGATTGGGTATGCTGGATTGCCGGCGACGGAGAGAGAATGGCGGGACTGCGAATTCTATGCGGACAGCTCGGTTTGGAAAATGATGTCGTGTTTATGAAAAAGCGCGATGATGTCCCTTATCTTCTTTCAATTGCTGATGTGTATGTTTTGCCGAGTCTTCTCGAAAATCAGCCGCTGTCTGTTATTGAAGCGCAATTAGCCGGACTTCCTGTCATTGTCAGCGACGCCGGTGGTATTCCTGAAATCGTCGAACACAATGTGACCGGTATGGTTACGCCTAAAGGAGATGCACAGGCCATATGCAACTCTATCAATCAGTTGTTGGAAGATGAGACGCTTAGAAAAACTTTAGGATCCAATGCGCACAAGTTTGCAATGGAATATTGGAATATGGAGGAAGCTGTCAACAAGATTTTGGAGATTTATCAGCAAACTTTAAAATAAAGGAGACATGTCATATGAAGTCTGAAATTAAAAAGCATTTGTTTGAACTTCTGACGAAAGAGGAAGTGGATATCGATTGGTGGGATAAATATTTGGATTTGCTTTTCGAGTTTCGAAAAGCAAAAGCTGAAGCACTAGCTCAAAAGGCCGCTCCGGCGAATTCTGCCGCAGATTCAGCTGCTGAATCAAATGAACAGCCTGTTGAAACCACAGAGGTCTTACCGAAAGAAAGCTCAACGAATGTAAACAGCAAAAATGAAGTATTAGACGAATTATCTACGAGCTTTGAAGAAATGAACAATAAAATTATAGAAAGCAATAACAAAGTGCTTGAAGCGATCAAAGAGTCGCTTCCGGAAAATTATACACTTCCAAATGATGCTACATTAAATTTCTTTAAAACACTAGATCAAACAAAAACAGAATAGTTTTATTCCCCACAATTAACCTTCGGAGCTCCGAAGGTTTTTATTAAGCCTTTAAATCTAACAAGGCTGATTGAATTTAGGAGGCCTTGTTAGGTGATTGTCTTTTGCCAATTTGTTACACCGACATACTATGTTATAAAGCCAGATGCTCTTTCCTATCATTAGCTACTTATAATGATTATTTTTGTTAGAAAGTATAAGGAGTGAGAATATGAATTTAAAAGAGATACAGGGCGAATACGATGCGATTTTTGGCTTAGGGCACTTGTGCCTGACAGCTCTTCAGCTGAGAAAAATGAATATAAGGCCGTACGCAGGCCCTTTTGATTGGGTCGGCACCTCGTCGCTGCCGGACCTGTGCCGACTGATGCGGAACCGATTTGAAGGCTTTATGGATCCTATAAATTTGAGAGTGACGGGGTATTCCACAGGAGTTGCCACTAAAGATCCTTTTATTTCCGTTACGGATGATTATTATTGCATTGACTCGGCACACGATTTTAAAGCGGATCGAAATACACTCGACAACCTGGCTACCTATCATGAAGTGAAAGAAAAGTTTAACAGGAGATTTAACAGATTTTTAGAAAAGACATCGACTGCACAGCGCGTGTTGTTTGTGAGAACAAGCGGCACAATGCAGGAAGCAAAAGAACTTGAAGAAGTGCTCTCTGATTTGGTTACAAACGATTTCAGCATTCTTCTGATCAATCACACAAATGTATCGGGTATTGTTGAGAATCACTGGCCGTTAAAGAACGTATGCGCTGTCGAACTTCCTGATCAAGAAATTTGGCAATCAAATGACCCGTATTGGAGAGAAATGTTCCAAGGCATAACGATTCGATAGTTTTCGCCGATGAGAATGATTGATCAAGGCACAAAGGGAGAGAAAAAGCGGATGTTTGAAAATAAAACGATATTCATTACTGGAGGAACAGGCTCATGGGGCCGGGAACTCATTCTTCAGCTGCTATCCTTAAGCCCTAAAAAGCTCATTGTATTTTCCAGAAATGAAGAAAGACAAGTTCAAATGAGAAGGCAGATTGAAGATCCAAGGCTGACGTTTTTCATCGGGGATATTAGAGACCGGAAAGCGCTGAATACAGGATTAAAAGGTGTCGACTATGTCTTCCATTTAGCTGCGCTGAAGCATGTGCCGGTTTGTGAAGAACAGCCGCTTGAAGCATTAAAAACGAATGTCACAGGGACGGAAAACGTCATTGAAGCAGCGATCGAAAACGGCGTTAAAAAAGTCATCAATGTCTCGACTGACAAAGCGGCTGATCCTGCCAACTTTTACGGAATGACGAAAGCGATCGGCGAGAAGCTGATCGTATACGCGAACCATCTCTATTCAGACACGGATTTTATTTGTGTAAGGGGAGGAAATGTGCTCGGAAGCAGCGGAAGCGTTCTTCAGCTATTTAAAGACCAGATCAGGGAAAAGAACCAGGTCTCCATCACAGACAAAAGAATGACCCGTTTCTTCCTCACGAAGGAAAAAACGATACGGCTTTTATTAAAAGCGGCTGAAAGCGGCCAAGGCGGGGAAATTTTCATTATGAATTCGCCGGCCTGCAGAATTTTAGACATGGCTGAAGTGCTGATCGAAGCTTACGGAAACGAAAAAACGTCCATCGCAGAAACGGGGGCAAGGCCGGGGGAAAAGCTTCATGAGCTGCTGATTTCACCTCATGAACGGCAGCATGCTGTTTCATTTACAAATGACCTCGCGGTGGTGCTACCTGCAATCAAAATGCCTGAACTTCATAAAAAGTATGCGGATTGTCAGCCTTTAGAAACAGATCAGTTGAGCTCAAAAGACTTTTTAATCTCAAAAAAGGAAGTAAAAGAAATGCTGAAAGAAGGCGGTTTTTTGCAGTAGAAGGATGGAACGAAGTGTTCACGGAGAATGCGCGAACTGATGACAGCATGGCATGCGGCTGCAGGCGATGCTTCTGTTCGCTCCTCGAAAACAGGACAAGCCGGACGAAAACTCACCCGGCTTGCCGTTTTGTCAATGTTCAAGTGTTAACCCTTCGATATGTTCTTCGACTTTTTTTGTGCGTTCCATTACTTTTTCCGTGTAAGAGTAATCCCCGTAGCAATAAGGGTAGCGGAAATTGTTTGTATCTCCGCCGCAATTATACAGATCGGGGTTCTTTTTGACTTGTTCCTCGGAAAATGCCTTTGCCAGCTTTTCTGAGTGTTTTCCGCCGTGTTTTGAGACATAGTCGATATAACCCGATCCCATATTATAGCTCTGGATGATCGTTTCAATATCGACGCCTTTTTTCTGTCCCTTTTGATACATTGCTGTAAAGTGGCGCACACCCTGCTTAATGCTTGCTTTTGGATCGTCAATCTCATTTCGCTTCATACCGAGAGATTCCGATGACTGCATCGGATCACCGCCTCTGCCTTTCGACTCCTGATACATCATGCCCAATAAAAGAGCGGTGTATTGTGAAAGATCCTGTTCATCAAGTTCTTCTTCAACAAGAGGTTTGTAATCTTTTAATCTCTCAAGAATGTTAGATTCAGTGTCAAGAGGAAGCCATTTTAATTGTTCCAGACCGGAGATGGCAAAGAAAATGATCAAGGGAACAAACACAAAAAAAGACAAACAGCCAGCTCCGGCTAAACATCCTGATTTCTTTTTCTTCAATGGTTTCACCTCTGTAGCGCCCTGATGCAAAACAGTATACAGCCTCATTTATTATGACATATATCTTCAAGAAGACCAAGCGATATCCTTCTATCTTGGATCGCGGTCAAAGCCGAATGTGACGTTCGGAAGCGAACGGATTCTGAACAAAAAGTATATAAACCCGGCAATCAGCCAGCCGGCTCCAATCATGAGCGCATTTTTGCTGACGCTAAGCAGCAGCCAGCCGCAGAAAGAGGCCCCAAAAAAGGGCAGAACCAAATAGCGAAGCGTTTTTAAAAAGCCCCTCTCCTGTTCTCGAATGTAGTAATGGCCGATGACAGACAGGTGGACAAAAATAAATCCGATCAGCGCGCCGAAACTGATGAATGAATAGATGACCTCGAGTTCCCCGATCATGGCCGTCAATGAAATCAGTCCGATGAACATAATATTAAAGACCGGCGTCTTTAAAGTCGGATGCACATAGCCGAAAAAGCGTTTCGGAAGAGAGCTGTCCCGCCCCATCGCATACAAAAGCCGCGAAGCGCTCGCATGCGAAGAAAGCGAGGAAGAGATGACAGCGACCATTGTTCCCGCCAAAAAGAAGGACTTTAAAAAAGCGCCTCCTGTATATAGGGCGATTTCCAGCGATGCCGATTCGGCGTGCCGGAAGCTATCATAGGACGGATAGATTTGCTGCATCAAGTAAGAAATCGCCGTAAACAGCGTTCCGCCGATCGCTACTGTTAAAAAGATGGCCAACGGAATGTTCTTCTTCGGGTTGACCGTTTCTTCAGACATGGTGGAAATCGCATCAAAGCCAAGAAACGAAAAACACAAAATCGTCGCTCCTGATACAATCAGGGACGGCTCGATATCAGAACGGAAAAACGGATCGGCTGACATCAGCTCGCCCGTCCCGAGGCCGTCTGCCAGCCCGGCGATCATAAAACCGGCAAAAGTCAGGGCGACGATCACTTGAAAAGCGACGAACAGTCCTGTAATATTTGCCGTTAGTCTGATGCCTAAAATATTGACAACGGTAATGGATAAAGCGAGCAGAACGACCCAAAAACCATGCGGCACTTCAGGAAAAGCCGCCGTCAAATAAGCGCTACCGATCGCAAAATTGACCATCGGCAAAAATAAATAGTCCAGCATGATCGTCCAGCCGGCTAAAAATCCTGCATGCGGATGAATACTTTCATATGCATATGTATAAACCGATCCCGCTTGTGGATAGGCCTTGACCATGCTGCCGTAGCTCAAAGCGGTCAAAAGGAGTGCGGCAACAGTGAATATGTATGCCGCCGGAACGTGCCCCTTTGTCAGTTGTGCGACCACTCCGTATGAATCAAATACGACGAGCGGGTCCATATAAGCAAGGCCGATCACAACGAGCGGGCCGAGTGTAAGACTTCGTTTAAGCGCAGTTTCGTTTTTCAATGACTTCTAAATCCCCTTATGTAAAAAATACAGAAATTAAGACATATTTTATCTGTTTTTTTGCACTTGAGCAACCGTATAAAACCTCTTTTTCACGTATAAAAATAATAAATGTTGCAAACCCTTTGAAAAAAGGCAAGGAGTATGAAGACATGGATATATTGAGAGGCTATGTTGAAGCTGTCAAAAGAAATATCGAGACGATGAATGCATCTGATTATGATGGAAAAGAAGAGGATTTAAGAAGACAGCAGGTAGAGCTCGAACGCTATGAACAACGGTTAAAAGAGAAAAGCGCTTCGGCCAACCGATTTGATCAGATAGTCGATGCCGCTGTAGATTGTGCGGCCGGCGATATTTCATTTTCACAGCTTGAACATATGTATCAGCAAGAAGGCAGCTAGCGTCCGGATCAGCGGACGCTTTTTTTTGTGAAAAAGAAAACCCTAGGCTAGGCCTAGGGTTCCAAAAAGCTTTCAGCGTTGTATTAAGAAAACTCCCCCGGG